>NZ_JAULLN010000007.1:0-303280 GCF_041357655.1 Bradyrhizobium sp. DN3 | reverse complement strand
CCATCAGGGCCCGCGGTCAATGGCCGCTTCTCGAGGCCGTATACATGACCGCTCCCCGATTCATTTGCTGAAGCACCAAAAAGCCCTTGCCGAGAGGGGGCCGTCCATACATGACGATGCCGAAGCAGCCGCGCCCCCTATCGGCTCTCATCCAATTATTCATTATTGACAAACTCATTCGTCAATATCTAACTTACCGCCAGAACAACCCGCCGCACCAAGCGGCCCATAAGAGAGGGAACCACAATGAAAGGGCTTCTGGCCTGCGCCATGCTCGCGGCCATGACTTCAGCAGCCATGACCACAGCGGCCACCGCGCAAGTCTCCGATGACGTGGTGCGCATCGGCGTGCTGACGGATCTGTCGAGCTGGGGCCGCGACAACAGCGGGCCGGGCTCTGTCGAAGCGGCGAAGATGGCGGTGGAGGAATTCGGCCCGACAGTGCTCGGCAAGCCGATCGAGATCATCAGCGCCGACCACCAGATGAAGACCGATGTCGGGGTGCAGATCGTGCGCGGCTGGTTCGACAACGGCAAGGTCGATGCCGTCGTCGACATTCCCAATTCCGGCATCGCGATCGCCGTGCACAACATGGTGCGCGAGCGGGGCAAGGTCGCCCTGCTCTCGGGCCCCGGTGCAAGCTCGCTGACCGACGAGCTGTGCAGCCCCAACACCGTGCATTTCACCTACGACACCTATGCGCTATCGAAGGTGACGGCCTCCGCCGTGATCAAGGAGGGCGGCAAATCCTGGTACTTCATCACCGCCGACTACGCCTTCGGCCAGCAGCTCGAGAGGGACGCAACCCGCTTCATCAACGAGATGGGCGGCAAGGTGCTCGGCGGCGTCAAGCATCCGACCAACACCGCCGATTTCTCCTCCTTCGCGCTCCAGGCGCAGAGCTCGAAATCCGACGTGGTTGCGTTCGCCAATGCCGGCCAGGACACCGACAACGCCATCAAGCAGTCGGGCGAATTCGGCCTCGTGCAGGGCGGCCAGAAGCTGGTCGGCCTGTTGATGTTCGACACCGACGTGCACGCGATCGGCCTCAAGGCCGCGCAGGGCACCTACATGACCACGGCCTCCTACTGGGCGATGGACGAGGCGACCCGCGCCTGGTCGAAGAAGTTCTACGAACGCACCAAGGTGATGCCGACCATGATCCAGACCGGCGTCTACGGCTCGGTGCTGCATTATCTCAAGGCCATCAAGGCCGCCGGAACCGACGATTCCGCCAAGGTGATGGCCAAGATGCGCGAGCTGCCGATCGAGGATACATTCGTCCATGGCGGCAAGTTGCGCGAGGACGGCCGCGTCATCCGCGACATGTATCTCGCCAAGGTGAAAAAGCCCGAGCAGTCCAAGGAGCCGTGGGACTATCTGGACATCGTCAAGACCGTGAAGGGCGAGGACGCCTTCCGCCCGGTCTCCGAGTCCAAATGTCCACTGCTGAAGAAGTGAGGCCCGCATGACCGGCACCGAGCATAGCGCAATTGAGACTTACGAGTGCGATGTGCTCGTGGCCGGATCAGGCGCCTCCGGCATGTCGGCGGCGATCACCGCGCGTTCTCGCGGCCTCGACGTGCTCATCGTCGAGAAGGAGCCGCGCTTCGGCGGCACCACCGCCCGCTCCGGCGGCTGGCTCTGGATCCCCGGCACCTCTCTTGCCAAGGCTTACGGCATCGAGGAAACACCGGAGCAGGCCCGCACCTATCTGCGGCACGAGGCCGGCAACAACTTTGATGCCGCACGCGTCGACGCATTCCTGAGCGCCGGCCCCGAAGCGGTCGATTTCTTCACCACCAAGACCGCGCTCCGCTTCGACATGCCGCTGGTGTTTCCCGACTACCATGCCGAGGCGCCCGGCGGCGCGCAGGGCGGCCGCTCCATGGTGACGCGCCCGTTCGACGGCCGCGAGCTCGGCGATCACATCAAGACGCTGGGCATGCCGCTGCCCGAGCTCACCGTGTTCGGCATGATGTTAGGCTCCGGCAAGGAGATCATCCACTTCATGCGCGTCACGAAGTCGCTGACCTCCGCGGTCTATGTCGCCAAGCGCCTGTCGCGGCATTTCATGGATGTGCTGCGCTACGGCCGCGGCATGACCTTGACCAACGGCAATGCGCTCGCAGGACGGCTGGCGAAATCCGCGCTCGATCTCAAAATTCCAATGTGGCTGTCCTCGCCGGTGCGCGAGCTGACGGTCGAGAATGGCGCCGTCACCGGCGCGATCGTTTCGCGTGAGGGACGCGACCTGCGCGTCCGCGCGCGCCATGGCGTCGTGCTCGCTTGCGGCGGCTTCCCGCACGATGTCGAGCGGCGCAGAAAGATGTTTCCGCACGCGCCGACCGGCAGTGAGCACTATTCGCCGGGACCGGCCGGCAACACCGGTGACGGTCTGCGCCTTGCGGAAAACGCCGGCGGGCATGTCGAGGATCGCCTGCCGAACGCAGCCGCCTGGGTGCCGGTGTCGCTGACCACGCGCAAAGACGGCTCCAAGGGCGTGATGCCGCATTTCATCGACCGCGCCAAGCCCGGCGTGATCGCGGTGATGCGCGATGGCAGGCGTTTTGCCAATGAAGGCAATTCCTATCACGACTTCGTCCAGGCCATGGTGAAGGCGGCCAAGCCCGGCGAGGAGATTGCCGCCTTCCTCGTCTGCGATCACAAGACGCTGCGCAAATATGGCCTCGGCTGCGTGCCGCCGTTCCCGATGCCGCTCGGCCATCACTTGAATACCGGCTATCTGTTGCGTGGTGATACGCTGGATGCACTGGCAGCGAAGGCCGGCATCGATGCCAAGGCGTTCACCGAGACCGTCAAGCAATTCAATACGACCGCGCCGCAAGGCCACGATGCCGCCTTCGGCAAGGGCTCGAAGGCCTATAATCGCTATCAGGGCGACGCTCTGCACGGCCCGAACCCCTGCGTCGCACCGATCGAGAACGGGCCGTTCTACGCCATCAAGATGGTGATCGGCGATCTCGGCACCTATGCGGGCATCGTCACCGACGAGAACGCGCGGGCGCTCGACGCCGAAGGCCGTGTGATTCCCGGGCTCTATGCCGCCGGCAACGACATGGCGAGCATCATGGGCGGCAATTATCCCGGCGCTGGCATCACGCTTGGGCCGGCGCTGACCTTCGGCTACATTGCCGGACGACACCTTGCCGACAGCGCCGCCAAGCGCAAGGCGGCCTAAGCGGACGCACGCCAGGAGGCGCATGAAGAGGGAAAGCCGCGGCATCCAGTCGATCGAGGTCGGCGGAGAACTGCTCCGTGCGCTCGCAAGGAGCGGCGAGCCGATGATGCTGCGCGATCTCGCCCGCGAGGCCGGCATGACGCCGGCCAAGGCGCATCCTTATCTCGCCAGCTTCTCCCGCATCGGGCTGATCGAGCAGGACGAGACCACCGGCCGCTACGAGATCGGCGCGCTGGCGCTGGAGCTCGGCCTGATCAGCCTGCGCCGCCTCTCCGGCGTGCGCATCGCACGTCCCAAGATCGCGGCGCTCGCGAGCCAGATCGGCCACGCGGTCTCGCTCGCGGTCTGGGGCACGCACGGTCCGACCGTGGTGCAACTGGAAGAGCCGGCCCATCCCGTCCACATCGTGATGCGGGCCGGCTCGGTGATGGCGCTGCTGGAGACCGCGACCGGCCGCGCCTTCGCCGCCTTCCTGCCGGAGAAGACCATCAATGCCGCGCTCGAAAGCGGCCTCGACCGCCACGGCGTCGGCTACAATCCCAAGCGCGCGGTGAAAGGCGCGAAGGTCGCCGAGATGCTCGCTGAAGCGCGCAAGCACGGTCTCGCCCGCGCGCTCGGCGATCCCCTGCCCGGCGTCAATGCGTTCTCAGCACCGGTGTTCGATCATTCCGGCCATGTCGCGCTGGTCATCACCGCGATGGGCCCGGAAGGCACCTTCGACGCACGCTGGGACAGCCCGATCGCCCATGCGCTGCGCGACTGCGCCGGCGCCATCTCGAAGCGGCTCGGCCACGGCATGACGGTCGCGGCGGAGTGAAGGGCGAGCTGGCTGCACAACCACCGCTGTCATGCCCCGCCTAGTGCGCAATTGCGCACGGGGGCGGGGCATCCAGTACGCCGCGGCCCATCGGTTCTATCACTGCTGTCTCGGAGTACTGGATCGCCCGGTCAAGCCGGGCGATGACAGCGAGTGTGGGACGACCTTCCCAGCCCTACTTCTCCCTCACCGGCACCGTGTAATTCAGGATCAGCCGGCCGCCATCTGGATAGATCGTCTGCCCGGTGATGTAGGACGCATCGTCACTGGCAAGAAACGCCACCACCGACGCCACCTCGCTCGGCTCGCCGCCGCGGCCTGCTGGCGTGCGCGACAACACGGTCTTGCGCGCATCCTCGGACGTATAGATCGCCGAGGCCACCATATCGGTCAGGATCGTGCCCGGCCCGACCGCGACGACGCGGATGTTGTGCGGCGCGAGCGCGACGGCGGCCACCGACGTCAGTTGCTTCATGCCACCCTTGGAGATGGCGTAGGTCGCAAGCGTCGGAATCGCCAGCAGCGCGTTCACCGAGGACATGTTGATGATGACGCCCCCTCCGCCCTGCGCGATCATCTGCTTCGCGGCGGCCTGCACGCCGAAGAACGCACCTTTCAGATTGATGCCGATGACCTCGTCGAAATCCTGCTCAGAGATGTCGAGAATGTCCTGGTTGCGGGCCACGCCCGCGTTGTTGACCATGATGTCGAGCCGGCCGAACTCCCGGACTGCTGTGGCGACCGCGCGATCGACGTCCGCGCGCCGCGCGACGTGGCACGGCAGGGCATACAGCTCCTTGGGCTTGCCCAGCTCGTTGACCGTCTTCTCGAGCGCATCCGTGTCGACGTCGGAGATGACCACCTTGACGCCGTCGTCCAAGAATCTCTTCGCGCAGGCCTTGCCGATGCCGCGCGCCGCGCCGGTGATGACGGCGACCTTGCCGGATAATTTCATGGGCTCACTCCAGAACTTGTGACGATCTCACGAACGCGTTCACGCAAAAACGCGCGGGCGCAGTCCAGCATGAAACCAGGTGATCATGGAATAGATGTCGTAAACCGGCAATCCAACCTCGGCCTGAAGCGCGGCCGCATAAGGCGGCATGTTGGTGCATTCGAGCACGATGGCGCCGACATCCGGGTTCCCAGCGACGAGCGCCTTGCCGGCCTCAACAACGTCGCGCTCGGCCTGCACGACGTCCATGTCGTCCTTCTCGGCCTTGATCAGGACGCGGAAGAATTCCTTACCGTTCTCGGTGCCGACCAGCGGCGTATCGAGCGGCACGCCGGCACCTTCGAGATGGGCGGGTGAGAGCGTCGAGCCGGATACCGTGACGAGGCCGACGCGCTTGCCCGGCGGCAAGGTCGCCTGCACCCACGGCACCTGCAACAGCGAGGAGGTCGCAACCGGCACGCCGACGGCGGCCGCGATCTCCTTCTGGAACAGCGACAGGAAGCCGCAATTGGTGGTGATCGCTTCGGCCCCGAGCCGCACCAGATCCTTGGCCGCATCGATGAAATCAGGCAGCAGGCCGGCCGCGCCCTTCAGCACCACCCTCTTCGGCGAGGCGCCGCTCACCACGCGATACAGCACGGGGAACGGCCAGGTCGTGCCGTTGCCCATGTCGCCGGGAACGCGAGGAAAGCGCGCTTCCAGCATCAAAATGCCGAGCGGCGCGCCATAGATGGCCTTGCCGCCACGGGCGATGCGGGAGGACGAATTGGCTGGATGGGTCATGGTGCGTTCTCAGAGGAAACGATCGGGTGCGAACGGCGCGAGCGGGATCTCAGGCTGCTTGCCGCTGAGAAGCTGCGCGACGAGACGGCCGGTGCGCGCCGAGCCGACCAGGCCGACATGGCCATGGCCGAAGGCATAGACGATGTCGCGCGAGGCCCGCGCATAGCCGATGCAGGGCCGTCCATCCGGCATGCTCGGACGATGACCGAACCAGGTTTTGATGCGCGAGGCCGGAATGTCCTTCGGCAGTTTTGGGAACATGCTGATGAGGTGGTTGCGCAGAATCTCGGCACGCTTCCAGTTCGGCGCGACCTCTAAGCCGGCGATCTCGACCGTGCCGGCGGCGCGCAGGCCCTTGTCGGTCCAGTTCACCACCATCTTCGCATCTGACGCCATCATCGAGCTGCGCGGCCCAGATTCCGGGTTCTCGATCATGACGTGATAGCCACGCTCGGTCTCGAGCGGCAGCGGATCACCGACCGATGCAGTCAATTGCTTCGAGCGGGCGCCCGCCGCAACCACGGCGGCATCGCAAGGGATCTCGCCGCTCTCGGTGACGACGGCGACGAGCGTGTTGCCCGAGAGCTTGAGGCCCGTTGCCTTGGCCCGCACGTGCTTCGCACCGCTTGCCAGCGCATGTTGCGCGAGGGCCGCGACATAGGCACCGGGATTGCGGCAGCGGCCGGCCTCCTCCACCACCACGCCAAAGGTGTAGCGCGGATGCAGGTCGGGCTCGCGCTGGCGCATCTCATCGGCGTTGAGCTCGAGCCATTCGACACCGACCTTCTTGCGCAGGCGCCAGCCGAGATCGTTGTCGAAATTGCCGCGCGATGGGAACACGTGCATCACACCGTTGCGCTCGATCAATTCAGGCACGCCCGCCTCCTCCGCGAGCTTCTTGTGCAGCAGCGGTGCGTCCTTCAGCAGATCACGCAGCGCAAACGCCGTCTTCTCGACCCGCGCCTCGGTCCAGCCCGCGAGCAAATACTTGATCAACCAAGGCAGCGCCTTCGGCAGATAAGACCAGCGGATCGCGAGCGGGCCGAGCGGGTCTATCAGATAACCCGGCACCTTCTTCCAGACGCCCGGCTCGGCCGGCGGGATCACCGAATGCGATGACAGCCAGCCGGCATTGCCATAGCTCGCCGCCTGCTCGCCACCGGGCTCGCCCGGATCGATCAACGTGACGCGATGGCCCTCGCGCAGCGCTTCGATGGCGCTGATCACGCCGACCGCGCCGGCGCCGATGATGGCGACGTGGCGGCCGGCCGCCATCGCTTAAGCCTTCACCGCTGGCACAAAATCCTTGCCGACCGAGATCGCGCGCGGATCGATGATGCAGTGGAGGATGGACGGCTTGCCCGAGGCGAGCGCGCGCTCGAACGCGGGTGCGAACTCCTCGGTGCGCTCGACGCGCTCGCCATGGCCGCCGAACGCCTTCGCGTACATCGCGAAATCGGGGTTCTTGAGCTGGGTGCCGACGACGCGGCCGGGATAGTCGCGCTCCTGGTGCATGCGGATGGTGCCGTATTGCGAATTGTCGACGACGATGACGATCAGCGGCGCGTCATACTGCACGGCGGTCGCGAACTCCTGGCCGTTCATCAGGAAGCAGCCGTCGCCGGCAAAGGCGACGACGACGCGATCCGGGTATTGCCGTTTTGCCAGCACGCCCGCCGGCACGCCATAGCCCATCGAGCCCGAGGTCGGCGCAAGCTGCGCGGCAAAGCTGTGGAAGCGATGGTGACGATGGATCCAGCCGGCATAGTTGCCGGCGCCGTTGCAGACGATCGCGTCCTTCGGCAGGCGGTCGCGCAGCCAGGTCATGATCTGGCCGTACTGGAACCTGCCCGGCAGCTCGCGCGCCTTTTCGGTCCAGGCGAGATAATCGGCATGTGCCTTCGCGGCCTCGCCCTTCCAGGCCACCGCACCGGAAGGCTGCAGCGTTTCGACCGCGGCGGCGAATGCGGCGGGCGTCGCCTGGATCGCAAGGGCCGGCTGATAGACGCGGCCGAGCTCCTCGGAGCCCGGATGCACGTGGATCAGCTTCTGCTGCGGGGTCGGAATGTCGAGCAGCGTGTAGGACGAGGACGGCATCTCCGACATGCGGCCGCCGATGAGCAGAATGACGTCGGCGCCCTCGATGCGCGCCTTCAGCCCCGGGCTCGGCCCGATGCCGAGATCACCGGCGTAATGCGAATGGTCGGCGTCGATCAGCGAGGCCCGGCGGAACGAGGTCGCGACCGGCAGGTCGAACCGTTCGGCGAACCGCGCGATGCTCCTGGTCGCCTCGTCGGTCCAGCGCGACCCGCCGAGGATGACGAGCGGTGCCTTGGCGCCGGCGAGCATGGCGCCGAGCTTTTCGATGTCGGCCGGCGCCGGCCAGCTCGCCGCGGGCTCGATCCGCATAGCGTCCGCAACCGCCGCGGTCTCGGTCAGCATGTTCTCGGGCAGCGAGATCACCACGGGACCCGGGCGGCCCTGCATGGCGACGCGGAAGGCGCGCGCCACCAGCTCCGGAATGCGGTCGGGGCGATCGATCTCGACCGCCCATTTCGCCATGGTGCCGAACACCGCCTTGTAGTCGAGCTCCTGGAACGCCTCGCGCTCGCGCATGCCGGTGTCGACCTGGCCGACGAACAGGATCATCGGCGTCGAGTCCTGCATCGCGATGTGGACGCCGTGGCTGGCATTGGTCGCGCCGGGTCCGCGGGTGACGAAGCAGACGCCCGGACGGCCCGTGAGCTTGCCATAGGCCTCCGCCATCATCGCGGCGCCACCTTCGGCGCGGCAGATCACGACGTCGATCGGGCTGTCATGCAGCGCATCGAGCGCCGCCAGATAGCTCTCGCCCGGCACGCAGGTGACGCGCTCGACCCCTTGCGCGACCAGCTGGTCGATCAGGATCTGGCCCCCGGTGCGGGTGTTGCGAATGGTCATGACGGCTCCCTCAAGGCTTTGGCGATGCGCCCGAGCGCCTCGCCATTATGTGCGGAATTGGCGTAGGACAGGCCGACAGGACGCGCAAGATCGAAAGACTTCTCGCCGCCTGCGCAGGCGTCATGCCCGCCCTTGCCGTTTGCACTGATCGGGCTCTGAGACCACGTCCACGCAATCCCGGCGTCCGCCAGGGGCCACACGCCAACCCGTCTAATTTTCCCATCATGATGGCGAGCTTCGACGTCTTCGTCTACGATCCGGCCGGACCAACTCGTCTGGAGACCGAAATGCAAACCATCGGCCTGATTGGAGGCATGAGCTGGGAGAGCACCGCGCTCTACTATAAGCTCATCAATGAGCGGGTCCGCGACCGCAAGGGCAAGCTGCATTCGGCGCCGCTGCTGATGTATTCCTACGATTTTCAACAGATCAAGGAAATGCAGTACGCCGATCGCTGGAGCGAGGCGGCGGCCAGCCTGGCGGAGGTCGCACGGCGGCTCGAAAGCGCCGGGGCCCGTGCGATCGTGTTGTGCACGAACACGATGCACAAACTGGCACCCGATATCATGTCGAGCTTGACCGTTCCATTCATTCATATCGGGGACGCAACGGCGCAGCGCATCCGGGCCAAAGGGTACCGGCGCCTCGGGCTCCTCGGCACGAAGTTCACGATGGAGCAGGACTTTTACATCGACCGGCTGCGCGCGCATGATCTCGACGTCCTGGTTCCTCCCGCCGACGCGCGCGCCGACGTGAACCGCATCATCTACGATGAGCTGTGCCTCGGAACTGTCACCGCTCCCTCGCGCCGGCGCTATCAGGAGGTGATGGCAGCGCTCGTCACCGCCGGCGCGGAGTGCATCATCCTCGGCTGTACCGAGATCACGATGCTGGTCGGCCCGGACGACACGTCAGTCGAGACGTTCGACACGACGGCAATTCATGCCGAGACGGCGGCCGATTTCGCCATGGGATGATGCTCGAACGCATGCCGCTCCCATCGAAGCGCATCAACGACCCCGAGCGCACCAAGCGCGACATCCTCGAAGTGGCGATGGCCGAATTCGCCCGCGAGGGCTATTCCGGCGCGCGGGTCGACGCCATCGCCGCCCGGACACGCACGTCGAAGCGGATGATCTACTATTATTTCGGCGGCAAGGAGCAGCTCTACCTCGCGGTGCTCGAAGAGGCCTATCGCAGCATCCGCGCGCTGGAGGACCAGCTCGACATCGAAAGCTGCGACGCCCGCGAGGGATTGCGCCGCCTGATCGAGGCCACCTTCGACCATGACGAACGCAATCCGGACTTCATCCGCCTCGTCAGCATCGAGAATATCCACCATGGCAAGCATCTGAAGCAGAACCCGCAGCTGCGCCAGCTCAACGCCAGCGTGATCGCGACGCTCGACGGCATCCTGAAGCGCGGCCGCGACGAAGGTGTCTTCCGCGACGACGTCGACGCCATCGACCTGCACCTCGCCATCTCCTCCTACTGCTTCTTCCGCGTCGCCAACCGCGACACCTTTGGTGCGCTGTTCGATCGCGACCTCAGCGAACCCGGGGTGCTGGCGAAGAGCCGCACCCAGATCGTGGAGATGATTTTGGCGTGGCTGGGGGCGAAGGGGTGAGGGTGTGGCCCGCCACAAACTCAGCCGTCGTCCTGGCGAAGGCCAGGACCCATACCGCGAGGTCTTTCGGTTGCGGATGGTACTAGTCCCGAACGACCAATCTTCGCCAAAACACTCCCTGGGGTAATGGGTCCTGGCTTTCGCCAGGACGACAATAACTCGCCTCACCCACCCTTCTTCTGCCGCGTGCTTGCCAGTAGCACCAGCATGAAGGAAGCTGCCGTCATCAGCGTCGAAATCGCGGCGATGGTCGGGTCGATCTCGTCGCGAAGCGCGGTGAACATGCGCTTGGTCAGCGGCTGGAACTGGCCGCCGGAGATGAACAGCGCGACGATGGTCTCGTCCATCGCCGAGATGAAGGCGAAGATGCCGCCGGCGAGCACGCTGGACTTGATCTGCGGCAGCGTCACCGCGAAGAAGCTGCGCAGGCGGTTCATGCCGAGGCTGCGCGCCACTATCTCCTGCGCGGGGTCGAAGCTCTGCAGGCCCGCGAGCACCGAGATGACGACATAGGGTAATCCCAGCATCACGTTCGCGAGCACGAGGCCGGGCATGGTCGCGACCAGGCCGACCTTGGCATAGACGAAGAAGATGCCGACCGCGGTGATGATGATGGGCACCACCAGCGGCAGCAGCAGCGCCATGTGAATGATGCGCATGATGCGCAGCTTCGACTGGCTGATGGCATAGGCGGCGGCCACGCCGAGCGGGGTCGCGATCACGACAGTCAGCAGCGCGACCGTCAGCGTCACCCGCGTCGCCTGCATCCAGGCGGAGTTGGCGAAATATTGCTGGTACCAGCGCAGCGAGAACGACGGTGGCGGGAAAGTCAGGAACCGCGCGCTCGAGAACGAGATCGGCGCGATGATCAGCACGGGAAGGATCAGATAGACCAGCACCAGCGCGCTGATCACGTAGAGAGCAATCCGTGCGGGCGAGGCGCGCATCATTTCTGCCCCAACACGCGATCGAGCGAGATGAAGCGGCTGACGACGAAGAAGATCAGGAGCACGCTCACGAGCAGCACCACCGCGACCGCGCTGGCCGCCCCGAACTGATTGTAGAGCTCGACATTGCGGCTCACCAGCATCGACACCATCACGGTGCGGCCGCCGCCGAGCAGCTCCGGCGTGATGTAGAAGCCGAGGCAGAGCACGAACACCATGGTGCAGCCAGCGAGCACGCCCGGCAGCGACAGCGGCAGGAACACGCGGAAAAATGTGAGCGACGGGCTCGCCCCTAAGCTGGCGCCGGCCTGCATGAGATCGCCGGGGATCTTCTGCATGGTGGCATAGAGCGGCAGCACCATGAACGGCAGCAGGATGTGCACCGTCGCAACCACCGTGCCGAACGTGTTGTGGACCAACGCGAGCGGCTCGGAGATCACGTCCAGATAGCGCAGGAACTGGTTGATCACGCCGGTGCGCTGCAGCAGCGCCAGCCACGCATAGGCCCTGACCAGCACGCTGGTCCAGAACGGCAGCACCACCAGCGACAGGATGAGGATGCTCCACGCTTTCGGCACCGAGTTGGCAAGATAGGCCACGGGATAGCCGAGCAGCAGCGCGATTCCCGTGACCGCGAGACTGATCTCGAAGGTCAGCGCAAAGCTGCGCCAATAGACATCCTCGGTGAAGACGCGGCGATAATTCTCCAGCGTGAAGCCGTCGTGGTAGACCGACTGCCAGGCGAGCCAGCCGACCGGCAGCACGATGAGCGCCAAGATCACCAGCAGCGCCGGCGACACCAGCGCCAGCATCAGGCCGTGCTCGCGGCGCTGATGCTTCTGCGATGGATCGGACACGGATGTCGTCAAGGCTGCCTCACTCACTTCTGCATGAACGACGCCCAGCGCTTCTCGGCCGCTTCGCCCGCGGGCGAGGACCACCAGGCGTAGGACATCAGCGCCTGCTTGGCCGCATTGGCCGGCTCGCTCGGCAATTGCGCGGCGCGCTCGGGCTTGATCACGCTGGTCTCGAACGCCTTCGGATTACCGGGGCCGTAGTCGATGTGGAGCGGCAGGTTGGCCTGGTGCACGGGATCGACGGCCTCGTTGAGGAACTTCACCGCGGTAGCGAGATTCGGCGCGCCCTTGAGGATGCAGAGCGAAGTGCTCTGCAGGATGCCCTGGTTGTAGGTGAAGGCGCGCCTTCCTTGGCGACCGCGCTGACGCGGCCGTTCCAGGCCATCTCCATGTCCACTTCGCCGTCGTTGAGAAGCTGCGCCGACTGCGCGCCCGAGGTCCACCATACCGTGATGTGCGGCTTGATCTCTTCCAGCTTCTTGAAGGCGCGGTCGACGTCGAGCGGATAGAGCTTGTCGGGCGCGACGCCGTCCGCCATCAGCGCCGCCTCGAGCGTGGCGATCGGGTGGTTGCGCAGCGCCCGGCGGCCGGGGAATTTCTTGACGTCCCAAAAATCCGCCCAGCTGTTCGGCGCATCCTTCGGGAACGTCTTCTGGCTGTAGGCCAGCACGCTGGAATAGAATTCGTAAGACACCGAATAGGGACTGCGATAGGCCTCGGGCATCGCCGCTGCGTTCGGAATCTTGGAGAAGTCGAGCTTTTCGATCAGCCCCTGCTCGCCGCCGCGCAGGCAATAGCCGGTCGGAGTGTCGACGACATCCCAGATCGGCTTACCGCTGCCGACCTGGGTCTTGATCGCGGGCCAGGCGTCGGGAATGGAGTCCTGGTTGATAGTGATGCCGAGCTTCTTGGCGGAGGGATCGAGGATCGCCACCGTCTGGGCCTGCTGATAGGCACCGCCCTGCGAGACGAAGGTGATCTGCTCGGCGGCACCGGCAGCCGTGGTAAATCCGATTGCACCAAGCAATGCGCAGCCAAATCCAAACTTCTGCTTCGTCGTCATCCTCACCTCCTCCAAATAGATCTCACCGACCGATCGCATCGAGAAACTGGTACCAGCCGGCGACCATGCGCACGGCGGGCTCGCGCAGCGGATAGAACGGAATCGCCTTCATGCGCCTGATATCGAGCAGGCCGACCTCGGGCGTCTCGCCGCGCACGAAGGCGGCGAGATAGCGGCCCATCAGGCTCGACATTGCGACACCGGCGCCATTGTAGCCCATCGAGACCAACGTGCGGTCGTCGAGCCGGCCGATATGCGGCACCTGGTCCAGCGTCATCGCGACGAGGCCCGACCATTTGTAGGCGAGCGGGATATCGGCGAGATCCGGAAAAATGCCGACCATCGCCTTGCGCAACGCATCGAAGGCGGCTTGCGAGTCCTGCTTGCCGAAGGCGCCGCGGCCGCCGAAGATCACGCGATTGTCGACCATGCGGAACCAGCGCATCATGCGCTTGGTCTCGGTATAGGTGCGCCCCGTCGGCATCAGCTTTCCGGCAAGATTGCGCGGCAGCTTGTCGGTGGCAACGATGGCGCTGCGGAACGGGATCAGAGTACGCTGCATCTGCGCGGTGGCATCGGTCAGATCCGAATAGCTGTTGGTGGCGATGATGGCCTGCTTCGCGCGCACCGCGCCTTTCGGCGTCTCGGCGACGATCTCGCCGTTCTCCCGCCGGAGTTTGAGCACCGGCGACTCCTGGAAGATGGCAACGCCGCGGCGCGCGATGCCGTCGGCAAGCCCGCGCAGATAGTTCAGCGGATGAATGCCGCCCGAGCCGGGATTGAGCACGCCGCCGACAAAGATGTCGGAGCCGGTCTCCTCGCGCACGCCGCGCTTGTCGAGAATGCGGACCTCCGCATCACCCATCTCGCGCGTCATCCAATTGGCTTCGTCGATCGCGGCCCGGAGCGTCGTCTCGTTATGCGCCGCCTTGACCTGGCCGGTGCGAGTGAGGTTTGCGCTGGCGATGCCGAACTCGGAGACGAGCTCTTCGACCATGTCAGTCGATTCATGCGCGATCTCGTACATGCGCCGCGCCATGGCGCGGCCGTGCACGGCATCGATCTCGCGGAACGAGAGGCGGAATTTTGCGGTGATCACCCCGCCATTGCGGCCGCTCGCGCCCCAGCCGGGGCGGTTGGCCTCTAATACGACCGGCGCGAGCCCGCTTCTGGCGATGTGGTGCGCAGCGGAGAGGCCGGTGTAGCCCGCGCCGATGATCACCACATCTGCCTGCCGCTCGCCCGACAGGACCGGAAACTCGCGCGCCGGTTCGGCCGTGGCGGCCCACAGCGAGTTGGCTGACGGCAGCGCGCTCCAGTCCCGTGTCATGCCCGCGCTCATGGACTCAGTCCGCCGGGCCGATGGCGGCATCGGCGAGCGCCTTCAGCGTCGGATAATGGAAGTCCGGCTTGGTCAGCGTCTCCACCGCCGGCGTGCCGCCGAAGCCGGCGATGCCCTGGCGGCGCTCGATCCAACACACCTTGTAGCCGAGCTTCCGCGCGATCCCGATGTCGTGGTACTGGCTCTGCGCGACGTGCAGGATGTCGGACTGCTTGTAGCCGAAGGCGGACTGACGACCCTTGTTGTAGGCGAAGAATTCCGGGTTCGGCTTGGCCACGCCGGTCTCGTCGGCGCAGACCGTGTCGTCGAAGGGATTGCCGAGCGCATGCGCGTAACAGGAGAGCGCAACGCGGTCGGCATTGGTCATCGCGACCAGCCGGAATTTGGTGCGCAGGCGCTTGAGCGCCTCGACCGAGTCCGGGAACGGCCCCCAGCGCAGCACGGCGAGCTGGAACACGTCGCAGGACGCATCGTCGGCCGGCAGCCCGAGCTCGTTGGCGAGATGGCGGTAGACGTGGAACATCACCTCGCTCGAGCGCTCGTAATGCTTGTCACGACCGCGCTTGTAGGATTCGAAGATTTGGTCGTCGCTGAGCTCGGCTGGAGTCTTGCCGGAGATCCTGCGCACCGCGGCGAGCACGCCGGTCTCAAAATCGATCAAGGTGCCGACGACGTCGAAAGTGAGAACCTTGAAATTGCTGAACGCGGCTTGGGTCGACATGTTCGTTTCTTCTCTCAGGTTGCAACAAGGCTTCAGTCCACCCTGGGCACCACGATGGTGTCCTCGGGGTGAAGGGTGACGGTGAGACTGCCGCCGAGCGGCGGAATGCGGCTGTAGGCCTGATGGTAGCTCGGCTGGCGCAGGCTGAGCGCGATGCCGCCTTCCAGCGCCAGGAAGACACGCAGGCTCTCGCCCTGATAGACGATGTCGGTGACCGTGCCGGTCAGCCGGTTGCAGGCGGCATCCTGTACGCCGTCGTCGATCAGCAGTTTTTCGCTGTGCACGGCGAGCATCAGCGCATCGCCGTCCGGAATGGCGCGGGCGCTGCGCAGCAGCGCATTGCCGAGCGCGACGCAGGCCGCATCGACGCGGCGAACGGGCAGCATCGTCGCTTCCCCGATGAAACTCGCGACAAAGGAATTTGCGGGATGATCGTGCAACCGCTCGGGCACGTCGATCTGGATCAGCCTGCCGTCCTTCATCACGGCGACCCGATCGCTCATGGTCAGCGCCTCACGCTGGTCATGGGTGACGTAGATGATGGTAGCGCCGACGCGCTTGTGCAGCGCGCGCAGCTCGATCTGCATGGATTCGCGCAGCTGCTTGTCGAGCGCGGAGAGCGGCTCGTCCATCAGGATCAGCCGCGGCTCGAAGATCATGGCGCGGGCCAGCGCCACGCGCTGGCGCTGGCCGCCGGAGAGCTGCGCGATGCCGCGCGCCTCATAGCCGGCGAGGCCGACCATCGCGAGCGCTGCGCGCACCTTGTCGGGCCAGCTCGCTTTCGGCAGCCGGCGCGCGCGCAAGGGAAAGGCGACGTTCTCGCCGACGCTCATATGCGGGAACAGCGCGTAGTTCTGGAACACGACGCCGAGATCGCGCTTGTGCGGCGGCATCCAGGTGACGTCGCGGCCGCCGAAGAGAATTGTTCCGCTCGATGGCAGGATGAAGCCGCCCAAAATGCCGAGCAGTGTGGTCTTGCCGGAACCGGAGGGACCGAGCAGCGAGACGAACTCGCCCGCGCCGACATTGAGGGACACGTCATCGAGGGCGCGAACCGCGCCGTACGTCTTGCTCGCGGACCTGATCTCGACGCTTTCCGCTCGCTTGTCCAACGATCGACCCTCGCCACGTCCGTGTGATGGCGTGCCTCACTGCGCGCCATAAGCCTGCTTTATAGACAGGGATTCCGAGCACTCACGGACGAAGCGTGCACCGCACCAAATCTTCCTCCGCAAGCCCTGTCTTTTGGGCTGTCATGCCAATGACACCAGACTTGGCAAAACTCGGCAATTGCCAAATTCTCACGCGGCTCATAACATGACGTTATGCCCGAGCTGCGCCGCATGCTGCCGTCCAGCAACGCCCTGTTCGTCTTCGACGCGGCGGCGCGCAATGGCAGCTTCACCGCGGCGGCCGCAGAATTGAACGTCACGCAGCCGGCGGTGAGCCGGATGCTCGGCCAGCTCGAGGAGCATCTCGGCGTTCGCCTGTTCGATCGCACGGCCGGACGCGCGGTGCTCACCGAGGAAGGCGAACTCTTGTATCGCCGCGTGCTCGAAGGCTTCCGCAGCATCGAGAGCGGCCTCGTGGAAATCGAACGGCGGCGCAAGGGCACCGAGACGGTGACGCTGTCGGTCTCCTCCGCCTTCACCACGCATTGGCTGATGCCGCGCATCGACAAGCTCCAGAAGCAGTTTCCGCAGGTCGATCTCCGCTTCCAGCTGATCTCCGGCGCGCTGCGCGGGCCGGTGGACAATGTCGATCTCGGCATGCGCTTTCGCGATCGCGACGAGCCGTCGTCCGGCGGCACGCTGATCATGAAGGAAGTCATGCTGCCGATGTGCAGCCCCGGCTATCTCGGCGAGACCGATCCCGCTGAAGGCAACACCATCATCCGCCTTGCCGAGACGCCGGGCGACTGGGCCGCCGACTACGCATCGCTCCTCACCGGGCGCCGCGGCGCGGCCAAGGCGCTGAGCTTCACCGACTATGCCGTGGTGGTGCAGGCCGCGCTGCTCGGCCAGGGCATCGCGCTCGGCTGGCTGACCGTGGCCTCGCACTGGCTTCTCACCGGCGCGCTGGTGCCGGCCTCCGACACCCTCACCACCACGCGCCGCCTCTGCGAATTCCTGCCGCCGCGCAACCGGCCGATGCGCCCCATCGCTGTCGAGATCCGCGACTGGATCATCGCCCAGATGAAAAGCGAGATCGCCGCAATCGACCGGCTCTATCCGAAACTCGGCGCGATGGCGGCGTGCTATTGAGGACGCGTTGGGGTGAGGCACCACTCCCTCCACGTCATTGCGAGCGCAGCGAAGCAATCCAGAGTCTTTCCGCGGAGGGATTCTGGATTGCTTCGCTACGCTCGCAATGACGATGTGGATAGAGCTTTGGTCCTACCGATGCTCGATCGCCCTGATCGCGCCGCGGAGTTCGGCGAGGCCGCGCAGGCGGCCGATCGCGGTGTAGCCGGGATTGGTGCGCTTGGTGGCAGCGAGATCGTCGAGCATGCGGTGGCCGTGATCGGGACGGAACACGATTCTCTTGTCTCGGGAACGCCGCACGTTCTCCTTTAGCAGCGCCTTCAGCACTGCGACCATGTCGACGTCGCCGTCGAGATGATCGGACTCGTAGAACGACAGGCCATCGGCCTCGCGCTTGGTCGCGCGCAGATGGGCAAAGGCGACGCGAGGGCCGAAGCGTTCTGCCATTTCCGGCAGATTGTTCTCAGGCCGCACGCCGAGCGAACCCGTGCACAGGCAGATGCCGTTCGCCTTGGACGGTACGGCGTCGAACAGCGCCTGATAGTCCTCGGCGGTCGAGGCAACGCGCGGCAGGCCGAACAGCGGGCGCGGCGGATCATCCGGATGCAGCGTCAGCGATACGCCGAGCTGCTCGGCGACCGGCGCGACACGGCCCAGGAATTCGGCCAGATGCTCCCGCAGGATCGCCGGCGTGATGTCGCGATAGGTTTCGAGCCGGTCGCGGAATTGCGGGATGGTCATCGGCTCGGTGGTCGAGCCCGGCAGCGCGCTGGCAATGACCATCACGAGATAGTCGATATCGGCCTGGCTCATCTGGTCGAACAGCCGTTTCGCGCGGGCCTGCTGCTCCGGCGAATACTCCTGCACGGCCGCCGGCCGTTTGAGGATGTGCAGCTCGAAGGCGGCAAAGCGGTCCTGATCGAAGCGCATGGCGCGGGCGCCGTTCGGCAGCTCCCATTCCAGATCGGTGCGGCACCAGTCGACGACAGGCATGAAATTGTAGCAGATGATCTTGATGCCGGCGCTAGCGACAGCCTCCAGACTTGCGATCCACGCCTCGATCGACTTCGTCGCCTTGCCCCCGAGCCGCTTGACGTCGTCGGGGATTGGAATCGATTCCACCACCGACCAGGTCAGTTGCGAGCGGCCGGGCTGGCCGTTCTCGATGAAATTCTTGCGCTCCTCGACCGCCTTGCGCGTCCAGGCTTCCCCGATCGGCACCTGATGCAGCGCGGAGACGATGTCCGTCGCCCCGGCCTGCCTGACATCGTCGAGCGACACGGGATCATCCGGCCCGTACCAGCGCCATCCCTCCAGCATCATGCGTTCTCCTAAAGCGTTTTCGAGCGAAGTGGATACCGGTTCGCGTGAAGAAAACGCGTCAAAACAAGAATCTGGAGTCCCGTTCCGATTAGATCGGAACGGGACTCTAAGATCAGTTCGCGGTCAGCACGACCTTGACGCTCTGCGAGCGGTCGAGTGCCAGCCTGAGCGCATCGGGCGCGGTCGACAGCGGCCGTTCGGCGGTGACCAGCGACAGCACATCGACACTGCCGGCCGCGATCAGTTCCACCGCCGTCATGAACTCGAAGCCAAAGCGGAACGAGCCGCGCAGGTCGATCTCCTTCGCCATCACCGCGTTCGACGGCGTCGGAATCTGCCCGCCCGGCAGATTGCCGATCTGCACCACGACGCCGCCGCGCCGCACGATGCCGATCGCGCTCGCAAGCCCCGCGGCCGTGCCGGAGACCTCGAACGCGACGTCATAGGGTCGCGAAGCGGCCTGCGCCTTCAGACCCTCCTCCCCGCCCGAGACGTTCTCGACATGCGAGGCGCCGAGCCGGCTTGCGAAAGCCAGCGGCGCCGGCGCGATGTCGGCCACCGTGACATCAGTCATGCCGGCGCGGTGTGCGGCGAGCATGGTCAGAAGCCCGATCGGGCCGGCGCCGAAGATGATGCCGCGCTTGCCCTCGATGTTGCCGGCGCGCGCGACCGCATGCAGGCAGACCGCGAGCGGCTCGGCCAGCGCCGCAGCCTGATAGGACACGTGATCCGGGATCTTCACGCACTGCGCCGGGATCGCATCGAAGTAATTGGCGAAGCCGCCCTGCATGTGCGGCGTCTTCGAGGCCGAGCCCATGAAGTAGATGTTCTCGCAGAGGTTCGGCCGGCCTTCGCGGCAGGCGACGCAATGGCCGCACCAGCGCGACGGATTGACGGCGACGCGGTCACCGACCTTCAGGTTCGCCGCGGGACCTGCGATCTCCACGACCTCACCGGAGATCTCGTGGCCCAGCACCAGCGGCGACTTCACCACGAAATCGCCGGTGCGGGCGTGACGGAAATAATGCATGTCCGAACCGCAGATGCCGCCGGCGCCGAAGCGGATGCGCACCATGCCGTCACTGAGCTTGTCGAGCGGATGCTCGATCATGCGCAGGTCTTCGGGCCCGAACAGGGTTGCGGCGAGAGCAGTGGAGGTCATTTGGAGAGTCCCATGTATTTTGGCAGCCAGAGGGTCAGGTCGGGAATGTAGGTGATCGCGATCAGCGCGAGCATCAGCGGCACCAGCCAGGGCAGGATCGCCACCGTCGTGCGCTCGACCGAGAGCTTTGCCACGCGAGCAAGCACGAACAGCACCATGCCGAGCGGCGGATGCAACAGGCCGATCATCAGGTTCAGCGTCATGATCAGGCCGAAATGAATGGGATCGATGCCGAGCTTGAGCACGATCGGCAGCAGGATCGGCACCAAAATGGTGATCGCCGCCGTGGTGTCGATGAAGCAGCCGACGAACAGGATCAGGACGTTGGCGAGTGCCAGGAACACCCATTTGTTGTGGGTGACGCTGAGCATCCAGTCCGACAACGTCTGCGCGGCCTGTGACACCGTCAGCAGCCAGGCGAAGATCGAGGCTGCCGTGACGATGAACAGCACCGAGGCCGTGGTCTCGATGGTGTCGAAGGTCGCCTTCGCCACCGTTTGCAGCGTCATGGTGCGGTAGCGGATGAGGCCGAGGAACAGCGACCAGATCACGGCGGCGACCGCGGCTTCCGTCGGCGTGAACCAGCCGAGCGTCATGCCGCCGATCAGGATCACCGGCGCCATCAGCGCCATCACCGCCGAGAAGTCGAAATACCAGTCGATCACGAGCAGCGTGCCAAGACCGATGACCACGGCCAAGTTGACCGAAAGACCGGCCAGCACCATCAGCCAGATCGCGAGGGGGAACGAGAGCACGATGACGATCTCGAGCCCGGCCGAGCCGAGCTGCGGCCAGGAGAACGGCGTATCGCTGCCCCATTTGTTCTTGTGCGCGAAATAGGTGACGGTGGCCATCATGAACAGGGTCAGGACGATGCCGGGAATGACGCCGCCGAGAAACAGCGCGCCGATCGAGACGTTCGCCATCATGCCGTAGATCACGAAGGGCAGCGACGGCGGGATGATCGGCCCGAGCGTCGCCGAGGCTGCGGTGACGCCGACCGAGAACTCGGTGGAATAGCCGTGGTCCTTCATCGCCTTGATCTCGATCGTGCCGAGACCGGCGGCGTCCGCGATCGCGGTGCCGGACATGCCGGAGAAGATCACCGAGCCGATGATGTTGACATGACCGAGGCCGCCGCGCATCCACCCGACCAGCGCGACGGCGAATTTGTAAATGCGCCCGGTGACGCCGGCAATGTTCATGAGGTTGCCGGCCAGGATGAAGAACGGCACGGCAAGCAGCGGAAAGCTCTCGACGCCGGCGATCATGCGCTGCGCCAGCGTGACGTCGGGCGTCACGCCGCTGACCAGGATGTAGAGCAGCGACGACGCGGCCATGGCAATCGCCACGGGAACGCCGAGCAGCATCAGGATGAGAAAGCCTCCGAGCAACAGCAGCATGATGTTATATCTCCGATCCGTCGTAGGCACCGGGACGTTCGAGGACCGAATAACCCTGCCGCCAGTGTTGCAGCGCCGCCTGCACCGCGCGAAGGAACATCAGCACGAAACCGAGCAGCACGGCGTAATAGACATAGTTCTTGGGGAAGTTGATCGTGGTCATCTGCTCGTCGCCGATGATCTGGATGTAGACCCAGACCAGCTTGGTGGCGTAGCCGAAGAAGGTGATCCGGATCAGGTCGATCAGCGTCGACAGCGCACGGCCCACGGGCCGTGGCAGATAGCGATAGACGAGATCGACCTGGATGTGCCGCGACAGCCGCACGCACATCGCGGCGCCGATGAAGACCACGCCGATCAGGCAGTAGGTCGCGATCTCCTCGGTCCAGGCGTAGCTGTCGTTGAGCACATAGCGGGTGAAGAACTGGAGGAAGACGGCGAGCGCCATCACCCAGAAGATCGCCAGCGCCACCCAATCCTCGAACGCGTAGATGCCGAGATCGACCTTCGGCGTCGCCTCCTCCTCGAAGGTGTGGGCGATCTCGTCCGCGGTGATCTGCCGGTGTATTTCGGCGGTCGACATGGGGTTGCTCCTCAAACGTCTCAATCGTCATTCCGGGCGGCTCGAAGAGCCGAACCCGGAATCTCGAGGTTTCCGGATTCGACGCTTACGCGTCGCTCCGGAACGACGGGCATCGGTTACTTGACCGCCTGAATCCGCTCCCAGTCGGCCTTGCGATAACCAAAGGTCTCGAACGCGACGTTCTTCAGCACGGTGTCGCGGAACTCGTTCTTGTCGACCTCGGTCACGCTCAAGCCCTTCTCCTTGAAGAAGGCGACCAGCTTGGCCTCGTTCTGCTTGATCTCTCCGGTGGCCTTGGCGGCGGCTTCCTGCGCCACGTCGGTGAAGATCTTCTTGTCCTCGTCGGAGAGCTTCTTCCACAGCGCGCCGGCCACCACCGTATTGAGGTGATCGACGATATGGCCAGTCAGCACGATGTGCTTCTGCACCTCGTAGAACTTCTTGGCCTCGATCGTGGTCAGCGGATTCTCCTGCGCCTCGACGGTGCCGTTCTGGAGCGCGAGATAGACTTCGGCGAACGCGATCGGCGCGGTGTTGGCGCCGCAGGCGCGCGGCATTGCCAGATAGGCCGGCACGTCGGGCACGCGAATCTTCAGGCCCTTCATGTCGGCGCAGGTTTTGATCGGCTTGTTCGACGAGGTCTGGCGCACGCCGTAATAGGTCACCGCGACGATGTGGTGGCCGCTCTTGTCCTCATAGCCCTTGGCGAGCTCCTTGAAGATGTCGCTCTTGGTATAGGCGAGAAGATGATCGGCGTCGCGGAAGGTGTAGGGATAGTAGGTCACGCCGATCGGCGGGAAGCTCTTGGCCGCGAAGCTCGAGCCGGAGATGATGATGTCGACCGAGCCGAGCGACAGGCCCTGGTTGATGTCGGCCTCCTTGCCGAGCTGGGAGGCCGGATAGACCTCGATCTGATAGCGCCCGTTGGTGCGCTTGCCGATCTCCTGCGCGGCCCAGACCGAGGCGGTGTGGAACGGCTCCGACGTCTCGTAAACATGAGCCCATTTGAGCTTGGTCTGCGCCATGCCTGCATTGGTCGCAGCCAGCAGCGCGGCGGCGGAGATCGCCGCAGCAATCGTCATCTTCTTCAACATCGACTTTTCCTCCATCGTTCAAGTCTGCTTCTTGTTCGCCCGCGCCGACAAGGATGCGGGCCGCCCAATCTCATCGCCGCCGCGCGTGGCTGCTCGCAGCCCGCTTCTTCGGCGCATGTTTCGGTTTTGACGGTTTTGCCGCAGGTCGCACCGTGCTGCCGCGTCCGGACGACGATCCCGCCGCGTTCTCGGCGCCAAAATTCTGCGCAAAGCGTTCCTGGGAGCGCGCCAGATGAACGCGCATGGCATCGCGCGCGGCGTCCGGATCATGCGCCACGATCGCGTCGCGCACGGCGCGATGCTCGTCGAGCGCCGTGCGCCACGTGCCCGGGCTCTCGAAATAATGCGCAAGTTGCGCGAAATAGGGATTGAGGCGTTGGTCGAACAGTTCGCCGACCACGCGCACCAGAACGGCGTTGCCAAGACTGCCGGCGATCGCGACGTGAAATGCGCGGTCGTGGACCATCGAGGCTTCGCCGGGATGCTCGACATTCTCCATCGCGACAAGGGACGCATCGATGCGGGCGATGTCGTCCTTGGTCGCCACGCGTGCGGCCTGTTCGGCGATGGCACTTTCCAGGAATTCGCGGGCGCGCAGCAGCTCGAACGGGCCTTCGATGACGGATGCGGGTGCCGGTGTCGCAACGGCGGCGGGCTCGATCACGTAGATGCCGGAACCGACGCGGATGCGGAGGCGGCCTTCGACCTCGAGCGCGATCAGGGCTTCGCGGACCGTCGGCCGCGACACCTTGAGCTGCTCGGCGAGCTCGCGCTCGGTCGGCAAGCGGCTGCCGACCGCGTACTCGCCGCTGTCGATCAGGCTTCGCAATTGATCGGCGACTTGGCGATAGAGCCGTCTCGCCTCCACAGCTTCCAGCGGCACGCTGGTCCTCCCGAAAGGATCGCGCGACGCACCTCAAGCACCCGCGACCGGCCAATTTTGGAAAATTGGTCTTACCAATTGACCGGAGCATTGACCGAGGACAGGCGCCATGTCAAGCAGCGGCAAAGCAAAGGGGAGACGTCCATGCGCCTTAATTCGACGCGCCTTGGCCGCGCCAATCTCGACGGGCTGCCACCTCGCATCCGCCACCCGGCCTATGACCGCTCGCGCGTCACGCCCGGAATCGTGCATCTTGGTCTCGGCGCATTTCATCGCGCGCATCAGGCCGTCGTCATCGACGATTGCCTTGCGGCAGGCAGCGCGTCCTGGGGCATCGTCGGCGCGAGCCTGCGCAGCCCGGATACGCGCGATGCCCTCGCCCCACAGGACCACCTCTACACCGTTGCCATCCGTTCGGCCGAAGGCACCGAGCACCGCGTCGTCGGCGCGCTGCTCGACAGTGTCGTCGCGCGCGAAAATCCTTCGCGGCTGGTCGGGCGGATGGGCGATCCCGCCACTCGCATCGTCTCCCTGACCGTCACCGAGAAGGGCTATTGCCACACGCCGCAGACCGGCGACCTCGACGAACGGCATCCCGACATCGTGCACGATCTCAATAATTTCGACGCGCCGCGCTCGGCGCCCGGCTTCATCGTGGCTGCGCTGGCGCGCCGCCACGCACAGGGCCTTCCGCCCTTCACCGTGCTGTGCTGCGACAACCTCGCCGCCAACGGCCACACCGTGCAGCGGATCGTGACGCAGTTCGCCGCGCTGCGCTCGAAGGAGCTCGGCAAGTGGATCGCGGATGCGGTCGCTTTCCCCTCGACCATGGTCGACCGCATCGTGCCGGAAACCACGGATGCCGACCGGGAAGCGGTGTCATCCGCGCTGGGCTTTCACGACGCCTGGCCTGTGATGACCGAGCCGTTTACGCAATGGGTGGTCGAGGACCGCTTCACGGCGGGCCGGCCCGATCTCGCCGCCGCGGGCGTCGAGCTCGTCAGCGACGTCAAGCCGTTCGAGCTGATGAAGCTGCGGCTGCTCAACGCCAGCCATTCGGCACTGGCCTATCTCGGCTATCTCTCGGGCTACGAGACCATCGCCGACACCATGCAGGACCCGCATTTCGCGCGCCTCGCCGCGCAGGTGATGGAAGAAGCCGCGGTGACGCTGACAATGCCTTCAGGTACCGACCTTGCCGCCTATCGCGCCTCGCTGCTCAAGCGCTTCGCCAATCCTGCACTTCACCACCGCACCTGGCAGATCGCGATGGACGGCTCGCAAAAGCTGCCGCAGCGCCTGCTCGGCGCGATGCAGGATCGCCTGCGCCAGGATTTGCCGATCGCAACCCATGCGCTCGCAGTGGCCGGCTGGATGCGCTACGTCACCGGCCTCGACGAGCAGGGCCGCGCCATCGACGTGCGCGATCCCCTTGCCGCCGAGTTTGCAGCGCTGGCGCGCGAGGCGGGTCCCGTCGCCGAACGGCTCGCACCCGCATTGCTCGCCGTCGCGAAGGTGTTCGGGCCGCTTGGCGCCGAGCCGCGCCTGCGCGAGGCGGTGACCGCGGCGCTCGGCCGTCTCTATAAGGATGGCGCACGGCGGGCGGTGGCGACGCACGCCTCGGCGTGACTGGCGAAACCGGTCATGCTGCACTGCGGTCAAAATTGACGGAAGTCGCGCTTGATTTTTGCCTGTCCTTGGCCCACCCGAGAGCCATGGCAAAGGACAGCAAGGTCATCGCCGCGAACGCGGCCTTCTACGCCGCCTTTTCGACCGGCAATTTCGACGAAATGGAGCGGATGTGGGCTGATGATGACGCCATTTCCTGCATCCATCCCGGCTGGCCAGCCATTATCGGGCGGGCCACCGTGATCGGAAGCTGGCGCGACATCCTGCAGAACCCGGAGCGGCCGATGATCGTCTGCGCCGAGCCGCAGGCGATCATCGACGGCGACAGCGCGCGGGTGCTCTGCATCGAGATCGTCGACGGCACCGCCTTGGCCGCGTCGAACCATTTCCGCCGCGTCGGCGACGGCTGGCGCCTGGTGCATCACCAGTCGAGCCCGATCGCGCAGATTGTCGAGCAGGCTGAAGAGGATAGCCCGAGCCACCGGGTCCACTGAAGACGGCGATCACGCCGGCGTGATCTACTGTGCATGGGGTTGTTTTGCGACTTTTTGTTTGGCGCCTCATCCAAGCCCCGACAAATCGTCCAGCACCACCCGCGCATCGCTGAAATCATCGTCCCCGAAGAACATGCTGCGCGTGATCAGAACCGGTATGCCGGCACGTGAGGCCGCGATCAGGCCATTGGCGGAATCTTCGATCGCAACGCAGTCGTGCGCAGTCAGCTTCAGTCGCGCCAGGACCTCGAGATAGACGTCCGGCGCAGGCTTCTTATGCCGCACGTCGTCGCCGGCAACGATCGCGTCGAAATCCCCGGCCCAGCCCGTCCCCAGCGCCTGCGAGAGCAGCGCATCGATATTGCCGTGCGAAGTGGTGGTCGCGATCGCGAGCCGCTGGCCGCGCTCCCTCGCCGCGGCGAGCAGCTCCGCCACGCCGGGCCGTAAGGGGCAGCAGCCGGCCTCGACCAGCTCGGCATAGTGGGCGGTCTTGATGCGGTGAAGCTCCGCGATGTCCGCGTCCGCCAATGGCTGGGCGATCCGTAGTCTTGCGTGGTAGGCGCGCATGCGTTCCTTGCCCCCAGTCACCCGCAGCAGGTCTTTGTAGACGGCTCGGTCCCACTCCCAACCGAGCCCGTGGCACGAGAAGGCATGATTGAAGGCCTGCCGATGCAGCTCCTCGGTTTCGGCCAGCGTGCCGTCGACATCGAAGATCAGCGCGGCGGCGCGCCGGATCAGCTCGATGGCATCGCATGCTACTGCGGCGGATGCTTCTGCCTGCATGATCTCTCCTAACGCCCGGGTGACCATCGCCCGAGGCCGCAGGTGAGACAAATCGCAATATCTTTTGCCGGCCCCAAAAATCTCTTATGAGCGGGGACGCGCGCAGCGGCGCGACGGGAACTCCGACCAGCACGGCAGACGCATGCGGCTCTTCATTCTTGGCTTCGGCTATAGCGCCAGGCACTTCGTCCGCAGGTTCGGCGGCGCCTTCTCGCACGTCGCCGGCACCGTGCGTGATCCCACCCAGCGGCATGATCTCGCCGGCATCGAGGTGCATCCCTTTTCCGGGCGTGATCCGGATCGCACCACGGCTGAACGCATCAGCGACGCCGACGTCCTTCTCGTCTCGATCCCGCCCGGCGGTGCCGGCGATCCCGCGTTGGCGGCGTTCGGCAACGTGCTGCCGGCGGGCCGCCGCAAGGTCGTCTATCTCTCGACCATCGGCGTGTATGGCGATCACGGCGGCGGATGGGTCGACGAGAGCACGTCGCCGCAGGCTGCGCTCGAGCGCACGCAAATGCGGATCGCAGCGGAGCAAGCCTGGACGGATGCGTCAGGCGGCGACGTCGCGATCCTGCGACTTGCCGGCATCTACGGTCCCGGCCGCAACGCGCTCGTGACGCTACGGGCAGGAACGGCCCGGCGCATCATCAAGCCGGGACAGGTCTTCAACCGCATCCACGTCGACGACATCGCGACCGCGATCATGGCCGCGATTCATCACCAGGGCGAAGGGACGTGGAACGTGTGCGACGACGAGCCCGCGCCGCCGCAGGACGTGATCGCCTACGCCGCGCAGCTGATGGGCGTTGCTCCGCCGAAGGAAGAAGCGTTCGCGACCGCCGAGATGTCGGCGATGGCCCGCAGCTTCTATGCCAGCAGCGCCCGGGTCTCCAACGCGAAACTGAAGCGCGAGCTCGACGTCACGCTCGCCTGTCCGACCTATCGGCACGGCCTCGATGCGCTGTGGCGCGCCGGCGAAGGACGATAGGGCTCCTGAGCGACGGGAATCCCGTATCGGCTCGCCAGGCTTTTCCGGATCTGATCGTGTGCCGGATTTAACTGCTTGGACGCGTTGCGGCGCAATATCCATTAACCGAAAACTGCGGTTCTTCCGCCGCAGTCCATCCGGGAGAGGCCGCCAACGATCCGCGCGCCCGCGCAAATCGACGCGCTCCGTTGCAACAAATGGGCGTCATCATGGCCGGAGCGACACATCATGTTGCTCAGTCATCGCACATCACCGTCAATCCGGGCGCGAGCCGTCGTGATTTGATTGAAATTTTCAGAGAAGTTGAGCCGAGCGATTTACTCGAACTTTCTTTGTGACGCCCTAGTTCCACGGCCGGAAGTTCCATCTCCGGAAACCGGAGAAGGGTCTTCCCTGGCGCGAACTGCCGTCCGGCCAGGACGAAGGAGCGCGTGAGCTTCATTCTCGTCCACCCAGATTGCGCTTACTCAGGGCTCAATTGAATAAAGCTTTATCCGACCTGGAATTGAAATGAATTTGGCTCGCGAATCGATTGAACTGTTGGAGCAGGTCGCGCGAATCCTGTGGTTCGAAGGGACCAAGCACGGATTGCGCGACCGCGAGTGGATGGCGCTGCGCTTCCTCTCTCGCGCCAACCCGTTCTCCCGGACGCCTTCGGCGCTGGCGAGTTACGTCGGCACCACGCGCGGCACCGCCTCATTCATCATCGGCGAGCTGGAGCGGCTCGGCTATCTCGAGCGGAAGCGCTCGGCCAAGGACAAGCGCTCGGTGATGCTGAGCGTGACGCAGCAGGGCAAGAAGTTCCTGGTGCGCGACCCGGTCACCGTTCTCGTCGAGGCGATTGCCGTCCTCGACGACGACGTCAAGATCCGCTTTCGCGACACGTTGCGGCACGTGCTGGATCAGTCGGACGCAGCCGAGCAGCGGCACCACACCGACATTTGCAGGCGATGCATCTTCCTCCGGGAAGATCGCACTGCCACGGACAGCAAGACGACGGTGGAGTTCAGCTGTCGCCTGTTTCGCGCACCGATCGCGGAGGCGGAAGTCGATCTGCTATGCACCAGCTTCGAGCATCACCGCCAATAGAAGACTCCATCGATCAGGGCGTTGCCTTGCGCGACGAATAGACGACGCCTCCGCTGGACTCCACCACCAGACGCCCGTTCTCGTTCCTGATGTCTTCGATACGGCCGAGCCCGGGTACCTGCTGTCCCAGCACGGCCTCGATGACGCCGTTCGGGCTTTGCAGGATCGCAATTCCCTCATAGGCTTGGCGGACCGACCAGCCCTTGATCACCTTGCGCGGCGCCGACGGAGCAAGCGAGCCCGTGACCTCGGGCGCAGCGGCCGAGGCCACCATCGGCATTGCCTGCGATGACGGCGGCTGCGATGCCACAGTTGCCGGCGCCTGGGCCTGTACCTGCGCCTGTCCTTGAGCGAGCTTGTCGAGCTTCACTGTGGAGGACGAGCTCACCCGCTCGATGCGGTCGAGGTTCTCGGCAAACCTGCCGAAGCGGTCATTGGTCGCCTTGCTGGATTGATCGACCGCGGTACGCAGGCCGTCGAGATTTTCGGACACGCCCGACACCTGCTTGCGCAGTTGCGCGACCGTCTCGCGCAGATTCCTGATCTCCGTATTGGCCGCGACGTTGTTCTGGACGGGCTGCGTGGTGGTGAGATAGGCGATCACGCCGGTGCAGGCGCAGACCACCAGAATGGCGGCGACCGCCAATGTTGCGAGCGGCGCGACCCATGTCGGGCGCGGCGGCGGCGGCTTGGCCACGATCACGGCCGGCTTGATCACGGTCGGGGCCGGTTTCGGTATCGCCATCTTGTCGAGGCGCGCCTTGGCACGAATACGCTTCAGCCCCTCGAGCGCTTCTTTCGCCAGAGCTTCATCGCTCGCCGCAGCCGAGGCACGCTTTGCGTTCGCTGCCGGCTTGGTCGCTCGTGCCGCATTGTCCTTTGTATCGCGCGCCTCTGGCGCCGGCTTCGCCGCCGCGGAAACATCAGCGCTCGCGTTGGGACGAGCTTGTCCATCGGACAACATTTTGGAAATGCTCCGTTCGGTTCGATCTGTCGAACGGCAACGTTATGTGTCGAAGCTTGCCTGAACCGTGCGCACCGAAAAACGTTTCATGGCGCGCGATGCGACGTCAGATGAGTCGAAGACGTCATGCACGTGGCAAGAGTGCGACTCGAAAGACACACCCTCGCCAAGATTTCGCCAAGCTGGAGTCTCGCCGCTGTACATGAGTCGAATTGTCGCATGTGGAAACAGGGTGGCGGGGGTCAATCCCGGGTTGAAAACCCCTCAATTTGCCTGACGAGCAACATCACCCAAAACGGCTGTAATTATACGGGGATGCGGAACTTTAGGAATGCCACGGTGCAAAACTAGTTCAATAACCAAATCAACTGATGCGTTTGAATATATCAAGAAACAACTCGAAACGAACCAACAGCATCAAGCACACGTAGCAATCGCTTTGTGGCGCACGCTTGATCGGAAATGGGCAATCGTTACGGTCCTAGTCAAGTGATTCTCGCCAGTTGGCGAGGAGATCGACACAGTTCAGTAGTGTTCGGACGCGATGAGCAACTTGGCGCAACTGTTCTAGGTCGTTTCTCAATCCGCTCCGCGAGGTGATCCGTAAGACACCCGCCGGGCCTCACGCAGTAAGCGTTCAGTATCGAGTCGAAGTAGCAGGCCTGCGAGACGCAGGCACTGAATGCGTAGGGCTGCCCGCGAACATCGGAACCATAACAACGATACGCGGGAAGGAATGTCGTCAAACAGCATCGTTGCCGAGCCGGGGCATCACAATAACCAACCGGGCGCGCAACAAGTGCGAAACAGGGGCGAAAGACTGATGTATATTATCGTTGATGATCGCGAGAGCGTCGCGAACAGCTACGTCGGAGGGCTCGTTCGCGAAGGTGTATCGTCGATCGGCTTCTCCTCCGGAGAATTCTGGGACTGGCTGCAATCTGCGAGTGAATCGGATCTGGCGGCGGTGGACGCCTTCCTGCTCGGGGACTGCGATGCCCGCGGAAGCCTGCCGCGGGCGATGCGCAAGCGCTCCTCGGCTCCCATCATCGCCATGAGCGGCCAGAAGATGCTCAAGAACACGCTGGAGCTGTTCGAGTCCGGCGTCGACGACGTCGTGCACGTGCCGATCCACCTGCGCGAAATCCTCGCCCGAACGGCGGCGATCGCGCGCCGCCGGGTAGGCGAGCTGCCAAGGCCCTGCGAGACCAGGATCCAGGTCTTCTTCAACGGTCGTGACCCCGAGATCGCGGGCCACGCCCTCACCCTGCCCCGCCGCGAACTGCGCATTCTCGAATATATGGTGAGCAACCACGGCAAGTGGATCACCAAGACGCAGATCTTCAACGCGGTCTATGGCATCTTCGAGTCGACCTTCGACGAGAGCGTGATCGAGAGCCACGTCAGCAAGCTGCGCAAGAAGCTCCGCGACCGCCTCGGCTTCGACGCGATCGTGGCCCGGCGCTACGTCGGGTATCGCCTCAACATCCCGGCCGGCGAGACGATCGACGTACCGATGCAGGAGCTCGACGAGGTCGGCATCCTCCTGAACAGGGCGCACGCCGCCCCGGCAGCGTATTCGGCAGGTAACTAGCGCGGCAAGACAGCGATACGAAGGCGGCCTTCGCGGAGATATCCCCGCGGAGGCCGGAGTGTTCTGAAAGCTGACGGAAGCGGCAGGAATGCCGCCGAAGCACAGCAGCGAAGAGCGAACTAGGGCTTCTGCTGGAATTCTTCCTTCGAAACGTAGTTGAAGTCCTCAACCAGGACGTCCTGGACCACGTCGGCCTGCATCCGCTCGTTGACGCGCTGCTTGATGGCCGTCGTGAGGACCGAGAGGTCGTAGCGGGCGAGCTTCCTGAAATCGAGCCGGTCGTCGGCATAGATCCTGCGGAAGGCCTCGTCGACGACGAACGGCTCCGGCGGAACGCTGAGCTGGTGCATGGTCCGCGCCTCAACCGTGTAGACGAAGCGCGCGACGATGTAGCCCTGCACGTTGCCGTTCTCGACCATGGGCACGCTCAGCGCCCGCGTCTTCTGATATTGCAGCCCATCGAGATATTCGTCTTTCGCCGGCAGCAGGCTGCCGTTTTCCTTCCAATAGGCCACGGCGTAGCTCGTGCCTGCAGTGAGGATGCATACCCAGAGCCCGGCCAGCACCAGTCTGATCATTTTCCATCCTGTGTTGCGCGGCCGGTATAGGTGCCGTCCGACTCGGCATCCTTGATCGCCTTGACGATGACGGTCGCGACCTCGCGCACCGCGTCGTAGTGCATTTCGAGGACGGAGCGATTCCGCTCCAGCTTCTCGCGCAACCGCTGGATCTCCTCGGTGATCTCGATCTCGTTGCCGAGATGCATCCGTGCCCGCATCAGGCGGACGAATTCGAGCATGCTCCGGCTCTTGCGGGCGCTGAAATCGTCGAAATCGATCTTCTTCCCGGCCGCAAGTGCAGCCGTCTCCTCCTCGACGATGCTTTCGAGCCGGCGGATCGCCGCCAGGAGGCCGCGCATCTCGTCGGGTCTCGCCGCGTCAGTGCCCTCGATCACCGCCTCGCCGCCGGGATTCGGCAGGAGCACGGGCAGCAGCGCATCGCCTGCTGCTGCTTCCGTCGTCGCCTCGATGTCCGCGACCGGCTGTTCGATCACCAGGGCCGCCGCGCCTTGTTGTGCCTGCATAGGAAATTCACCCTTCAACTTCTGTCACCCATTCCCGGATCGTCATCCGGCCTTCCCCGTAACGTCCGGTCCTGCCGGATGCGCGGCAGCGAGCTGCCTGGCGATGCCAATGCCCTTGCCCTTGGCCAGCTGGCTACCGAGCTGCTCCGCCAGCATCGACTTCCAGACGCCGCCGGCCGTGCCCTTGCCGAAGACCTCCTCCGACTCCTTCGGCAACATCGTCTCAACGAAGGTCTGGAGGATGAAGGCCTCGAACTTCCGGTACACCTCGCCGGAGGCCGGCGCCTTGATCACCTGCACCGGAGCGCCGTTCACTGCACCCGACTGTGCTTCGGAAATCTTCGTCGCGGATTGATCGGCAGCAGCCGCCTTGGCCTTGCCGACCTCCGCCTCCATCGTGGCGGCGAAATCGGCGTCCGATGACTTCAGCGCATCGAGCTTCGAGGTGGCCGCGCGCTGCGCCACGGGGTCGGCGGCTTCGAGGACGTCGAGAACGAGGTCGGGTGTCGCTGTCACGATCATGTCTTGTTCCGGCTGGCTGGCCACGGCGTCCACTCGCGCACGGCTGGGCTTGTGCCCGTCATTTCCTCGAGCGATTGCTTCTCCGCGTCGCGAAGCTTGTCGGCGAGCGCCGCTTTCGCAACCTGCTCGAGCTGTTTCACACGGCGGCTCTCCGAGCGAACCAGGTCGAGCTGCTGCGATGCCTGCGCCTGAACCGCGCGGGCGCCGACGCTCGTCCTGTTGAGGCGTCGCGCGATCGATTCGCTTGATGATCCCGCCGGCGGCTTCCCTTCGTTCAGGGCCCCGACCAGCCATTCCTGCTCGTCCTGCAGGCTGCGCTCCTGCTGGCGCAATTGCGCAAGCTGCCATTCGGACAGCCGGAGCTGGAGCTTCAGCAGCGAGACCATCCGACCGAGCTTGTCCGCGCGCGACGTCATGACCATCACTCCGCCAGCCATGACGAGACGCCGAGCATGAACTGCGTCAGCAGCTCGTCGCTGGTGAGGTAGAGCAGCAGGAAGCCGCCGAACAGCACGAAGGGCACCGAGATGAAATAGACCGGTATGGCCGGCGTCAGCTTGTTGATCAGGCCGACCGCCAGGTTGACGATGACCGAATAGACGATGAAGGGGCTGGTGATCCGCAGCGTCAGCACGAACGCTTCCGAGAGGCGGCCGACGAGCTGGTCGAGCGCCATGCTGCCGCCGAGCCTGTTCCCGGGATGCCAGAGGTCGTAGGAGTTCATCAGCCCGCGCAGCACCTGCCAATGCTGGTCGGTCATGAAGAACAGCGTGGTGACGGCCGCCATGATCAGCGGCACCAGGGCCGGCGCCGGATCGGTGTCGCCGACCGGCGTGCCCGGGATGTTGCTCAGTCCAATCGCGCTCGCCATCACGGTCGCCATGGTCTGGAGCGCGAGGAAGAACACACGCCCACCGAGGCCGATGACGCTGCCGACCACGAGCTCGGAGCAGATCAGGAGCGCGAGCGTCAGCGGCGCCGCGTTGTCCGTGAGCGGTTTCAGGACCGCGATCAGGATCGGCGTCAACGCGAACGTCGTGACGAGCGCGACGAACAGGCGCACCTGGGCCGGAACATTGACGCTGGAATAGCCGGGCACCAGCATCAGGCAGGCGCCGATGCGGCAGAACACGATGAACGTCACCAGCACGCTGTCGGCGAGGCCGCTGATCACGATACGGCTCCGAGCGCCCTGATCTCGGCGCTGCGCGCGACTTCGACATGCGACAGGATCGGCAAGGTCGGGAACACCCGCTCCAGGATCATCCGGACATAGGGACGGGCTTCGGGGGTCACCGCCAGCACCACGCTGGTGCCGTTCTCGGTGAACTTGCGTATCGCCGCACTGGCTTCGGTCGCGAACTGCTCGATCAGGCGTGGATCGGCGTCGAACTCGACGACGTCGCCCTTGCCGTCGCGCTTCAGGCTCTGATGGAACGCCAGGTCCCAACGATTGCCGAGGCGGACCACGTTCAGCACGCCGTTGTCGGAGAGGTCGCCGCAGATCTGCTGGGCTAGACGCGTCCGCACATGCTCTGCGACCTGCTCGGAGCGCCGAACATGCGGCGCGATCTCGGCGATCGCCTCGAGAATGAGGTGCAGGTTGCGGATCGACACGCGTTCGGCCAGCAGAATCTTCAGGATGGCCAGCAGTCCCGAATAGGAGATCTGCGACGGGCAGAGATCCTCGACCAGGCGCTTGTATTCCGGATCGAGTCGGTCGAGCAGGGCGCGCATGTCCTTGTAGGACAGGAGCTGGGCGAGATTCGCCCGGATCACCTCGCTGAGATGCGTGAGCAGCACCGACAGATTGTCGACCGGCTTGCAGCCCTGCCGCTTGACTTCGTCGGTGAAGGCCTCCGTCACCCACAGCGCCTTCATGCCGAAGGCGGGCTCGATCACCTCTTCGCCGGGGACGTCGGGTTTGCCGTCCTTGTCGACCAGCACCAGCACCTCGCCGAGCCTGAGCTCGCCGTGCGCGACGCGCGTGTCGTGGATCCGGATCTGGTATCCCTTGGGATCGATCGACAGATTGTCGCTGAGCTTGATCTCCGGAATGACGAAGCCGTACTGCTTGGCGAACTTCTTGCGGATCTTGGCGACACGGTGCGCAAGCTCGGTGCGCGAGCCAAGGAGATGGACCGAAAGATGGCCGCCGAGCGCCAGCTCGATCTCCGCGGTCTTGAGCTGCTCCTTGACGGATTCCTTGGCGTCGGCCTGCGCACGTTCGTCGGCCTTGCGCGCATCTTCCTTCTGCTTCAGCGCTGCCTGCCGCTTCGGCAGCGAATAGCCGACGAAGGCCATGACGCCGCCGAGCAGCACGAACGGCGCCATCGGCAGCCCCGGCATCAAGGCGAGCACGAACATCATCAGCGCGGCGGCGGATACCGCGCGCGGATAGCTGCCGAGCTGCCGCAGCACGGCCTGCTCCGCCGACCCCCTGGTGCCGCCCTTGGAGACCAGGAGGCCTGCCGACAGCGACACGATCAGTGCCGGCATCTGCGACACCAGGCCGTCGCCGACGGACAGTTTCGTGTAGACGTCGGCGGCACGCGACAGCGTCAGCCCGTGATGGGTGACGCCGATGATGATGCCGCCGAAGATGTTGATCGCGGTGATGATCAGGCCGGCGATGGCGTCGCCACGGACGAATTTCGAGGCGCCGTCCATGGCGCCGAAGAACGCGCTCTCCTCTTCGAGCTCGCGGCGCCGGCGCTGGGCTTCCTTGTCGTCGATCAGACCCGCCGACAAGTCGGCGTCGATCGCCATCTGCTTGCCGGGGATGGCGTCCAGGGTAAAGCGGGCGCCAACTTCGGCGATACGCGTCGCACCCTTGGTGATCACGACGAAATTGACCGTCACCAGGATCGCGAAGATGATGAGGCCGATGACGAAGTCGCCGCCCATGACGAACTTCGAGAATCCGGCGACGACGTAGCCTGCGGCCTGTTCGCCCTCCCCGCCCCGCGACAGGATCAGGCGCGTCGTCGCGACGTTCAGTGCGAGGCGCAGGATCGTCGCGATCAGCAGCACGGTCGGGAAGGCCGAGAAGTCGAGCGGCCGCTGGATCCACAGCGCGACCATCAGGATCAGCGCCGAGAGCGCGATGGAGAAGGCGAGGCCGAGATCGATCAGGATCGGCGGTATGGGCAGGAACAGGATCGTGAGCATGGTCACGATACCGCCCGCGAAGAAGGCGTCCGCCCCGAGGCGGCGCGGGCTTGGCAGGCTAGCAGCTAACGTATCGGCCATGGGTCACCGGCAGAGGATCCGCCCGGTAATCTGCCGTGCAAAGCTTACGCGAGGGTGGTGGCCTCGGAGATCAGAAGCCGTGCTCGATCCGCGAATAAACCATCTCGGTGAAGGTGGAGAGATGCGCCCCGATGAACGAGCCGGAGACTGCGACGACCAGGAGAATGACGATGATCTTCGGGACGAAGGTCAGCGTTACCTCCTGGATCTGAGTCAGCGCCTGGATCAGCGCAATGACGGTGCCGACGAGCATTGCGGCACCGACCGCGGGCCCGGAGGCGACGATGATGGTCCAGATCGCGGCCTGGACGATGTCGAGGGCGTCCCGCTCGTTCATGATTGGCTGATGGTGAGCCCGGGCCCGACGGCAACCTTCGTGCCGTTCTCGAGGGTCGCGATGGAGCCGTCGCTGTTGATGGAGACCGAAGCGACCTTGCCGCTGAAGCTGGCGCCGGTCGAGTCGGTGAAGCTGACGGTCTTTCCGATCAGCCCGTTGGCCTGCGACAACGACTGTGAGGACAGCAGCGCATCCAGCTTCGTATTGGTCTGCATGGCCTGCTCGACCGTCGAGAGCTGCGCGAACTGGCTCATATATTGCGAGGTGTCCATCGGATTGGTCGGATCCTGGTTCTTCATCTCGGCGACGAGCAGCTGAAGAAACGTGTTGTAGTCGACGCTGTTGCTCGACGTGGCCGTGGTGGAACTGGTCGAACTGGAGGACTTGCCGGTCGTGTCGGTCGCGCTGGTGACGTTCATCTAGCTTCTCCGCTGTCAGGCAGCCTCGAATGGGGTATGGGTTGTGACGCCGGCCAGGATCGCCTGCTCCACCGGGAACAGCGCCCGGATCCGCTTGAGCGCCTCAAAGTAACGGGTCGTCTCGACCAGCTCGTCGACCGCGGCAAGTCCGTCGAGCATCTCGCCGTTCTCGCACACCGCAAGCAGGGCCGCGTGATGCTGCGCGTAGAGCGCCGACGCATCCCGGACGTCGGTCGGGTTCATCAGCATGAGCTGCACGATGAAATAAAGCTGCCGCATCGCCGTGGTGGCGTCGGACGCCTGCATGACCTGCCCTTCGAGCAGGAACATTACGTCGTTGACGAGCTCGACGGAGACCTTGCGGTCCACGCGCAGCACCGCGCCGTTGATGTAGATCCGTTCGCCCGCCCGCAAGGAGATCTTCATCAAAGAGCGTCTCGGATCAGGCGGTTGATTTCGATGAGCTGCATCACGTCGTTCGATTTCTCTTCGCGAAGGCGGTCGGCTTCCTTGACGACCCACAGGCCGATCGAGATGATGTCGGCCCGCAGCTTGTCCGGCAGTCCGTTCTCCGGATGCGACAGATCCTCGATGAAGATCGTCCACAGCCGCCGGACATAGAGCAGGCTCTCGACCAGATCCTCGAGGCGGAATCCGCCTCGCTGAATCCGCTCGAGCCGGTCGATGCCGAGGCTGAGCGCCTGCCGCTCGCGGCCCCGCGCCTCATGGCCACTCTCGTCGACGACCGCTTCATAGGCTTCAAACGTCATCAGAACCACTCTGCACGGGAGACCGAATAACAAGACAAGGTTGCGAGCCTTAGCAGCGAACTTTAGCTCAGAGATAGTTGATGAGGCTGATCTTCTGGAGCTGCGAGGTGAGCGCGAGCGCCGTCTGGATCTGGGTCTGCAAAGTGTTGACCCGGACCGACGCCTCGGTCGGGTCGACCGCCTCCATCTTGACGATCTGGTCGTTGAGGATGTCCTTCTGGATCTTCAGCTTCTCGGTCGCGCCGGTGACGCGTTGCTGGATCGAGCCGACCGTGCCCCCGAGCACGGCGAGATCGTTGATGGCACCGCTGACGAGGCTGATGGCCTTGTCGACGACGACCTGGAACGTATCCTTGCTCAGGCTCGTGTTTCCGAGATCGGTGAGCATGGTGTAGGCCTCGGCCAGCTTGCGGAAGCCGGGCTGGTTGGCGCTGACGGAACTGTCGACGACCTCGGTCGTGGAGATGCGGCTCGACAGCGTCTGGTCGGTCGCCGACGACCAGTTGGTGTTCCAGGCCGGGCTCGCGAACTCGGTGTCGAGGGTGTTGTCGAGGAAGTTCTGCATCTGCGCCGGAGTGATGGTGCTCACGCTGGCCGAAGACTGCGCGAAGCCGAAGCTCGCGAGGAAGTCCGCGTCGACCTGGTTCTTGCTGGCCGAGCCGGCGGTGTAATTCGTGACCGGCTGGGTCTGCGTATTGATGCCGCCGAACAGGTACGAGCCGTTATAGGAGACGTTGAGCGCGCCGATGAGATCCTGGAGATTGGCGGATGCGCTCGGCAGGATGATCCGCGCACCGCTATCGGCATCGCGGGCGGCGATCAGGTTCTTGAGGAAATCCGACGCGGTCGAGCCGAGCTGGGTGATCCGGTTCTGCGTCACGTCAAGCCGACCCGCAACGAGCTCGTTGGTATCGACGAGCTGGTCGGCGAAGTTGAATTCGGCGCGCAAGCTCACGTCGCGACCCGTCCCCGTGCCGAGCTCGAGGCCGACGTCCGCGAAGCGACCCGTGGTCGCCTCCTTCGAAGCCTTGCTCAGCGCGCTCTGATTGTTGGTGATCGATGACCTCAAGGCCGAAGACAGCATCAAGGTCGAGATGTAGTTCGCGCTCATCATGACTTAATTCCCCACGGCAGCCAGCAGGCTCTGCAACATCTCGTCGACGGTGGAAATGATCTTCGACGATGCCGAATAGGTGCGCTCGACCTGGAGCATCAGCGACATCTCGTCGTCCATGTTGACGCCGTTGACGTTGGACAGCGCCGCGGTGCTGCGGTCGAGCAACGTGTTCTGGTACTGGACGCTGTCGTCCGCGGCCTTGCGCTGGCTTTCGATCCAGCTCGCCGAGGAGGACGCGAATTCGATCACGCTGCCGCTCGGCTTGCCCTGCGCCGTGGTATCGAACGGCTGCGGCGCGTCCATCTCGTTGATGAGCTGCTGGAGCCGCGCCGAGAAGCCGGCGTTGCCGGTGGTGTTGTAATTATAGGCGGCGTTGCCGCTGATCGCGCCGTCGCGCAGCAGATTCGGGTTGCCGCCTGCGGCCGGATCGACCGACGCGGCAACACTGATCGTGCCGGCAAGGCCGACCGAAATGGTGGCGCTCGCGGGCATCGCGGGCGCGCCGGGATAGGTGAAGAGGCCGGGCACGTCGGGCAGCGCGGCGCCGGACTGATCGACTTCCTTGAAGGCGTCGATCAGACCGCGCGCGACTTCGTCGAGCTGGCTCTGATAGGTGACCGTGGCGTTGTCGCGCAATTCGGCGAGCCCCGCGAGCTTGCCTGTCTTGAGCGGCATCACGGAATTGGCACCGGTGACCGGGACGCCGTCGATATAGACCGCATTGCCCGTGGTGCCCGGCGTATAGACATTGGTCGCCGTGAAGCTCACCGTTCGCGCCGTCTTGTCGAACAGCACGACGCCGCTGTCGGTGTAGAGCGCCGCATCGCCGTTGGCGCGGAGCGACATCGAGACGCCGACCTCCTGCGACAGCTTCGAGACGATGCTGTCGCGCTGGTCGAGATAGTCGGTGACGTCGTCACAGGTGATCGTCCCTCGCACGATCGCGGTGTTGACCTTGTCGAACTGGGTGAGGAGCTGATTGATATTGGCGACCGACGTCACCATGTCGGCGTCCGCGCCTTCGCGGACCGATTGCACGGTCTTGGTGGCCTGGTTGAGCGCGGTCGCCATGTCCTTGGCGGAGGCCACCGCGGCCTGCGCCAACGTCGCGTTGTCCGTCGAGTTGGCGTATTGCTGGAGCGCCTGCTTCAGCTTGGTGAGCTGGGCGGTCGGCGACTGCTCGAGCTCGGGATCGTCCACCGTCGAGGTCGCGATCTTCTGGAGACCGTCATAGATCGCGCTCTGCTTGGCGGACGCCGACGTCGCGGTCAAGACGTTGGTGAACAGGCCGCCGCTGGCGGCGCGCTGGATCGCCGCGACATAAACACCGGCATTGGGAAGATTGTCCAGCACGGCGATCTTGCGCGAATAGCCGGCCGTGCTGGCACCGGCGATGTTGCGCGAGATCGTCGACGACTGGATGCCCGACGCCATGAGCGAAGCGCGAGCGGAGTCGAGAGCGGCGGTAAGGGACATGATCTGCTCTTCCCCGGGATGAGCGCTCGAGGATTCAGCGCTTCAGGTTGACGACGACGTCGAGCAGGTCGGCGCCGGTCTGGAACGATTTCGAGTTCGCGGTGAAGCCGCGCTGCGCCTCGATCATCCCGGTGAGCTCGTCCGCGAGATCGACGTTGGAGTCTTCCAAAGCGCCGGACTGGATCGTGCCGAGCCCGCCAGTGCCGGCATTTCCGGCCTGCGCGTTGCCGGAGTTCATGTTGGTCGAATAGACGTTACCGGGCTCGGGCGTCAGATTGTCGGGGCTCGCGACGTCGGCAAGCATGATCGTGTAAAGCGTCAGCTGCTGGCCGTTCTTGAGGACCGCCGTCACATGGCCTGCCTCGTCGACGTTGACCTTGTCGATGGCCGAAGGGGCACTGCCATTGACGGTCGCCTTGAAGCTGAAGTCCGTGCCGGCTTGCGTCATGTTCGACAGATCCATGGTCAGCGCCGCACCGCCCGGGACAGTCACGGTGAGACCCGTCGGACTTGCCGCAGCCAGGGCGCCCTTGCCGACCGCGGTGGTGTCGAAGGTAAAGGTGGTGGCGGGGGCGAGCGAGGTCCCGGTCGCGGAATCGTAGACCTGGATCTGCCAGGTGTCCGAGCCAGCCGCCGTCGCGGTGTGAGACATATAGACGTCAAGCGTAACGGGCTGGCCGATATTGTTGTAGGCCACGATCGAGCTTTTCGATGAATATGATGCCGGGCCAGGCGGACCGGCAATAACAGCCGCATTCGGATCCAGATTGCCGGCCGTCAGCGTTCCCGCCGTCGAGGGCACGGGCACCTGCGAGACCTGGGAGATGTTCACGATCTGCATGCCGGCCAGACTGTTCTGCGAGAAATTGGTCACGAGGCCAGGCTGACCGAGAAGATAGTAGCCGGCCGCGTTGACCAGGTTGCCCTGGCTGTCCGGCACGAACGAGCCTGCTCGCGTCAGAAACTGCTGCGTGTTGGTGGCGTTCGACACCACGAAGAAGCCATTGCCTTGAACGGCAAGGTCCGTCGTCGATGTGGTGAATTGGGTATGCCCGTCGTCGCTGATGGCGTAGCGGACGGTCGTCTCGACGGCGCCGGAGTCGTAATTGCCCGAGCCGCTCTTCAGGATCAGCGAGGAGAATTCGGTCGAAGCCCGCTTGTAACCGGTGGTGTTGACGTTCGCGATGTTGTCCGAGACCGTCGAGAGCTTGTTGGACTGCGCGCTCATCCCGGAAACGCCGGTGCGCATAACGCCGTAGAGGCTCATGGATTGGGCTCCTGTGGTAGGTTGAAGTTACAATGAGGGTTCTTGCTTGCGCGGGGCTGATGATGGGGAACCGTGCACAACTTGATGTCGTCAGGTCGTCTTCGGCTGACAGAACGAGCGCGCCTTGTCGGTCCACGCGCCAAAGCCGCTGGAGACGAGATGGGCGACGATGTGACAGACGTAGCGCTTCTGCGCCGGCTGATTGTTGGGCCCTGCATTGTAGCGGGCGACCGCCATGGTCCAGCTGCCCTCGCGCTGCTTCAACTCTTTCAGGAAGAGCGCGGCATATTCGACGTTCTTGGCCGGATCGAACATCGCACGCACCGAGGCGAACTTGTCGCCGTGATAATAGTGATTGATCTGCATGCAGCCGAGGTCGATCAGCTTGATGCCCTTGCTTCGCATGGTTTCGAAATTCGCGATCGCATCGTTCATGTCCTTGGCGAACACGGTCTGGCCGTCGGCGCCGAGCGCGTAGGGATGGAGCGCGCCGCGCCGCCCGGTCTCGGTGAGGCCGACCGCATAGAGGATGCCGAGCGGAATCCCGTGCTGCCGGGCCGCACGCGCCATCTCGCGCTCGCAGGGGCGCGCGCTGTCGGCCGCCGCCTCCGCAGCGCCCGCGTTACAGATAAACAGGGCCGCGACGAATCTGCGGCGCCACGTCCTGGTCATGACGCGTCTCCTGGTTGGGCTGGCGCTCCTGCCGGGCTTGCCTCGCGTCGCCGTCGGACTGTCCCGACGACGTGCTCGCGCCACCGAACGAGCCTTGCGACGGCGGCTGCTGCTGGCTCGAAAGCTGCGACTGCGACTGGCCGGAGCCGCTCTGGAATCCATCCAGCGAGCCGTGCTGGACCGGCGCGACGTCAGCGACATAACCCGCCGACTGCATGAGATCGCGGATGGAGTCGCGCTGCTGGTCCAGCATCTGGCTGGTGTCCTTGCGTTCGGCCGCGAGGTGGACCGACACTTCGGTGCCGACGAGACGCAGGCGCACGGTGACGTTGCCGAGCGCCGGCGGCTCCAGATTGATGGTCAGGATCTTGAGCGGCTGATCCGGCGCGTTGGTCTGGGACGCTGCGGGATCGGCGGTCGCAGAGGTCGTCGCGGATTCCTTCAGCTCGGCGACGACGGCGTTGGCGACCTGTTGCGGCGCGTTGAACTGCGCCGGTGGCAGATGGGTCTCCTGCTGCACCACGGTGACCTTGGTCGTCTCGGGCAATGCATCCCGCGCCGAGGCCTTGACGGCGGGTTCCACATTGGCCGTGACCGCCTCGAAACCAGGCGCCGCCGGCATTGCCTTTGGCGATGTCTCGCTGCCTTGCTGTGCGGCCGGAGCCGCCGCATCCTGAGAACGCGTACCAGCCGAAGCGAGAGCGGACGAAGCAGACTCGGCTGTGGCGACCTTCGCCATGCCCGCAGCCTGAACCTCACGCTTCGTGGACATGCGCTCGTCGCGTGCGGTCGCGTCTTTCTTGTCAACCGTCGCCGGCTGCGGCTTCGCGGCCGGCACGGCGGCGAGCTCCTGTCCGACGATCGCGGGGATGCCCGGCCCATTCGAAACGTCCGGCTTTGCGGTCGGGTCGACCAGATCTTCCGTCTCCGACGATTCGCCCGTCTTCCGGTCGCCGGTCTTGTGACTGGACTTGGGCTCGTCAGCCGCTGAGATGCGGTCGGACGTCGCCTCGTCCTTCGCCGTGTCTTTCCCGATCGGGTGCGTCAGACGCGTGCGCAGTGTTCCGGCTTTCGCGCTCGTGTCGCTGCCCTGATCGTCGAGCGCGCGCTTGGCGAGATTGGAGACGGTGTGGAGCAGATCGTTGAACGACGAGTCTGCCGATGATTTCGCCCCCGCGCTCTTGCCGGAGCGCGACGTGCTGCGCATGTTGAGGCTTTCCGCGAGGCCCGAGAATGGCTGTCCGGAGGTTTCGCTGAGCTTGGTCATGGACGGCGATCCCTGGTGAGGAGTTCAAGTTCGCCGAGCTGCTTCCGCGCACGCGCGATGGTCGCGGTCGATGACGCGAGGTCGAGGCGCGCCGGCGTTGCCGGAGGCTTATCGGCTGCGGCCGCGGATCCGCCGGCGAACGGCTTGCGGACGTCGAGCGCGAGCTGCAGCGTCGCATTCAGAAGGGGAACGTCGCGCTCGGGCAGCTTCGAGCGGTCGAGTGCCTTCAGCTCGGCGAGACCGCCATCATACTCGTCGGTGAGCGTCCGCGAGGCGCCACGGAAGAAATGCGCACGCTCGCGATCCGCTGACGCATCGGCGCTGAGCGTCAGCGCACGCTCGCCGGCGAGCCGGGTCACGGCCAGCTGTCCGCGCACCATCGCCGCGCGCGCGATCACGAGATAGAGCTTGAGGCGGCTGGCGCGATCGATCTGCTCCAACAGGGTTGTGATCCGCGCAAAGCGGCGCTCGTCGAGCGCGAGGCTCGATTGCGTCAGGCCCGTGGAAAAGCGCTGCCAGAAATCGCCGGCATAGATCGAGTTGCGGTAATGGCGGATATAGGCCAGCGTCAGGAACTCGAACTTGTCGAATTCCTCGGCCTGCCCAACCAGCAGGATCTCGCGCCGCAGCGCCGCCTCCTCTACGAGCGTACCGGGCAGGAGCAAGCGCGCGTCGTCGAGGCGCTCGATCGCGAGCGAGGCCTCGGCACGTGCGAAGAGCGCGCCCTGAACCAGCGCGACCTGCCCGCCCAGACCCGACGGAAGCGTGCGCGGCTTGACGTCCTTGAGCAGCTCGCGCGCTTCGTCCTGGCGGCCCTCGACATAGGCCAGCGCACCATCGAACAGTCGCTCGTCGACGTTCAGCTTGTCGCGCGGCAGCTTGCGCACAACCTGCGGCGCGCCGCCGCTGAGCAGATAGATGACGACGGCCTGGCCGTTCCGCGCATTGCTCCACACGCCCGCGTCAGCGGCGAGAAATTTCTCGCCGACCTGCCGGATCAACGCGATGTGGCTGCCATGCGCCGCGGTGTCACCATTGGCGATGCCATCCTGCACAGCCTGCAATGCGCGCACGAGTTCATACGGCTCCCCCGCTGTCGATACCGGGGCCGGCGCAGGCTCCGCCAATGCGCCTGCCACCGTGAACGGCAGCAGCAGCAAGACGGTGCGGAGGAGCGGCCGGATCAAAGGCGCTTCTCCCGGATCAGGATCTCGATCCGCCGATTCTGCGCGGCCGCCGGATCGTTCGGCAGTTTCGGCCGCCGGTCGGCGTAACCTTCGACATGCTCGATCCGCTGCGCATCGACGCCGGAGCGGACCAGCATGTAATAGGCCATCTGCGCACGGGCGGTCGACAGCCGCCAATTGTCGTAGGTCTCCGACTTGTACGGCCGATTGTCGGTGTGACCGCGGACGATGATCATGCCGGGCCGCTTCGTCAGCAGCGGGCCGATCTTGTCGATGACGCGAACGAGCTCGGGCCGCGGCTCCGCCGAGCCGACCGCGAACATGCCGAAGCTCGCATCGTCAGTCAGGCTGATCAGTAGGCCTTCCTCGACCTGACGAACCTCGGCCGCAGGTCCCGCGCCGGCCTTGACGTCCGACAGCGCGTCCGCGATCGCAGACTGAAGCTGCTTGACGGTTGGCTGCTGCGTTTGCGCCGCATCGCGCGGCTCGTTGTCCTTCGTCGTATCGTTGGGGCGCGCCTGCGCGGCAGCATTGGCCTGAGCGGTCGCTTGGGCGCTGCCCTCGCGCGAGGATTGCGACGGCGCAGGCCCGGGCGGCAACAGGGGCGACAGGCTTGCGGACGGGCTATCCGCGTTCGGCGCCACGCTTCCGCCCGCATCATCCACCTTGGCGCGGCGCGCCTGCGGTTCGCTCTGACCCGTGCCGGACGCATCGCGCGCGGAGGCATTCGGCTTCGGCTCGCTCTCGATGATGCGATCCGCGTCCTTGGACATCTGCGGCGCCAGCTTCCAATAGCCGGGATCGAAGGGATCACGGTAAGCGTCGCCACCCTTGAGGCCGTCCTCTTCGGCCGATGTCAGGGCGCCGGCGCGACGCTGGCCCGAGGCCTGGTTCGCACTATTGGCGATCTCGGCGAGCGTCGCATAGGGATCGCGGAACAGGACCTTCTCTTCGTAGAAGGGCGGTTTCTCCGCCGTCGGCGAGTCGCCGCGACGTTCTTCGTTCGGCCCCGCCGGCTTACGCCTGCCGTCCTGGCCTTCGAATGACGACGGCTCCTTCCTGGAGAGGTCCTTCAGACCCTTCGGAGCAGGTGCATTCTCCGCGAGCTTGATCGGATTGAAATAGCTCGCGACCACCTGCTTCTGGTCCTGGTTGAGCGCGTTGAGCAGCCACATGACCAGGAAGAACGCCATCATCGCGGTCATGAAATCCGCATAAGCGATCTTCCAGACGCCGCCGTGCGGCTTCTCGTCGTCGAAAGCGCTCCGCCGGCGGATGATCACGAGCTCTGGCTTGACCTCATTCATGGCGGACTACCGGCGCGCCTCCTTGAGGCGTTCGCTCCAGGCCGAGATCTGGGTCTCGATCACGGTCTGGTCGGCCACGACGCGGACCTCGAAGGTGTCGGCGGCCTCATAAGCGATGCCCGTCCGCCGGGCCTTCTCGAGCTGCGCCTTCACCAGGTCCAGCAACTCGCTCGGGCCGGTGACCTTGAACACCGGCACCGGCGAATTGCCGGTCAACGCCGCGATCTGCTCGACCAGCGACTCGATCGCCTTGTCGCGGACCGCCTCCGTGAGAAACGGCAGCAATATCCGCGCAACCGAGCTCGCGATATTGGTCTCAATCTCGCGGCAAGCCGTCTCGAAGCCGTTGACGATGGTGGCCGCCTGCTGGTCGGACCACTTGGCCCGCTCCTCGCCGAGCCGGATCGCGCTGCGGACGCGTTCCTCCGCAAGCCTGGCCTCGCCTTCCGCGACGCCGGCCGCATGGCCGCGACGATAGGCATCGTCGAGAAGGTTGACCGGCGGAGCTTCCGCTGCCGGGGACGGCGGCTGAAGCTGCTGCTGCGAATGGGGCTGTGGTTGCGGCTGAGGCTGAGGTTGCGGCTCGCGCCGAACCTCCCTCGGCCTTGTCAGCACGTCCTGGATCTTCGGCGGCGGAGGCGGCGGCGATTTGGCCCGGCCGTTCGCGTCGAACTGCGTCAGGAGCTTTCCGATTGCTGCGTTCATGCCGCCTCCTCGCGTCGCATCCAGTCTTTAAGGATCGCGGCCGCCTGCATCTGATCGAGCCGGACGATCTGCTCCAGCCGCTTTTGCGGCGTTCGCTGCATCTTGCCTTCGAGATCTTCGACGAGGTTGAGCTCGGCCTCCTCGCTGTTAGGCAATGCAAGGGCGGCGGCCTCAAGGGCGGCAGCCTCCGCTGCCTCGGTCTGCTCCTGTTCGGCGCGATGGGTGAGAATACCGTTGACCGCCGGCCGAAGCCCGAACCAGACCAGCATCGAGGCAACGGCGAGGATGGTCACCGCGTTGATGACGCTGCCGAGCTGCTTGTTGATCATCTCGACGAAACTGATCGGCGGCACCGGCGCCAGCTCGCGCGAGCCCTCAATGAAGTCGACGGCCGTCACCTGGATCTGGTCGCCACGCTGCTTGTCCAGTCCGCCGGCGGTGGCCGCGAGCTGGCTGATCTCGGCGAGCTTGCTGTCGATGATGACCTGGTTGCTCTTGTCGCCGAGATCGGCGACGAGGCGCGCGCGGTTGACCAGGACCGCGATGAAGAGCTTCTTGACCGAGTAGCCGTCGCTCACCGTCGTCGTGGTCTTGGACGACACCTCGAAATTGGTGACGTCCTCGCGGCGGGTCTTGTCCTCGCTGGAGTTCTTGCTGCCGCCCGCGTTCACCTGCTGATCGGGGAGGTTCTGCTGCACCGTGGTCGGCGTCGACCGGTCCGCGTTCTGCGAAGACTCCTTCTCGCGCACGTTCCGCACCGAACGCTCGGCGCGGCTCTCGGGATCGTAGACGGTCTCGTTGATCTGCCGCTTGTCGGTGGAGAGCTGCGGTGCGACGCTTACCTCGAAATTGTCGAGACCCAGATAAGGCGTCAGCGCCTTGCGGATGTTCTCCTGCACCATGCCGCCGACCGTCTTCTGGAGGCTTGCCATCTTGGTCGGTGCGGCGCTGGCCTCATCCTCTTCGGCGAGCAGCATCGAGCCGTCGGCGTCCAGCACGGTCACCTTGTCGCGGCTCATGCCGGGAATGGCGGCCGCGACGAGATGACGGATCGATTGCGCCGTGCGCGCCTCGATCGCGCCGTCGGTGCGCAGCACGACCGATGCCGAGGGCGGCTGCTGCGTCGCGCGGAACGAGCCGCGTACGGGCATGACGATATGCACGCGCGCGGCCTTCACGCCCTTCATCAGCTGCACCGTGCGCGCAATCTCGCCTTCCAGCGCTCGCAGCTTGGTGACCTCCTGCATGAACGAGGTCAGGCCGAGCGAGCCGATCTTGTCGAATAGCTCGTAGCCGGAATTGGCGCTGGTCGGCAGGCCCTTCTCGGCGAGCAGCATCCGCGCCTGCATGGTCTGGCTCGGCCGCACCGAGACGGCGTCTCCGGCCGTATTGACATCGAAAGCGATGTTCTGCTCGCGCAGCGCGGCGCCCATGCGCGTCACGTCTTCGCGGGTGAGGCCGGTATAGAGCGTCTCGAATTCAGGCCGGCTCAGATAGTAGGCACCGCCGACGACGGTAACGAGAACGGCAAAGCCGATCAGCCCCAAGGCCATCAAGCGTCGTGGCCCAAGCTCCAGCAGATTGTTGAGCAGTTGCTGTACCTGCGCACGACTGAGCAGCATATGACCTCGTACCTATGCGAACGTATGAGACACTCCGCTGCCAACCTTGTCTGAAGGTTGCGCGCGGTCGCGAATGTGTCGGTTCGCTGGCGAGGCGTTGCAATTTTTACAAATTCGGCGGCGCAATCGACATCGGCAACGGACGGCCGGACGCATTGCCGCCGGAGCGGCCGCGACATGTCGCATGAAATCTGACGTCGGAAGGTCGATTTTCGGGCACGTCTTGTGCCGTCACGTCCGCCGATCTCGGCGGGGACCGTGCTCCGCGGGGAGCACGGTCGTTTTCGAAAGCGCCGCTTAGCTGCGGAACAGCGACAGGATGCTCTGGCTGTTCTGGTTGGCGATCGAGAGCGCTTGAACGCCGAGCTGCTGCTGGGTCTGGAGCGCCTGAAGGCGGGTCGATTCCGCGTTCATGTCGGCGTCGACGAGCTGGCCGATACCGCGATCCACCGAGTCCATCAGCGACTTCACGAACTCCGTGTTGTTCGAGATGCGGTTCTTGATGGCGCCGAGGTTCGCGGCGGACTGGCTGACGGTGTTGATCGCGGCGGTGACCTGCGCGATGTAGCCGTCGAGCGTGGTCTGGTCGGTCGCCGAGTCGGTCAGCGCAGCGATGCTGATCGTGTCGACCGATGCGGTGCCACTCACCGTGTCCAGGATGCCGGCCGTGGTCGAGGTGTAGAGCGAGTAGTTGGCAACCGTCACCGTGATGGTGTTGATCGTGGGCGTGCCGCCGACCCGCGAGAACGACGACACCAGGTTCACCGTCGCCGGGGTGGTGGCGGTGGTGCTCAGCCAGTTCACGCCGTTGAACGTCGCCGCGTTGGCCACGTTCTTCATGTCCTGCTGGATCTGGGTGATTTCGGCCTGGATCTTGGTGCGGTCGATGCCGGCGGTCTTGGCTTCGACCAGCAGCGCCTGGAGCTTGGTGAGGCCGGAGTTGCTGTCGCCGATGACCTTGTTCAGAGCGGTGTACTCGGTGTCGACGGTCGCAGCCGACAGACCGAGCGAGTCGGAGACGGCGGAGAGCGCGGCGTTGTCGGCGCGCATCGAAGTCGCGATCGACCAATAGGCCGAGTTGTCCGAAGCGGTCGCGACCCGCTGGCCGGTCGAGATCCGGTTTTCGGTCGTCTGCAGGCTGGCGCTGACATTCCGGAGGGTCTGCAGCGCAGTCATTGCAGCGGAGTTCGTAAGCAGGCTGGAAGCCATCTTTGATGTCCCTTTGAAAGCAGATTGGATTTTGGGGACATACCGGGCTTGCACCGGTACGACAGGGCGGCATCATGCCTTTGGGATACGGAAATGCGCGTGAACCCAACCCGTCGTAGCGGCGAGACTATCCAGCGAAGCTTGTGCGAGGCTTGTGGCCCTGTGATCGGACCGCAACAGGTAAATCGGAATCATGGCGCGCGCGACGTCACGCCAAACGAAAGGGCCGCGCTTCGCGAGAAGCGCGGCCCTCCCCGGACTGTCTTGACGCTTAGCGGAACAGCGACAGGATGCTCTGGCTGTTGTTGTTGGCGATCGAGAGCGCCTGAACGCCGAGCTGCTGCTGGACCTGGAGGGCCGCCAGGCGGGTGGACTCCTGGTTCATGTCGGCGTCGACGAGCTGGCCGATACCGCGATCAACCGAGTCCATCAGCGACTTCACGAACTCCGAGTTGTTCGAGATGCGGTTCTTGATGGCGCCGAGGTTGGCGGCACCCGAGGAGACCGTGCCGATCGCCGCGGTGACCTGCGCGATGTAGCCATCGAGCGTGGTCTGGTCAGCCGCCGAGTCGGTCAGTGCACCGATGTTGATGGTGTCGACCGACGCAGTACCGCTCACCGTGTCCAAGATGCCGCTCGTGGTCGAGGTGTAGAGCGAGTAGTTGGCAACCGTGACGGTGATCGAGCCGGTGGTCGGCGTGGAGGCGACGCGCGAGAACGACGACACGAGATTGACGGTCGCCGGCGTGGTGGCCGTGGTGCTCAGCCAGTTGACGCCGTTGAACGTGGCCGCGCTGGCCACGTTCTTCATGTCCTGCTGGATCTGGGTGATTTCCGACTGAATCTTGCTGCGATCGATACCGGCGGTCTTGGCTTCGACCAGCAGCGACTGGAGCTTGGTCAGGCCCGAGTTGCTGTCACCGAGAACCTTGTTCAGAGCGGTATATTCGGTGTCGACCGTCGCGGCCGACAGACCGAGCGAGTCGGAGACGGCGGAGAGCGCGGCGTTGTCGGCGCGCATCGAGGTCGCGATCGACCAGTAGGCGGCGTTGTCGGAGGCGGTTGCCACGCGCTGGCCGGTGGAGATCCGGGTCTGCGTGGTGGAGAGTTGCGAGCTGACAGACCGCAGGGTCTGGAGCGCGGTCATGGCGGACGAGTTCGTGAGCAGGCTTGACATTGCGAATGTCCCTTTATGTACGCGTTACATTTTCACTTTGGGACATACCGGGTTTTCACCGGTACGGAGGGGCGGCATCATGCCTTTGGACTGATGTGGGTGGGGTCCAACCCGCCGTGACGCCTTGCTAGCACACCGAATCTTGCCGCCGGATTAAAATCGCCTTGAATATCATCGCTGTAGCGGCGGTATCGTAGTTACCATCCGCTAACCATGATGACGCGGTCCGAGCCGCGCTCTTTCAGGAGAACGACCGCACCAGTCCGGAGGCGAGCAGGTTCCAGCCGTCGATCAGCACGAAGAACAGCATCTTGAACGGCAGCGCGAGGATCGTCGGCGGCATCATCATCATGCCCATCGACATGGTCAGCGTCGCCACGATCATGTCGATGACGAGGAACGGCAGGATGATGAGGAATCCGATCTCGAACGAACGCCTGAGTTCGGAGATCATGAAGGCCGGAATGATGACGCGCATGTCGATGCGCTTGTCGTCGAACTTCTTGCGAAAGCTTTCCGCAGCGAGCGCCTCGAAGGTCTGGAGATCCTTGTCGCGAACGTGGGCCAGCATGAACTCGCGGAAGGGATCGGTGATCTTCAGGTAGGCCTCTTCCTCCGAGATCTCGTTCTTCATCAGCGGCTGGACGCCGGTCTCCCAGGCGCGGTCGAATGTCGGCGCCATCACGTAGAAGGTCATGAACAGCGCGAGGCTGATCAGCACCAGGTTGGCCGGCGTGGTCTGGAGGCCGAGACCGGCGCGCAGGAACGACAGCGCCACCGCAAATCGCGTGAAGCTCGTCACCATGATGAGCAATCCCGGCGCCACCGACAGCACCGTGATCAGCGCCATCAGCTGGATGATACGGCCGCTGGTCGAGCCGTTGCCGGGCGGCAGCAGCGAGTTGAGGTCCGGAATCTGGGCCAGCGCCACTTCGGGCAGCACGACCAGGATCAACGCGAGTAGCAGGACTCTTACTCTCACTGGATCACCAACGTCTCAATGATCAATTCGCGGACCTTGCCCGACGAGCGGATATTGGCGCGCTCGGTCAGGTCGTCGCGCAGGTGCTGGAGCCCGCGCGATCCCTCGAACTGGCCAACCGACGCCGACCGCAGATAGGTGATGATGTCCTCGCTGATGTGGGCGGCCAGGATGCCGGCATCCTCGTCGCTCATGCTCTCGGTCACCATGGAGGCCTCGACGCGGGCCCAGTTGTTGGCCGGTGCAGCGAGATTGGTCACGATCGGGGACAGTTTTCGAAGCCGCGCGCTGCCGGCGTAGCTCGACGCAAGGGGCGGCGGCGTGGCGCTCTTCTTCGCGTCGGCCACGCGCTCAGCGGCCGCAAACAGATGCAGGCCGGCAAGGGCGCCCGCACCGATCGCGACAAGGGTCAGCACGACAATGGCCGCAATCAGGCGCATCACGTCCCCTGCCCTCGCGACGCGGCTCGGCCGGTGCGGATCTCAGAATGGTGCCACGGCGTCATAGATCCGGTGTCCCCATCCAGGCTGCTGCACGTCAGACAGATTTCCACGGCCACCATAGGACACGCGCGCCTCAGCGATCTTGTCGTAGGAGATCGTGTTGGCTCGCGAGATGTCGCGCGGACGCACGATGCCGCCGACATTGAGCACGCGCATCTCGGTGTTGACGCGGAATTCCTGCGAGCCGCTGATCATCATATTGCCGTTCGGCAACACGTCGGTGACGATGGCCGCGATGGACAGCTTGATATCCTCGGTGCGGTCGATCTGGCCGTTACCCTTGATCTGGGTGTTGGTGCTGAGATTGGCGTTGGCCTGGCCTTTGTCGCTCCATCCTGCGACGTCCATCAGCCAGTCGAGCCCGAACTTGACCTGCGAATCGCGCGAGCGGCCGGTCTTGTTGTCGAGCTTGGCCTTGTCCTGCATCGAGATGATCACCGTCACGACGTCGCCGGTACGCCGGGCGCGGGGATCGCGGTAGAGATCGGTGCCGTCATCCCAAGTCGATCGATAGCTGACGGGCGTGCGCATGCGCGGCGTCACCGGGATCGGATCGGCCTGGGTCCTCAAGCCGCTGCCGACCGGCGACATTTGCGGGCCGGTCAGGACCTCGGCCGGATCATGGAAGCATCCGGCGAGGAAGACGGACGCCAGTACGAGCGGGAGGATGAGGATCGGCTTCTTCATCTATTTGGTCTTTCCGTCATCCACACGGCGCATCCCGCCGAGCAGGTCGGCGAGGTGCGCCGCACGGGCCGTATCCATCTCGTTGAAGATTGCGCTCGAGCTCCTCGGGCTGAGCTTGGCGAGCACGGCGGCGGCGGTCTCGTCGGCCATGCCGGCAATCTGGGTCGCCGCAGCCTCCGGCTTCATGCGCGAATAGATCTCGACGACGCTGGCTTCGGCCTTCTTCAGGAAGTCGTCGCGCAGCGCCATCCACTTCTCGTATTCGGCACGCTTGGCCTCGACCTCGGCGATCCGTTCGCGGAGCAGGTTCTCGGCCTTCTCCAGCTCCTTGAGCTGCCAAGCCAGCCTTGCGTCGACGGCGGGGTCGGCCACGTTGCTACAGAACAGCGCGACGTCACTATCGGCGGACACGGCGGCCTGTGGAGGTGTGGGCTTCGGCGGCGCCGTGACGCTGCCGGGTTTGGCTGCACGTACAGGTGCCGGCGCCGGCGTCTCGGAAGCCGGCACTGCGCCGGTGATGGCCGGACCTGAATCTTCCGCCGCCCAAGCCGTGGCACGGACGGAGGCGCTTCCGCCCGGAATCGGGGTGGCCGACGTGCCCGGCTTCTGCGGTCCGGACGCGCGGGCACGCGCGAAGGAGAGCAGGTTGAGCGGCTTCGTCGGTTTCGCCTCGTCCAGCGCCAGCACGGGCGAAGCGCCCGCAAGCGTCCACACCGCGACGAGGAGGAGTTTGGCTTTGTGATCCAGCTTCAGCATCGGGCCGCGTGCGATTCTCGGTCGAGACCAGAGCATTGAGCGACCAAGCTTGCACGACGCTTGTGCATCATTGCACGATGACATCGGCCTGGAGCGCGCCGGCCGTCTTGATCGCCTGGAGGATGGCGATGATGCCTGATGGTTTCAGGCCGATCTGATTCAGCCCGCGTACCAGGCGCTGGAGATCGACGCCGCTCAGGATCGCCACCTGCGCGCCCGCCTCGTTGGCCTCGACCACGGTCTGCGGAACGACCACCGTCTGACCTCGCGAGAACGGCGCCGGCTGCGAGACCACGGGAAGCTCGGTGACGCGCACCGTCAGATTGCCGTGCGTCACGGCAACGGTCGATATCCGTACGTCGCGTCCGATCACCACCGTGCCGGTGCGCTCGTTGATCACCACCCGTGCGGGCGTGTCCGGCTCGACCGTCAACTCGCCGATTTCGGCCAGGAATCGGACCGGGCCGATGTTGCGCGGCTTCGACAGCACGATCGTGCGATAGTCGCGCTCGAAGGCGATCTGCGCGCGATAGCGGCCGCCGGCGTAGCGGTTGATAGCATCGAGAATGCGCGTTGCGGTGACGAAGTCCGGATTCTTGAGCTCCAGCACCAGGAATTCCATTTCATGGAGGCTTCCCTGCACTTCGCGCTCGACCAGCGCGCCGTTCGGAATGCGCCCCGCGGTCGGCGTGCCCTGGCTGACGTTCTGCGCCTGGCCGCCGACGCTGTAGCCGGCGACCGTGATCGCGCCCTGCGCAACGGCATAGACCGCACCATCCGCCGCCCGCAGCGACGTCATCACCAGCGTGCCGCCGAGCAGCGAGGTCGCATCGCCGAGCGAGGACACGGTCACGTCCATCCGCTCGCCGGCTCCGATCGAGGGCGGCAGGTCCGCGGTCACCATCACGGCCGCGACGTTGCGCGTGCGCAGCGTCGTCGGACGCGTGGGATTGTTGGTGCTCGTGGTCTCGTTCCTGACATTGATGCCCATGTTCTCGAGCATCGATTGCAGGGACTGTTCCGTGAACGGCGCATTGCGGAGCGTGTCGCCGGTGCCGTTCAGGCCGATGACGAGGCCATAGCCGACGATCTGGTTCTCGCGCAGTCCCTTGATGTCCGCGATGTCCTTGATGCGGACCGCGGCCTGAGCGCTGGCGGTAGCGAGGAGGAGGACGAGCGCAAGCAGGACTCTGGTCATGACCCATCCACGACCTTGACCGTGCCGTCCGGCTGGACGATGCCCCTGATGATCACGCCTGTATCGGTGTTTCGCACCGGGATGAGCGCGCCGGCCGCGCCCGACTGCATCGCCGAGCCATAGGTGACGATGGACAGGCCACTGTCTTCCACCACGACCTTGACCATGGCGCCGCGGGCAACAGTCCAGGGATCCTCCACCGAATTGGTCGGGATCGGCTGGCCCGGCAGCAGCGTGCGCCGCGCCATGCGACCGACCAGGACCTGACGTCCTTCGATGAACATGGCGACGCCGAGCAGGCTCGGCGCGAAGGCGCGCTCGGTGATCATGTCGTCCCGGATCACCTCGCCCGCGCGGATCGAGACGGCCGGCACGGGAAGCCGCTTCTCCTCGGCCGCCGCGAGGCGCGCCGAGACGAGAACCAGCAGCACGGCGGCCAACCCGCGCATGATCAGGCCCACCCTGTTCAACATCGAGACACCGGAACTAGCGCATGCCCTTCGAGACAGTCGAAGCCATTTCATCCGAGGCCTGGATGACCTTGGCATTCATTTCGTAGGCGCGCTGCGCCGAGATCAACTCGGTGATTTCCTTGACGGGATCGACGTTGGAGGCTTCGAGATATTTCTGGTTGATCTTGCCGTAGCCGGAATCGCCCGGCAGCCCGACGACCGGCGTACCGGACGCGGTCGTCTCGCGGTAGAGATTGCTGCCGAGTGGCTCGAGCCCCGCCTCATTGGCGAAATTGGCGAGGTTGAGCTGGCCGATCTGCCGTGGATTTATTTCCGTGTCCAGCTTGGCGAACACCTGCCCGGTCTGGTTGACCGTGACCTCGACCGTTCCCTGCGGCACCGTGATCGCGGGGTCCAGCAGATAGCCGTCGATCGTGACGAGCTGGCCGTTGGCATTGGTGTTGAACGAACCGGCGCGGGTGTATTGCACCTCGTTGTTGGGACCCAGCACCTGAAACCAGCCGCGGCCGTTGATCGCGAGGTCGTAGGGATTGCCGGTCTGCGTCAGCGCGCCCTGGATGTGCAGCTTGCGGATCGCCGCCGACTTGACGCCGAGGCCGAGATTGGCACCCTCCGGAATCGGCGAGGAGCCGTTGACGTTGGCGACGCCCTGCATCCGATCCATCTGATAGAACAGATCGGTGAACTCCGCGCGCGCCCGCTTGTACGACGTCGAGTTGATGTTGGCGATGTTGTTGGCGATGACCTCGATGTTGGTCTGCTGGGCGTTCATGCCAGTGGCCGCAATGGCGAGCGATTTCACGATCGTCACTCCTTCAGATCAAATCGACATCCGAACGACTTCTTGGTAGGCCTGCACGACCTTGTCGCGAACCGCGACCGCCGTCTGCAAGGCCTGCTCGGCCGACATCAGCGCCTCCACGACGCGCCGCGTCGATTCCTTGCCCTGCATCGCCGAGATCGACGCCGCTTCGCCCGCCTTCAGCGTTCCGATCGCGTCCGTCGTCACCTGCTTCATCACCGATTCGAAGCCGACATCGTCACCGGCCTGGATCGCGGTCGTCGCCGCCGGCGAGATGGCCTGCGTCTCGGTCGCGCGGCTCGCCGCCTGACCGGCGGAGATCGCCGTGGATGAAATTGCTTCAAGCATTATCAGCTCCTCAAGAGGTCGATGGTCATGCCCAGCATCGACCTCACCTGCTTCACGACCTGGAGATTGGCTTCATAGGACCGGTTGACCTCTCGCATGTCGGCCATCTCGATCATCATGTTGACGTTCGGCAGCTTGACGTAGCCGGCCTTGTCGGCGGCGGGATGCCCCGGGTCGTACTCGACGCGGTACGGCGTGGTGTCGACCCCGATCTCCTTGACTTTCGCAAGCTGCGCACCCGAGGCACGATCCATGGCGGCATCGAAGGTGATGGTCTTGCGCTGATACGGATCAGCCCCGGCGGTGCGCCCGGTCGACGTCGCGTTGGCGAGGTTCTCCGAGACGATGCGCATGCGCGTCGATTGCGCTTCGAGCCCGGAGCTTGCGACGGTCAATGACGACTGCAGAGAGTCCAGCATATCAATTCACCTCAGGCCTTCGCACTCGACAGGACCATACGGTGAAACGACCGCACGATCGCCGCGTTCATCGAATAGTCGCGATTGACGTCGTTGCCCTTGATCATTTCCTGCTCGAGACTGACCGAATTGCCGGAGTGAACCACTTCCCAGCTGTCCTTCTTGGCGATCTTGCGCGTGTCGGTCTCGGCGGCGGACAACTGCATGTGCGAGGGCGACGTCGTTGCGAGCCTGACCGGCATGCCGTCGAGCACCTTGTTGAAGGGCTCGACGTCGCGCGCCTTGAAGCCCGGCGTGTTGGCATTGGCGACGTTGGTGGCGATGGTCGACTGGCGGAGCTCAAGGTAGCGCGCCTGCGACGATGCGAGTTCGAAGAGATAAAGCGGTCCCACGACAGCCCCGTTCTGGTCCATTCGGGAGAACCCTAGGGCGTTAAGCTTTCGTCAAGCTGTTGCGCGAAGCACCATCCTCGGATCTACTGGACCTTCTCGGGCCGTGCCGCCTGCTTGGACTGGAGGAAGTAGATGATCTCGGCGACGGGGCGGAAGAATTCCGCGGGAATCACCTGGTCGACCTGCACCGCCTCGTAGAGCGCGCGCGCCAGCGCCTTGTTTTCGATCACGGGAATCCGGTTCTGCTCGGCGACTTCGCGGATCTTCAGCGCGATCACGTCCATGCCCTTGGCGACCACCAGCGGCGCCGCATTCTCCTCGCGTTTGTAGCGCAGCGCGATCGCGAAATGCGTCGGGTTCGCGATCACCAGCGTCGCGCGCGCGGCGGAGGCGATCATGCGCTGGCGCGAGCGGTCGCGCGCCAGCGAGCGCAGGCGCGCCTTGATCAGCGGATCGCCCTCGGCCTGCTTGTGCTCATCCTTGATCTCCTGCCTGGTCATGCGCAGCTCGCGCCGCCAGTGGAAGCGCGACCAGGCGAGATCGATCGCGACCAGGACGATGGTCGCGATGCAGATCGCCGAGACGATCCGCATCGCGATGTTGAGGATCATCTCCGGCAGCGCCACCGGATCGGTGTACATCGCCTCGAACGCCTTCGCCTCGGACGAGCGCAGCACGAAGGCGACGACGGCGGTCACCGAGGCGAGCTTGAACAACGACTTGGCGAATTCGACGAGTCCTTGCGTGCCGAACAGACGGCTCCAGCCGCTGACCGGGGAGATGCGCGACACGTCCGGCTTGATGCGCTCCAGCACCAGGCGCGGCGCATTTTGCAGCAGCGAGGCGGCGAGGCCGAATACCATCATGATGACGACCAGCGGTACCAGGAATCGCAGCGAATGAAGTCCCACCACGGTGAGCAGGTTCTGCGCGTCCGCCGCGGTGCTGAGGGGGAAGCCCTCGGGATCGTCGAGAAAGCTCTTCAGCGTCGGCGTCAATTGCTGCACGCCCTGGCCGATCAGAAAGGCCTGGATCACCATCAGGGCAGCCATCGAGGCGAAGATGGACGCCTCCCGAGAGACCGGGATTTTGCCCTGTTCGAGCGCATCACGGACTTTCTTCTCGGTCGGCTCTTCTGTCTTGCTCTCCTGATCGGATGTTTCTGCCATGCCCGTTCAGCGGTCAGCGGAAGACCAGCTCATCCTCCTGCTCGGGGTTGAGCTCGATTTCACCCTTCTCCGCGAGCTCGAGCGCGAGATCGGTGATCACGCGCCGCGCCTCCAGCACATCGCGCTGGTTCGACGGCTCGCCGATGGCGAGCTCGTGCTCGACAACGCGGCGGACGCGCGAGGCGACCGAGGACAGGATCAGCTCGCGGAAGCTCTTGTCGGTGCCCTTGAGCGCGACGACGATGCGATCGGTCGGCACCTGGTCGAAGATCATGGTGCGCGCCTTCGGCGTCAGGTTGATGACGTCGTCGAACGTGAACAGCAGCTCCTTCAGCACTTCGGCCGACTTCGGCCGCTTCTCCGACAGGCTCTTCAGCATGTCCTCGATATGGCCGCGCTCCATCTTGTTGATGATGTCGGCGACGCGGGCGTAGGTGTCGGCGCCGAGATTGCGAGCGAAGTTGAGCGTCAAGTCCTCGTGCAGCGTCTTCTCGATGATGCGCATGGCGTCGTCGACGATCGGCTTGAGGCTCAGCACGCGCCGCATCAGCTCGTTGCGCAGGCTGGACGGCAGCTGGCTCATGACCTTGGCGGCGCAGGCCGGCTTGACCTTGGACAGGATGAGCGCCGCGGTCTGCGGGTGCTCCTTGGAGAGATAGCTCGCGAGCGAGTTCTCCGACACCGAGGAGACGCGATCCCAGACCGACCGGCTCGAATTGCCGAGCAGGTCCGACATGATCTGCGAGACCTGGTCGGCCGGCAGCACGTCGCCGAGCACGGCCTCGAGACCGCCGAGCGTGCCGAGGATGTTGGCGCCCATCGAAAATTGCTGGGCGAACTCCTCGACGATTCCCTCGAGCTCCTGCGCCGTGATCGGCCGCAGCTCCGCCGCGGCCTTGGTGACGATGCGGATCTCCTGCGGCTCGAACTGCTGGAGCACGCTCGCGGCCGCCTGCCGGCCCATGGCCAGCAGGAGCGCAGCGACCTTTTCCGTTCCGCCCAGTGTGGCGACGCCTCGCTGCTTGACGGGAGCGATGCCGACCTGTGCCGCCATGGTCAGGTATCACCCTGCCCCAGCGGACCGACGATTTCCGTCAGCGAGACGCCGAAGCGGGAATTGTCTTCTTCGACCACGACCACCTCGCCGCGGGCGACGATGCGGCCGTTGACGACGACATCGACGGGTTCGCCGACGCGATGATCGAGCGGCACCACGGCGCCGCGCCCGAGCTTCATCAGGTTCGCCACCGGAATGGTCGCCGATCCCAGCACCACCTGCATGGTGACGGGAATGCGCAGTATGGCATCGACATTGGCGAACTTGCCGGTCTCCTCCGCCGTGCGCGCGGCAATCTCCGCCAGCCGCTCCAGTGGAGATGCGTCGGTGTGCCCCTCGTCGGATGCCGATGCGCGAGTGGCAGACTCATAATCGAAGGATTGCGCCATTTGGTATCGCCTCTTGGTATTTCCGCTCCCGGAGCACCGCCGCGCTCCGACCGTATCGTTTTCGCCGGCTTCGGCTTCAATGCTTGTTCACGTCGGCGCCGCCTGTGGTCGCGACGGGCACGAGCCCGGTCCTCGCATCCAGCGCCGCGATCGCCTCGTGGGCCTGATCGATCTTCGTGCTCAGCACGTTGGCGAGCCGTCCGAGATTTGCGGTGGAATCGTGCGCCGCATTGATCACCGTGTCGAAGGCGCCCGCCGTCTCGTGGACGATGGTCGAGAATTCACCCTGGTAGCTGCGCAGCCGCGCCAGTTCACGGTGCATCCGGGTCACCCGCATGCTGGTGAAGGCGAGCGCAATCAGCAGCACGGCATCAACGAGATAGGATATCATCGACGAACTCCCGTTTCTGATCGACGGGATCTGCCACCTGCATGGCGTAATAGCCATCAAGCTGGCCGATCTGACACCAGAACAGCACCTGGTTGTTGCTTTCGAGCCGGGCGAGCGTGCGCGGCGTGGCTTCGAGCTCGAGCACCTGCCCGACCTGGAACTTCACGACGTCGCCGAGCGATATCATCTTCTCGTCGAGCACCGCGCTCAGCGTCACCTCGGTGCGGTGAACCTCGCTCTCCATCTGCTCGCGCCAGCGCGGATCGGCCGCGCGGCCGTCGCTGACGACGACATGCGCGAGCTTCTGCCTGAGCGGGTTGAGCGCGGAGTGCGGAATGATGAGGAACATCTGGCCGCCGCGATAGAGCGCCTGCAACATGATGTTCGCGCAGATCGACATGTTGCCGCTGCGTCCGATCGCCAGCGAGGCCATGGCGGTCTCGACCCGTTCCACGCGGAAGGTGACGTTGGAAGTTCCGGCAAAGGCGGATTGCAGCGCCTTGGCGAACCGCTCGAACAGCGCCTGGACAAGGCGGATTTCGATGTTCGAGAACGCGCGCTCGACGTCGAGCGGCGGTTCGGCGCCGTCGGAGCCGAACATCGCCTCGACCATCGTGAACACGAAATCGCGGTCGAGCATGATGATGACACGGGAGTCCCACTGCTCGGCATAGAGCACCGCCGCGACCGCGTTGGCCTCGTAATCCTTGATGATGTCGCCGACGCGGTCGTTGGTGATGCCGTTGACCGAAAAATAGCACGGCGTTCCGGCCATCGGCTGCAGGCTGTCGGTGCACGATGCCGCCATGCGATCGAAGATCACATTGAGCATCGGCATGCGTTCGATCGATATGCCGGCGGCGTCCAGCAGGTAGTTCGGCAGCTGCTTGCGCTGATCGACGTCGACGTCTTCCATCATCATGCGCGGGCAGCCTTCGGTTCAGCCTCGGTCACGACGACCTTGGGACCTGCAATCGTTTCGTTCTCGACGACGTCGATCGACGGCCGCTCGGTGCTGGCGATCATCTTGCGGCCGTGTTCGACGGCGATCTGCGGCATGGCGCCGTTCATGAACGCCAGCAGCGTCTGCTTGACGATGATATAGGGCCGGCACTTCTTCTCGCGCGTCATCTTGATCTTCAGCGCGAAGGGCGAAATGATGCCGTAGGACAGGAAGATGCCGGCGAAGGTGCCGACGAGGGCCGCGCCGATGAAGCCGCCCAGCAACTTCGGCGACTGGTCGAGGGCCCCCATGGCCTTGATGACGCCGAGCACCGCGGCGACGATGCCGAGCGCCGGCAGCGCCTCGGACACCACCACCAGCGCATGGTATGGCGTCAGCTTGCTCTTCACGATGGTGTGGATCTCCTCGTCCATCAACGCCTCGATCTCGTGCGTGCGCGCATTCCCCATGATGATCAGGCGGACATAGTCGCAGATGAACTGGAGCAGCGCGGGGTCGGAGAGCACGCTCGGAAACGCCTTGAATATCTCCGAGGAGGATGGCTCGTCGATATGCGCCTCGACCTCGTTGCGGCCCTTGCCTCGCAGCTCGCGCATCAGGGCATGGAGCGCGCCGAGCAGATCGAGATAATAGCGCTCACTGGGCACAGCGCCGGTGATGGCCTGCATGCAGGCAACCCCGGTGTCCACGACCGTCTTCCACGGATTGGCCACGATGAAGGTGCCGACGGCGGTGCCCATGATGATCACGAACTCCCACGGCTGCATGAGCACGGCCAGGTGCCCGCCCATGGCGGCAAATCCGCCGAGCAGTGCCGCCACCGTGATGAAAATCCCCACGAAACTGCCCAACGCGCCGCTCCATCGCCGATCCCAGCGGGAATATCTAGTCGGCGACGCTTGCGCGAAGCTGGCTTCGGGACCGCCAGCCCCGCGCAAGCAATTCGCGGCAGCTTGAGACGATGTTGCAAGAGCGGCCAGAGGGACGCGTGTCATGCTATCCACCATCGCGGATTACACCAGACTGACCAAGGACATGGGCAAGTCGCTGACACAGGTCGCGAAACAGCCGGACGTCAGCCGCGAGACCGATTATTTCCTCAGCCATATCGGCAACGTGAAGACCATCGACGATTTCCTGAAGGACTACCGGCTCTACTCCTATGCGATGAAGGCCTATGGCCTCAGCGACATGACCTATGCCAAGGCGTTCATGCGCAAGGTGCTGACCGAAGGTGTCGCCAACAAGAACACCTTCGCCAACAAGCTCACCGACGTCCGCTATCGTGAATTCGCCACGGCGTTCAACTTCGCCGCCCTCGGCAGCAACGCGACCCAGACCACCCAGGCCACGACCGGGACGGCGACCCAATATGTCAGGCAGACGATGGAGCAGAAAGCCGGCGACCAGAACGAGGGCCTGCGGCTGGCGCTCTATTTCACCCGCAAGGCCTCCACCGTCACCACCGCCTACCAGATCCTCGCCGACAAGGCGCTGACGCAGGTGGTTCAGACCGCGCTCGGCCTGCCGTCGACGATCAGCTCGGCCGACATCGACGCCCAGGCCAAGATGATCACGGACAAGATCAAGCTCACCGATTTCCAGGACCCGGCCAAGGTCACCAAATTCGTGCAGCGCTTTGCCGCGATGTGGGATGCGGCCCAGGCCCAGAGCGACAACTCGACCAATCCCGTGCTGGTCCTGATCGGCGGCGCGTCGTCGATGGCCAGCATGGATACCGACATGCTCTCGAAACTTCAGTCCATCCGCTTCGGAAAGTAAGTCATGCAATCGGCTCTCTATGTGGGATTGTCGGCGCAGGTCGCCCTCGAAAAGCGCCTCCAGACGATCGCCAACAACGTCGCCAACGTCAACACCGCGGCGTTCCGCACCGACGTGGTGAAGTTCGAGACCGTGCTGTCCAAGGCGGGCGCGAACCCGGTCGCCTTCTCCTCGCCCGGCGACAACATCATCTCCCGCGAGATGGGCAACATCACCGAGAGCGGCAACCCGCTCGACGTCGCCGTGGTCGGACAGGGCTGGATCGCCTTCGCCGGTCCGAACGGCACGGTCTATACCCGTGACGGACGTCTCCAGATCGCCCCCAACGGCGACCTTCAGACCGTGTCCGGTTTTCCCGTGATCGATTCCGGCGGCGCGCAGATCACGCTCGACCCCAACGGAGGACCGATCTCGATCGCGCGCAGCGGCGCCATCACCCAGGACAACAACGAGATCGGCACCATCGGCCTGTTCAACATTCCCGCTGACGCCAATCTCGAGCGCTATGGCAATTCCGGCGTCACGCCCGATCGTCCCGCGACCGCGATCGCCGATTTCTCCCGCGACGGCTTCAAGCAAGGCTATGTCGAAGGCTCCGGCGCCAATCCGATGATGGAATTGACGAAGCTGATCGCGGCCTCGCGCGCCTTCGACGGCACCAATTCGATGATCGAGGGCACCGAGAGCTCGCTCCAGAATGCAATCCGGACGCTGGGCGAACCCGGCAAATAGGCTGCGCCTCGCGCGCAATGAGGTTGGACGGTTTCCTTGAACGCTCTTCGGCAACTCGAGTGGGCGCTGCTGGAGCTTCAGCAGAGCACGCCCCTGGCAAGCGTCAGCGGCGCGATCTCCGAGATCGCGCCGACGCATTTCCGCGTCTCCGGCCTGTCGCGCTTCGTCAGGCTCGGCGAGCTCATCGGCGTCAATTCGGCCGGCAGGCCCCAGATCGGCGAGGTGGTGCGGATCGACAGCGAGGGCATCATCGCCAAGCCGTTCGATCGCCAATTCGCCGGCGGGCTGGGCTCGGTCGCATACCGGATGCCGCCATTGTCCTTTGCGCCCGATCCGAGCTGGAAGGGCCGCGTCATCAATGCGCTCGGCGCGCCGCTGGACGGCCAGGGACCCCTCACACCGGGATCGCGCGCGGTCTCGGCGGAAGCCGAGGCACCTTCGGCCATGAAGCGCGCACGCGTGCACAAGCCGCTGCGCACCGGCGTGCGCGTCATCGACCTGTTCTCGCCGATCTGCGCCGGCCAGCGCGTCGGCATCTTTGCCGGCTCCGGCGTCGGCAAATCGACGCTGCTGGCGATGCTCGCCCGCAGCCAGGGTTTTGACACGGTCGTGCTGGCGCTGGTCGGCGAGCGCGGCCGCGAGGTGCGCGAGTTCATCGAGGACGTGCTGGGCACCGACCGTCACCGCGCCGTCACAATCGTGTCGACGGGAGACGAGAGCCCGATGATGCGGCGGCTGGCGCCGAAGACGGCGATGGCGGTCGCCGAATATTTCCGCGACCGCGGCGAATCGGTGCTGCTGATGGTCGATTCGATCACCCGTTTCGCGCACGCCGCCCGCGAGGTCGCGCTCGCCGCCGGCGAGCCGGCGGTCGCGCGCGGCTACGCGCCGACGGTCTTCACCGATCTGCCGCGGCTCCTGGAGCGCGCCGGCCCCGGCGAGGAGGGATCCGGCACGATCACCGGGATTTTCTCCGTGCTGGTCGACGGCGACGATCACAACGAGCCGATCGCCGACACCATCCGCAGCACGCTCGATGGGCATATCGTGCTCTCCAGGCACATCGCCGACCAGGCGCGCTATCCGGCCGTGGACGTTCTCGCCTCGGTCTCCCGCCTCGCCCATAACGTCTGGGACCCCGAAGAGCGCGAATTGGTGAGCAAGCTGCGCGCCATGATCGCCAAATACGAGGACACGCGCGACCTTCGCCTGATGGGCGGATATCAATCGGGGCGTGATTCGGGTCTTGACCAGGCGGTCGACATGGTTCCGAGAATCTACAGCGCGATGCGGCAGGACGCGTCGGCCCCACCGAGCGCCGATCCATTCCGCGAACTCCGGGACATGCTCAGGGGCGAGTAGCAGGTTGCGCGGTGAGATGGCGCGCGACGCCGTCGTGCCCTGCCCGTTGTTTTCGACAGATGATTGCGCATGCGGCCACGCTTCCAGCGCATGCGCACGCGCAGCCATGACCGGCTTCCGTCGCGGGAATATCAAGTCGATCGGACGAGAGGAATCGAGCGGAAGCGACGAACGGGCGACCGCAACAACCGCCGCGTGCACTTCCTGCGAGTTCTCCCGGGCGATTCCCTGACGGATCGTACAAGTTGTGGATGACATTCCGAGACACATCGTCGTCATGCACAAGCTTCGATCAACCTGCATCAACGACAGACAGCAACGTGGCGTGGATAAACCCTCGTATAGTTGCGTGCATGCTGCTCATCGGGCAGCGCGTCCCGTTCACCATCATGTGTCCCGACGAGCGAGATTGTGTTGAACGTTACATTCAGCTGCAACGACATCCAGTCTGCGAGAGCGTCTGTACTTGATTTTGTTGAGAAGCTCATTCATCGTTTCGATGGATAGAAGAAACTCTGCTTTGCGACTTGAACTTTAGGGGCTTCGGTTGAACCACTCCGATCCATCGTCTGCTGGCGACGGCAACTCGGGCTCCCGTGCGACGACGACGCTGTTGGCAGTCCATCAGCGACGCAGCCTCTCGCTCCGGACTGCGCAACGCCCAGTGCTCCAGGTTGGAGGCGTTGCAGTCCGTGCGTTCGAGCGAGAGCTGGACACGACGTGCTCGTCGGACGCCTCCGGCCGGCTGACGTCTCACGCAGCATTCGCAAGCCAGGGCGCGAGGCGGCTTCGGAACGCCGCACACGAAGTTCCGGGGACGAGGTAGATTCATGCCATTGGCGCGAGAAGCCGTCGAGCTGCTGGTTCAGGCGGCGAGGGCTTGGTATTTCGAAGGCAATCAGCATGGATTGCGCGATCGCGAATGGATGGCGCTGCGCTTTCTCGGCCGCGCCAACAGGTTCTCGCGCACGCCGTCCGCGCTTGCCGGCTTCATCGGCGCCACCAGGGCCACGGCATCGCAAATCGTGAAGACGCTCGAGGGCAAGTCCTTCCTGGTGCGAAAGCCGTCGCACGAGGACAAGCGTTCGGTCGTGCTTCACGTCACCGCGCAAGGCGAGAAATGCCTGAGCCAGCACGACCCGATCAATCACGTGCTGAATGCAGTCACCTCGCTCGGCACCGACGAGTGCATCAGACTGCGTGACTCGCTGCGGGAGATCCTCAATCATCTCGATGCAGCCCATCAGCGCCTCGACGCCAGCATCTGCCGGGACTGCATGTTTCTTGCCGAACGCGGCCCGGGCACCGGCAAGGGACGCGCGACCGCCGAGTTCATGTGCCGGCTGTATCGCGCCCCTGTTTCGCTCGAGGAGACCGAGCTGCTCTGCACCAGCTTCGAGCGCACCCGCGACCGCCCGAAGATCGAGGCACATCTCGACCGCGCGCGGGTGGCGAGCCAGGGGTGAGGCGCAGCGCGATGGGCCGCCCCGCGAGAGCGTAATGCGCGCGTATACTCTCTCCACATCGTCATTGTGAGTGCAGCGAAGCAATCCAGAGTCTTTCCGAGGCGGGATTCTGGATTGCTTTGTCGCAAGGGCTCCTCGCAATGACGGAGCAAGGGGCACTGCCGTCGTCCTCCAATTCGCTGTCATTCCCCGCGAAAGCGGGGAATCCAGTACGCCGCGGCCTTTCGGTCAATCACTTCCGCCTCGGAATACTGGATCGCCCGGTCGAGCCGGGCGATGACAGCGAGTGTGTGGTTAGCGCTCGCCTCAACCTCGTCATTGCGAGCCAACGGGTCCGCGCGAAGCGCGGCCCGATGACAGGCTCCGCGAAGCAATCCAGAGTCTTTCCGCGGCAAGATTCTGGATTGCTTCGTCGCAAGGGCTCCTCGCAATGACGGAGTAAGGGGCGCCGCCATCGTCCTCCAAATGACGCTGTCATTCCCCGCCACCGGGTCTCGCCTTCGGCGAGCCCGATGACAGGCTCCGGCGGGGAATCCAGTAGGCCGCGGCCTCTCGGTTCAATCACTGCCGTCTCGGAGTACTGGATCGCCCGGTCGAGCCGGGCGATGACAGCGCGTGTGTGGTTAGCGCTCGCCTCAACCTCGTCATTGCGAGCGTAGCGAAGCAATCCGGAGTCTTTCCGCGGAAAGACTCTGGATTGCTTCGTCGCAAGGGCTCCTCGCAATGACGGAGTATGGAGCATCGCCGTCGTCCTCCAAATGACGCTGTCATTCCCCGCGAAGGCGGGGAATCCAGTACGCCGCGGCCTCTCGGCTGAATCACGACCGTCTCGGAATACTGGATCGCCCGGTCGAGCCGGGCGATGACAGACCGTGCGGTAGCAGACACACATTCCCGTTCTCGCGGCGCGTTTCGCCCGAGCTTTGCTTCGTCGCTCCACCCTCCAGATCCAAGAGGGCGCAGGGAAGGCCGGGTGCCGGCTGGCACCCGCGGTCCGCTGCGCGAAACGCACACGCAGAGAAGACCGCACAGCAGCATACAGGTGAAGCCCAACACACGGCCTTCCCTGCGCAGTGGTTTGACGGCTTATGCCGTGCTCTCCCGGGAGCCGAATTCCTTCTGGCCTCCCTCACCCCGGCGAAAGTCGCCGACACCGCGCCGGTTGACGCCAATGCCGCATCCGCCAGGGCTTGACCGTAGCAACGACGGCCAGGACCACACGTCTATATTTTGTCATTCGGTGAGACCCGCTAAGACTACAAAACCCCTTTGAAACAAGCACTTTTCGTCTAGCCTGTTGCGGGGCGCTTCGGCGGGTTTCGCCAAATCTAGGGCCCGGCCCTAAGCCTTTCAGCGTCCGCACGACAAACTGAAAGACCCAAAGCCGAGCCCTTTGGTCCCAAGCCTTAGGAGCCGAAACCGAAAATGGATACTACCATCACCGCCGACCCCGCTGGCAAGCGCGCCTGCACCGGCAGCGTCATTCTGACCAATCGCCTTTGCGAAAGGCGGGTGCCCAAACGGATCAAGTTCTACGATCGCAAATGCCCCGGCCTCTATGTCAGCATCACCACGGCGGGCATGGCGACCTTCTCGATTAAGTTCACCGATCCGGCGACCGGTAAGCAGCGAACCGGCTGGCTCGGCGTGTATAATCCCGAGACGTTCACCGTCGATGACGCCCGGAACAAGGTCTATGGCCTCAAGGGCATGGGCCGCGACGGCATGGCCGAGACCTTCCGCGACCGCAGAGAGCGGCAGGCAAAGCGGGGCAAGACCGTCAACGAGATCATCGAGGAGCGGATCGACTGGATGCGGACGCCAGTCCGGAAGGCGGACGGCGAGATGCGGCCCCGGCTGGAAAGTTGGGAGAACACCGCGAGCCATCTGCGACGCTTCATCGGCGCGAAGTTGGGCCGGAAGATCGCGGCCCACGTCACCCGAGGCGACATTCAGGCTTTGTCGGACGACATCGTGGCGGGTCGGCACGGCGGCAAGCCGTCGGTCAGCAATGCGCGTCACATGCGCAAAGCGGCATCGGGCATGTTCCGGTGGGCATTGCGGCGCGAGTACATCACCGCCAACCCTTGCAGTGATCTGGAGCCGCTCGACCCGGAGCATCCGCGCACCCGCGTGCTGTCCGTGGACGAGATCAGGATTTTCTGGCACGGCCTCGACCGCGACGACCTGATGACGTCATGGGACCGCAGGACCCGGCTCGCGCTCAAGTTCGAGTTGGCCACCATGCTGCGCTCGGCCGAACTGCTCGGCGCGCACCGCGACGAACTGATCGACCTTGACGGCGAGCAGCCGCGCCTCGACGTGCCACTGAAGCGGGTCAAGAAGCGGCGAATGATCCAACAGCCGCTGGCGAGCCTCGCGGTGGAGATCATCCGGGAGGCATTGAAGGACAACAACAAGGATTTCGTATTCGCCAGCCCGCTCGACAACAAGCCGTTGCATCGCAAGGCGATGGCCGATGCGCTGCGCGGCGACAAGCGCAAGGGCAAGATGAGGACGCCCGGCATCTGCCAGTTGCTCGGGTTGAAGCCGTTCACGCCACACGATCTGCGGCGGACAGCAGCGAGTTGGGCGCGTCGGATCGGTCAGCCGATGGCGAAGATTGCGCTTTGCTTGGATCATCGCGTGACGACGGAGGACGGCATCAAGCTCCCACCCGTCACCGGCAAGCACTACGTCCACGCCGAGGATCGCGAGGTGAAAGAGAAGCGGGAAGTCCTAGGGGCGTGGGCCGCCGAGTTGCAGCGGATCATCGCCGAGCCTGTGCCAGTGCAGCAAGCGGAGACTGGACTGCGGCTCGTCGCCTGACCGCCCGCTCTGATCGCCTGATCGTCGGCCCGATCCCGCCTCGCCGGGGTCGGGCTTTTTTCGTGGGCCGATCGCTGTAGCTGTGGAAATCCGAGTGGCAGGCGTGTGCTGCACGCAATCCGTGCGGATATGTTGGCGGTGCCGTCGCGCGTCGTGTCGCGACTGTCGCATCTGACGACGCATGACATTGCCGAGACGTATCAGTGGAAGGTGGTCGAGTGAAGGTGCGCACCTGCTGTTGCCGGAGGGGCTGTAAGAGATGATCTTAGAAGGTGACGATTACCTAGACCAACTCTTCGTCTGGCACGTCGATGACCTCTTGAACTGCTGCTACCTACAACCGCTGCATCCGTTCACTCGCTTACGGATGGCTCATTCCCTCCGTATACTTACTCTCGACGGTAGTGGTAACAGGTTGGCCTTCCATGTTCAGAAGCGTCGTCGCAGTCGGAGCATCGTTCTAGTGGCCGAGGCTGGCGTTCGCGAGGAAGAGGCTCAAAGCATTCCGCCCGAAATTATCCGGTTCTTCCCACCTATAACGGAGCGATCACATCCTCCGGGCATGACATATCGGCCATACAAGTTACAACAATACTTGGATCATGAAGAGGTTATGATCCTTGCACAGCGTCCCATAAAGCCACGGGCAGTGATCACCTTCTTGGCAAATAAAATGGGCGGAAGCCACTTGGATGCGGATCGATCAACCGAGATCGAATACTTGCTCAACAAGTGGGTCACAATCGATGGAGAAGGAGCGATCTACCGGTTCTTCGAGGGGTGCGCTTATGACATCTGCCGTTCGCTGATGCCTCTCCGAAACGAGGTGGCCGTTGCGCTCGGTCAGAAGGAGATAGCCCTCTAAAGAGGATATGTTGCACGGCGTACAGAAATGAGATGCGATGCTGCGCAATGATCATCGCTCTCGAAGCGCGATGTTAATGCGCAAGTCGCGCGAAAATTGCGATGCACTGAAACGGTGCAAAACGCGAGGCTCAGCGTGGCGTTGCCCTCAACGGCTCACCAACAGTTGACGATCGCGCGACATCAGCGGGGACGACATCCATCAAACAACCCGTCCTCAGGTATAGAAAAAGACCAGAGGCAGAAAGACGTATGTCCACCAGGCTAAGCCGGCCAATCCGGCCAGGACGAGCATATCCTCGTCGGTCATGGGGATCTCCGCGAGCAGTTTCGATTACCCACCAACGGGCGAGCGGCGGTGCGCGTTTCAATCGCGCATCAAATATCCTTCAAAGGGGAACATTTTTATGCTAGCCGCCGAGATCACAGCCGCGGACGCCGCTTAGTCGGCCGTCCGGTGGTCATTATCAGCATCCGCCACGACGCGCTGCGCTCCCTGATCCCGCCGCCGCGCCTCAATTGCCCGGCATCCAGCGATCCTCATCTCGATGCACCCACGGATACGGCGCGATCTCGCGGGTCTCGGTGGGTCATGTGCGCAGGCGGCTCAATGTGCAAACGAGGGAGCATCACCGCTAGGCAACCGCGCGGTCTTGCCATCTAGTCAAACGCTTGGTCGGCAGCAGTTCACGCTTCGATCCAATGTGGATCAAGGTCCGAAAACAGCGGACACTCCAACCAGAGCCCGCCACGCGGGCGTCGCTTGAACGCCGTTGTAGTTGTTTACGATTGGAATGCCGACCATCGCGTAACTTGACCAGTTATCGACCGTGAGCCGAAGGCCCGGCGAGACGAATATCGTGTTGCCGCCCGAATTCGGATCGATGACGCCGGCTATACGCTGCTTGTCATGCCACTCGCCGTTGATCTCAAGTAAGGCGTCGAGCGCCACGTGGCTGTGCGGAGCGGCGACCACCGGAGCCTTCGTGACCATTGGCGGATGGTCATGATCGGCATGCGCATAGGCATTTCGCAGATCGTGCGAGTGCGGCTCACTCGCAGTCTCGCCGAAGACGCGGTAGGAAAGCGCGGCGTTGTAAAGAAAGCGGTTTCCGAGATTGGTGTTTTGCGTTCCGGTGCCGGCAGCAATCGCCAGCACATTGGCATGGAAACTCAAGGCGGGATTTAAGCGCTGGCTTAAAGCCGCACCGAAAAGCCCGTCCCAAGAGCCCGATCCCGGCTGAAATTCGGCCTCGAATAGTTCGCCAAACCTATCAACTAGGTCGGTTGTGCCCGTCGGCGCTTTGACGCCAAACAACACTGCCGCCTGCGTTCCGCTGACCTGATTATTCAGAAAGCGGTATTGGCCGAGTACGGTGACATCGCCGAAGCCCGATGTATTGCCACGGTCACGCACCATGGCGGGAGCAGCCGGATCTTCTTGCACGGCTTCGAGGATGCCGGTGCGGCGCACCCATGGCAGGCGCACTGACACTGTGAGATCGTTGGTAAAGCCATAGGCAAACGCAACAGCGTAGCTTTCGACTGTTTGCAAACCATGGACATTGTTGCCGACGTTCGCGAGCAGCGTCGGTTCGCTCAGTTGCTTGAGCCGAAGATAATCGACGAAAGCGGAAAAAGCGAACTGCCCATCGTCGAGGGTGCCAGCGCCTATCGTCAAGATACCGCCGGAACCACCGATACCGCCGATGCCGGGATGATGCGCCGAGGCGGCACTCACGCCGATGGTCATCGATGCGACTACCGCAGCTAACCGGACTAGGTTTGTCATTTTTCCGCCCCGCATTTTGCGCCGCTACGCGCTACAGATGCTTCATGGCAAGGCGCTCGTCAAATCGCTGAGCCCGGGGTACAGGGCAATCCCGGTGATCCTGACCCCCGATGAGGAACGGGACGTCTGGATGCGCGCGCCATGGGATGAAGCGAAGGCGTTGCAACGACCATTGCGCGACGATGCGCTCGGGATCGTCATGCGAGGTCGGGACAAGGAAGATAAGGCGGCGGCATAGGCCGCGCTCTGCATCACTTTCTCTTGCTTGCCGAAGCCTTCCGAGTGGCGTCGATTACGATGATTTCTGAGGCCCGCTCGCCATTGTTAAGACGTCTATCTCGAATGCGCCTGACCTCATTCAGCTTATTGCCTAGATCACCGTAGTCGATGATGACAAACACGCCGAACTCCGTTTGTGACGCGGTTTTGTAGAATTCCAATTGCTTCTCATAGCCATGCACGACCGTGCCGCCTGATCGTTTCATCTCGACCAATACGCGGGCCTGATAGCCGCTTGAGAACTTAAAATCGATCGGCCCGCCGCCCATGTTTGCCTCGGGCGAGATATCCAAATCGTTCGCCTTACAGAATGCATCAGCGATCGCGTAGTAGATGAGTTGGGAGGCGCGCTCCTTCTTGGGCTTGCCGCCGACCCAAAGCTCCTCCCAAAGATTACCGGCCTCTACATGCCTCTTGAACTGGTCGATCGTATCTTTGGCGACGCGCATGATCTCGCCGGGGCCGAGCTTTAGGTCATAACGAGTTGTCTGCTTGAGGTCCGGAAACCCGTTCGCGACTATTGCCTTGAGCCTATAGTAGCCGAGCGCATCTAGGTTAGGATCATAGCTACCGACATTTTCCTTCACAGCCGCCAAGAAGAAGTCAAAGTCCGCCTGCGAGCCCAAGGCGGCACCGCGAAGCGCATGCTTCCGATCTGCCACGGTGGGCCGGGCAATGCCACCTAGAAGCCGGTTTACGCGCTCACGTATTCGCGCATTTTCCATCGCAGCGCGCTCGATATCCGACCAATCATTGGCAATGGGCAGTTCGCGGACAATATCCTCCGGAATGAGGACGATCGGTGCGGAGCGACCTTGGGGATCAACGTACTTCGGCAGCTTGTGGCTTGCACAGATTTCCGACGAAAACAGAGGCACGCCATTAGCCTGGCAGAAAGCCTCCGTGATCGCCGCCAAGTCTTCGATGATGACCGTCGTTGTCATGTCGCTGATGGTGTCGGGACCCACATCCTCTTCAAAAAAACCCATTAGCGAGATCATCTCTGGATCGCTCGCGCCCAGCGTGATGATCTCCTTGCTGGTGCGAAGGATGGCTTCTCGAATGTCCTCAGGCCGGGAGTTGCCCGATCGGCCGCTGCCGCCGTATCCCAGCCCATTCTCAGGCGGCTCACTCAAGTCAAGTTGGCGCCGGGCTGCTTTCCAAGCTGGGTCATCCTCTGCCTTCGAGATGTTGAGCATGCGCACCAGTATCTCGAAGTGCCTGCGAAACCGGCCAATGGCCGATGTATTGATCGTCTTGTTGCCGGACTTCTCCAGCAGCACCGGGTCTATGAACAGCGGCATATCAACGTCTAGGAAAGGGTCGATCAGCCCAGCACCCACCAAGGCTTGTGCCGGTATGCCGAAATAGGTTGAAAACAGCATAGGGTTCTGGACGCGAGCCATGGACGAATGTAACTCGCGTCCAGATTGAACACTAATGCTCTTACAAGATTATTGTGGATTTTCCACGAAAACCGGGGGCCAGCATGCGATTTACTCCTCACCAGCAAAGGCTGATATCCGAAGCCAGGGAAATCGAACGCAACAGCGTAGCTTTCGACTGTTTGCAAACCATGGACATTGTTGCCGACGTTCGCGAGCAGCGTCGGTTCGCTCAGTTGCTTGAGCCGAAGATAATCGACGAAAGCGGAAAAAGCGAACTGCCCATCGTCGAGGGTGCCAGCGCCTATCGTCAAGATACCGCCGGAACCACCGATACCGCCGATGCCGGGATGATGCGCCGAGGCGGCACTCACGCCGATGGTCATCGATGCGACTACCGCAGCTAACCGGACTAGGTTTGTCATTTTTCCGCCCCGCATTTTGCGCCGCTACGCGCTACAGATGCTTCATGGCAAGGCGCTCGTCAAATCGCTGAGCCCGGGGTACAGGGCAATCCCGGTGATCCTGACCCCCGATGAGGAACGGGACGTCTGGATGCGCGCGCCATGGGATGAAGCGAAGGCGTTGCAACGACCATTGCGCGACGATGCGCTCGGGATCGTCATGCGAGGTCGGGACAAGGAAGATAAGGCGGCGGCATAGGCCGCGCTCTGCATCACTTTCTCTTGCTTGCCGAAGCCTTCCGAGTGGCGTCGATTACGATGATTTCTGAGGCCCGCTCGCCATTGTTAAGACGTCTATCTCGAATGCGCCTGACCTCATTCAGCTTATTGCCTAGATCACCGTAGTCGATGATGACAAACACGCCGAACTCCGTTTGTGACGCGGTTTTGTAGAATTCCAATTGCTTCTCATAGCCATGCACGACCGTGCCGCCTGATCGTTTCATCTCGACCAATACGCGGGCCTGATAGCCGCTTGAGAACTTAAAATCGATCGGCCCGCCGCCCATGTTTGCCTCGGGCGAGATATCCAAATCGTTCGCCTTACAGAATGCATCAGCGATCGCGTAGTAGATGAGTTGGGAGGCGCGCTCCTTCTTGGGCTTGCCGCCGACCCAAAGCTCCTCCCAAAGATTACCGGCCTCTACATGCCTCTTGAACTGGTCGATCGTATCTTTGGCGACGCGCATGATCTCGCCGGGGCCGAGCTTTAGGTCATAACGAGTTGTCTGCTTGAGGTCCGGAAACCCGTTCGCGACTATTGCCTTGAGCCTATAGTAGCCGAGCGCATCTAGGTTAGGATCATAGCTACCGACATTTTCCTTCACAGCCGCCAAGAAGAAGTCAAAGTCCGCCTGCGAGCCCAAGGCGGCACCGCGAAGCGCATGCTTCCGATCTGCCACGGTGGGCCGGGCAATGCCACCTAGAAGCCGGTTTACGCGCTCACGTATTCGCGCATTTTCCATCGCAGCGCGCTCGATATCCGACCAATCATTGGCAATGGGCAGTTCGCGGACAATATCCTCCGGAATGAGGACGATCGGTGCGGAGCGACCTTGGGGATCAACGTACTTCGGCAGCTTGTGGCTTGCACAGATTTCCGACGAAAACAGAGGCACGCCATTAGCCTGGCAGAAAGCCTCCGTGATCGCCGCCAAGTCTTCGATGATGACCGTCGTTGTCATGTCGCTGATGGTGTCGGGACCCACATCCTCTTCAAAAAAACCCATTAGCGAGATCATCTCTGGATCGCTCGCGCCCAGCGTGATGATCTCCTTGCTGGTGCGAAGGATGGCTTCTCGAATGTCCTCAGGCCGGGAGTTGCCCGATCGGCCGCTGCCGCCGTATCCCAGCCCATTCTCAGGCGGCTCACTCAAGTCAAGTTGGCGCCGGGCTGCTTTCCAAGCTGGGTCATCCTCTGCCTTCGAGATGTTGAGCATGCGCACCAGTATCTCGAAGTGCCTGCGAAACCGGCCAATGGCCGATGTATTGATCGTCTTGTTGCCGGACTTCTCCAGCAGCACCGGGTCTATGAACAGCGGCATATCAACGTCTAGGAAAGGGTCGATCAGCCCAGCACCCACCAAGGCTTGTGCCGGTATGCCGAAATAGGTTGAAAACAGCATAGGGTTCTGGACGCGAGCCATGGACGAATGTAACTCGCGTCCAGATTGAACACTAATGCTCTTACAAGATTATTGTGGATTTTCCACGAAAACCGGGGGCCAGCATGCGATTTACTCCTCACCAGCAAAGGCTGATATCCGAAGCCAGGGAAATCGCCGCAATCACGAAGACTAACTTTGCCGATTTCGACGAAGAGATCGATCGAGACTACCTTGGTGTTCATATCAAGCTGGCGATACGCAATATGGTCATCGCCCACATCGTGACGCGCTACACCCTCATGGATGAAATCCTATCCGACGTGATCGCAAAGTACTTTTTTCAGGGTGCCCAAACAGCAATTCCACTTTGGAAAGCTATGGCGGACCAAGAAGTTTAGAGTTTTTGTCCACCACATGCTGGACGAGCTTTACCTGATGAAAAAGGCCGACCTAGTCCACGCCATCAAGCCAATCCCTCGGGATGTGCGTGATCATCTAAACAAACTAAATGCGCTGCGGAATGCTCTCGCCCATAGCTTCTTTCCGGAGAACCGGAGAGAAAATCGGAGGACCAAGAAGGTCCTGTACGCAGGCGTTGATATCTTCACCTACGAAGGCATCGAGCGATTTGAAGACGATTGGCATCCGGCGTTTACCAACCTGGCAAGGCGAGTGTATGTAGGCTGGAAAGACAGTTGGAGCGGATGGGCGGGCTCGGAAGCGCTAGATAGCGCCGTCCCTTAGTTTCGGCGAGCTTCGACACCGATCGCCGAGGCCTCTCGGCATTCAGGTCGAAAACACCGAGGAACTGCACGAGGTCTATAACCGCTTGCCGACAGGCGGCAATATCATCGAGCAGGGCCGGACGGGCACGGCTCGACTGACCTACTCGCTACTTCTTCCCGACGGCTTCCGAAGTTCCCGGAGCGGCACGGTGGGTATGATGCACTCGCCTTCGGGCGGCGGACGATCTTCCTCCTCCGCAACGTAGGCTTCGGGATCGCCGAGGATCGGCACCGGCTCACCAGTCCACCCGCACTTCTCGCATGTCGGCCGTTCCCACTCGACATCGGGCACGCTTGAGTGAAACCCGCGTTGAGGAGATAGCCGGTTCGAGCCGCAGGCGGGACATGCGTCGGGCACGCCACGGAGATGGCGGATCACGAGAGACGCCGCCAGGCCAAGGGCATGTTCCACCGTGGTCGTCGCGGCCTCGGCGTCGTGCCATGACGAGGCCTTGGCGTGTGTGAGCCAATTGGAAAAGCGCCACGCCTCGTCGAGCAGCGTCTTGAACAGATGGCGCCGATATTCGTGCGCCTGACCCGCAAGGCAAACGGAACAGATGTGATCGACCCACGCCTTGAAGTCGGCTTGTTTTGGTTCGCCGGCAGCATCGCCGACCCAAGGCACCACAATCTGCGCGGCGCTGGTGAAAGCAAGCAACGCCTCACGGCAACGGACGCCGACAGCCTGAAAATCACTGACCTCCTGTGCGGTTGCCAGAGCCTCCGAGGCTTCGCTGATATGCCGAAAGCATCCGGCCAGTGGCTCGACGGATAGCTCTGACAGCTTCGTTCTTTGGCCGCGCGGGATGCGCAGGCAGAGGCCAACATGAAACGTGACGGTCAAGTCCATGTTCGGAAACTGTTCTTGCGAGTACAGGTTGGTCGGATTGGTGATGACCCACCAACGATCGACATCCGTGTGAACGTCCCAGACGACATGCTGATGGCTCAGGACGTTCTCGGCATAGACCTTCTGCAAGAACTCGACGGTGAGGTCGGGCGCCTGCGAGGTCATATAATCGATGATGGCCTGCTTCTCGTCAGGCGTAGACTGCAACATGGGCGACGACAACCAGTTCGAGCAAATCATGCACTGATAGCACGGATTGGAACCGGCTGGGGCCAGCCGGCACGGGGGGCAAGCCTTTCACCGGGTCCTACCGGTCGCGCAATTTGGCGCGGGTACGCGGGACGCCGGGCCATTCGCATATCTGGCGGCGACCTTTCCCGATTTTGCTGCGCTGGCTAATATTGCAATTTCCGGAGGATGGAGCCGGTGACGGATTTGGAAAGGACATGGCAGCTATGGAAGTCGCTTTCGCGGCCCGATCGGGCGCGGTTTCTCGCCATGCTCAAAGCGGCGTACAGCGTCGAGCGAGAGCGGCGGACGACTGGCGACGACGCCGCCCATGGAGTGAGGATATCGAAGCTCTCGGACCTGTCGCTCCGTGAGGCGGACCTCCCACGGCCTCGCCTGTAACGGCCGCTGGAGCGTTTGCCGGCCCCGGGCTACTCCGAGTCGAGCCGCTCGGATAAACGCGGGTAAACCGGTTTACCGGGCCGGGAAACGGCAGCGGCGGATGGGAGAACAGGAAACCCACTTCCGCCGCCGCCGACGCGCCGCCATGCCAATGCTCGAACTTTCACCAGCGGCGCATTCTCAAACCTTTAGGGGCCAACTCTGCGAACAACACCAAATTGGCCGTCGTCTTCGCGGGGCACCCGCGCGGGCGCGGGCACCCACTCAAAGCCCAAGATCGCACGCACATCGCAATCGACGCGATAGTCGGCCGGCAATCCCTGCGATTGCGCGATTTCCACAAGCGCGCACTCTTCACGCTCGACTGCCAGCAGATCGACGTGAATTTCGGCCTCAGCATCGCGGCGCTGTTCTTCGGTCAAGGCGCTCTGATCGTCGGCGATCTCGTCAACCGCGCGCTCCATAGATGCAATCAATTCGTCTCGGTGCAACCAAAACACTACCTCCAGCGTGTTCGGCAGCTCGACGTAACCAATGGCAGCAGGATCACTGTTGAAAATTCGCACTTGATGGCTCTGACTAGGAAACGAGACTTGCTCGTTGTGCTCGACGGCTTGCTCCACCAGTGGCCGCCCACTTTCGGCTACCCGATTGATCTGCTCCCGCATCTTTTGCTTTACAAAGTCACTCGGCCAGGGCGCAGAGCGAACGCGATGGAGATCGGCCTTCAACTCGCGACAGCGCTGCCGGCGCGCTTCGATCGCGTCAAGAATACTCCCTTTGAACGCCCGGAGATCGATTTTGACCATCTGGCCGATGCATCCGGCAGGACGCGCAGCGACGGCTTGCTCGACGTTGCGGACCAGCTCACCGATCCTTTGATAGACGGTCGATCGCGCCTCATTGAGCGCAGTGAGGCGGCGCTGCTCTGCAAGCTTTTCTTCAAGAGTGCGCCGTTCCGAAATGACTTGCGGCGCATCATCGCCGAGGTCGAAGCCGCCCGTGCCGCGCGGAGTCTGCAATTCCTTGATCCGGTTCTGGTGTCGCTGAATATCGATCCGCAATTGCTGCTGATCCTCAACGATTGCTCGGACAAGAATGCCGGCGTCGCCGCGCTTCTGCTCAAGCTCCCGGAACTTTTCCCGTGCCTCGTTCGGCAGCACTTCCATCGGATCGCCCGTCCGCATCGCCATCATTGCTTGAAGTGGTCCGGCGACTACGCCCCCGTAAGGCGAGGCCGAGGAAGCGGTAGGAAAGCCAGCCGTGTTCTGGAATTCATTGCGTGCCATGACGTTCTCCATGGAGATCACTCATGCGCAAGCCTGCATTAGCTGGTTGGCCGCCGCACCGGCTCTCGGCCAAGTATTCGCCGGATTGTTCGCGCCTCGGGAATGCCGTCGTGCAGCCGCAGCGCGCGCCAAGCGAATTCTCGCAAAGTGCCACGATGATGCATGGGACATTCGTCAAGCAAGCGGTCGCGTCGCCAAGCGCCCGCGCGATAATTCAGGAAAGCTGATCGGATCAGCGCGGCCTTGGCACTTAGGGAAAGCACGGCCGGCAGGCTTCCGCCTGCTTCTCGCAAAACCTCGTTCCGCGCGGCGATTTGAGCCGACTGTTCCTGCCTTGAACGTTCCAGCCCGAGCGCGGCGGCGGCATCTGCCGGCTTGTCGATCGCCAAATCCAGCGCGCCCGCCAAAGCATCCAACGCCTCCGCATTTAGCCGCCCCGCACGCAAGTCGGCCGTAAAGCCGTGGTCGATCCGAACCGGCGCGGTCATGGCCGGTCCCCACCGTAATAGAGGTTACAGTGAGCTGGATCGCGGACACTGCGGACCACAGCCGGGTTCCATCCAAGGTCAGGTCCGCGATGTCCGCAGTCCCCGCTATTGTAGGCTGTAGTCATTAGTCTTGCTTGAGCTTGATGCCGACATAGAAGCGGACCCGCTTCTCTTCCTCGGTTCGCGGTCGCTTCATCCTGATGGCCGGAAATGCTGCGCGCAGATCTCGGGCGAACACCTGCTTGGTGGGCTTCGGGTGGCCGTTGTGCTCGGCCCAATTTTTGTAGTCCACGTACAGGCGCCCGACCTCGATCTCGAACTCGGGCTTGCCGATCTCGCATCGCTCGCGCACGAAGGCGGCGACAGGACTTGCCAGATCGCGCATCGCAGCGATCGCTTCATCGGCCGTGCTAACGCGCGTAAACCTGTTGCGGTTAGTTACTGTGAGCCGATGCAGGCCTGCGAGCGCCCAGTTCAAGATGCCGGGCAGTTCGTCGAGCAGCGCGACTTCGAGGCCGTGGTCCTCTTTGCCGAGCCAACTTCGCGACAGCATCAACAAAACGATGCGCCCGACGATGGCTGCTGATGCATCTCCCAACTTTGGCAGTTCGTTTGAAACGATGTGCAGACGGCACGGCAGCTTCCCGGTCCATTGGTCGCGATATTTGCGGTTGACGGTGAGACTGTCTTCGCCGCTGATGCTCAACAGGCGCTCAACGACGACGTTGCTGTTCTTGCCGACGAAACGGGCGTCGCTGATCACTGCCAATGTTTTGCCGAGCAACGGCGCGAGGCCGAACTCGCCGCCCAAGCTGCTCAACGTCGGTCCCGCAACGTTCCGCTCGCCGACGAGCGCGCTGAGGATGCGGGCGATCACGCCCTTGCCGCCTCTGGTCGGGCCGACCATCAATAGAATTTTGTGCAAGTCGAGCCTTCCGCTCAGCACGTAGCCATACCATTCGCTGAGCGCATCGACGGCAGCGGGCTCGTCCGGCCACACTTCGGCAAGGAAGGCGAGCCACTTATTTGGCGGCGGCGCAGTCGGGGCGTAGTCGAATGGGACTGCCGTCTGATTGAAGAACAGCGGCGAGTGCGGGTAGAGCCGCCGACGTTCGACGTCGAGCAGCCCGTTTGCCGTGGCGACAATGGTGCCGGTCTCTCGCCCGTCGAGCCATGTCGGCTGGTTGATGTCGGCAGCCAGAAACGCGACTGCGGAGAGTGCCTCGACCAGGTCGCCGATGCGATGACGGTTCGGTGCCCAATCCGCCGGACCACCAGCCGCCGGGTAGAAAGCATTCTCGGTAAACTTGTAGAGCAAGGCGCGCATGGCTCGATCATCGGTCTCCTGCCAGTACAACGTTCGCCATATCCACCAGCCACCGCGCCAGTGCCGGATCGTTAGTTCGCCGTCGTCGGAACGGCCGCACCGCTCAATAAACTCACGCGCCACCGCCATCGGCATGCCGGGCGGCGGCAGCATGTGCGCTTGCGGCGGCTCACTTCGCTCGTTCTCACGCTTGCTGCGATAGTTCTTCGCGTTGTCGTAGCGCTCGCGCACGGCGCCGACGCCATCATTGCGGAGGGTGTCATTCACATCATCGCGCTTGATCATGGCAGGCCCTCTACTTTCACCTCCACGTCGCCGCGCTGGTCGAGTAGCTCGGCGAGGGCATAGGCGTTCTTGCGGCCCGCCTTGTCGTCGTCCGCGCAGATTGTGATGCACTCGACCCAGCTCGGGATCGCGGCACCGAGCCTTGGCATGCGGGGGGCGGAACCCGCGACCCAAACGCCGCAGCCGGTGGCCTCAAACACGCTTAAGCCGTCTTCGATGCCTTCGGTGATCGCGAGGCCGAGCAGGTCGTTCGGCGGCGCGAGCACGATAGGCAGGCTTCCGGGGCTGCCCACGACGATCTTCGGCTCGTCAACATCCGCCTTGCCGCTGCCGTCCGGCTTTAGCAGCGTGAGATGCACCGCTTCGACGCCGCGCGGCTCGCCGAGCAGCCCAGGCTCGACCTCATGCGGCAGCGCGAAGGCCGCGATCATGGCTGGATGGTGCTCGGGCTTGCGCGGCGCTAAGAACCATAGCGTCGGCGGCAGCGGACAGGTGATGCCGCGCGCCTCGCGCACGTAAAGTTCGGCGACAGTGCCGCCGATCGGCTGCCGTTGCGACCACAGCCAACTCGCCTTCTGATGTTGCCGGCGTAACTCTTCTGCCTCGCGGCCCTCGCGCTCGATCCGCTCGCGCTCCAGCCGTTCGCGTCGCTCAATGGCACCTTGCTCGCGGGTGCGTCGCTCGTCGTCTGTTTCCGTCCTGCCATTGGGCGGCGGCCCGACCAGCGTCTCAACTGCACGCACGAAGTCGCAGCCGTCGAGGAATTGGACGAGCGCAATCGCGTCGCCGCCACCGGTCCCGCAGCCACGGCAGTTGAACAGGCCCTTTTTGAGGTTGACGCCGAAGCGATCCCTGCCACCGCAGTTCGGGCACGGTCCCGCAAGCTGGCCGTTGCGACCTTTCAGGGCCTTGAGGATGCCGCGCTCGTGCAAGACCGACCCGGCGGTCACCGCGCGGGCGCGCTCGATCCAGTCGCTGCGGACGGTTTGTCGCTGGCCCGGTGCTATCATTGGCCCGGTCCTCCCTTGTCCTTGCGGGGTCTCGGCGACCGGACTTAAACTACGGGGGCCTTGCGAGCCCGACCTGTCCGGTCGGAAGATCAAGTTGGCGCCGCCCTGCTTGCCCCCAAGCAGGGCGGCGTTCCGTTTCAGACAGCTGCTCTCGCTGCCAAAGACCGCCATCTGATATTTTCTCAAATGGAGTTTGACACATCTCGCTCCATTTGCAAGTATTGCAAATGGGTGATTGTCATGGCGACACTTAGTCAGTTGGTAGCTGCCATAGCAGATGTGGAAGGGATCGATGCGGAGCGCGCCGGCGCGATCGGCCGGGCTGTCCGCGAGCACGGACTGATCCGGACCTCCGGGCGGGGAACCTCGGCCGCGCAAATGGAAGAACGAGACGCGGCGAACTTGCTGATTGCCGTCAACACGGCGGACACGGCCCGCACCGCACCAGCCGCTGTTGCGCAGTACCGAGCGCTTCAAGCGAAGCGAAATAGGCAAACGAGCGAGTTCGGCAGCGAATTCGAGGAAATGATCTCGGCCGCCAAGCGGGAATGCTTGGCCGACTACGTCACCAAGATAGTCGCGCTTTTGGGTACACGCGGCCACGTTCTCGGCAGAAAGCGTTTCCCCAATGAGAGGTACAGGTTCTCGATCGAATTCGAGAAGCCCGTTCCTAAGGTTCTCGTTGGAATTTCGCTTTTGAACACCAGCTACATGGACTTCTTTTCTTTCGCAGATCGACGAAATCCAGCGATCGGGGAAAGTGGTGACCGGAGGGAAAGAACAGGGATCAGCGAGCGGACAATTCTTGCTGTCGCCAATGTCCTTCGCACGTAGGAGTAACCCATGAAGGCGCGCGAAAACAATTGTGTCGCCGACGATCTGCTCGAAGGCGCAGAAGAAATTGCTCGCTTCATGTTCGGTTCGCCGGCCAAGCGACGGCGCGTCTATCATTTGGCCGCACATTCGGACCTGCCTGTCTTTCGATTGGGCGAAATCATCTGCGCCCGCCGCAGCACGTTGCGCACGTGGATCGCCGAGCAAGAGAAAACAACGCGATCGAAGGGCAGTGTTCGCAAGTCAGCGCCGATCGCAGCGAAGGTTTGATGCGCGATCGGGCGGCAGACGGCGGAGCCGAAACGGGAGTTGAGTAAAGGATGGAGGTCGGCGATGCCGGAAGACCTGACGCCGGACACACCTCAACAAATGCTGACCGAACAGCAAATTCTGGCGCTCATCCCGATCGGGAGGGCCACGCTTTTCAGGATGATGAAGGAGGGCGTGTTTCCCCGGGGGACTTTCGTCAGCCCGAACAGGAGGCTTTGGCTTGCGAGCGAAATTGCCCGCTGGCAGCGCGAGGTGGATGCATATGTTCCGGACCGTCGCCGAGGCCGGGGCAAGGGGCGCGGCCGGCGTGCTTCGGGTAGCCCCGGCTAGCGCCCTTTCAATGAGACTGGGGCCTATTAGGGCCCGCCTGATCCGGGCGGGCCTTTTTCGTTGCCAGCGCACATCGTCCAAGACTTTGATTTTTAAGGGTTTTTTGCGTTGTTTGGCGAAGGAAAATTTCGCTGGCGCTCAGGACCACACGGTTTTGCCGTACGCGCGGCTCGCCTGCGCCACAGGGTTCGACGGCGTTGTGCACGTTGCCATCGAAATGCTGGCGCGACGAACCTGACAGCGCCGTCCGTCTGCGCGAAACTTTAGGGCTCACGGAGAGCAATCCGCCCTGCCCGCAGCTTTCGCGCCCGACGCTGCCGCGTCCACCGCAAGCCCGGCTCTGCGATCATCACGACATATGATCGCCCCTCAAGGGTGAGCCGGGATGGGCGGCACATACGACAAATCCGAATTTCGGTAAAGTGGAATATTTTCGCATGATGGGATTGACGGGGAGGCGACACAGGCGCGGATGCGACGGGACCGGCACCTCCTTGTATGCATTATCCCAGTTGCCATCCCCACGCAGTTCGCTTTAGATGCCGGCAACTCGCCCGCGGCTGACGGCCGGGGCTCAAAAATCACACACATTGTCAAAGGGACGGAGCATGGCGCGCAACATATTGATTCTCGGAGCTTCTTACGGCTCCCTGCTGGGCACGAAGCTGCTGATGGCGGGTCATAACGTGACCCTGGTGTGCCGCGCCAAGACCGCGGAGCTGATCAACAGGGACGGTACCGAGGTGCGCATCAAGTTGCGCGACGAGGCAGTGCACCGGGCGATCTTCTCGCGCGACCTGCCCGGCAAGCTCGACGCCGTGACACCGGCCAATGTCGACCTCTCCCGTTACGACCTGGTCGGCCTCGCGATGCAAGAGCCGCAATACACCAACCACACGGTGCGCGTTCTCATGGTCAAGATCGCGGCGGCGAAGCTGCCGTGCCTTTCGATCATGAACATGCCGCCGCTGCCCTATCTGAAGCGGATCCCGGCGCTCGCAGACATGGATCTCGAGGAGGCCTACACCAATGCGCAGGTGTGGGAGCGGTTCGAGCCGGGGCTGGTGACGCTGTGCTCGCCCGACCCGCAGGCGTTCCGTCCGCCGGAAGAGGCGGCGAACGTGCTTCATGTCGGCCTGCCCACGAACTTCAAGGCATCGGTGTTCGCAGACGAGAAGCACAACAAGCTGCTGCGCGAACTCGAAGCCGACATCGACGCGGTGACACTCGACGGCCACGACGTGCCGGTGAAGCTGAAGGTGTTCGACTCGTTGTTCGTGCCGCTGGCGAAATGGTCGATGCTGCTGACCGGCAATTACCGCTGCATCACGCCGAATGAGCCGCAGTCGATCCGTGACGCCGTGCATGGCGACCTCGCGCGGTCGCAGACGATCTACGATCATGTCGATGCCATCGCCCGCCGGCTCGGCGCCGACCCGCAGGACCAGGTGCCGTTCGCGAAATATGCCAAGGCCGCCGAAAGCCTGCTCAAGCCGTCATCGGCGGCCCGCGCGGTCGCGAGCGGCGCGCCCTTCATCGAGCGCGTCGACTTGCTGGTGAAGCTGATCTCGCATCAGCTCGGTGTGCCCAACGCCGAAATCGACCGCACCGTCGACACCGTGGACCATAAGCTGAACGAGAAGATCGTGCAGGGCGGATCCGGCGCGCAGTAGCGCGCCGTTTCCAGCGACGTCGGCCCTCACGCACTCCAGAGCGCTTGAATCCGAATCACGCCGGTCATGGCGACCAGCGTGACCGCACCGGTGCGCGTGACCAAGTCGAAATGTCCGAGACGGCGGGCGCCGGCGCCGAGCGTTGCGCCCAACGTTACTCATGCCGCGCCTCCGTGACGATCTGAACCAGCGCTCACTGCAGGTTCGGCGTACGGCACTGTTCCCAGTGTGGCGCAAACTCAACGACAGTCGTCGCACCCATTGGTCACGCGGCCGGGTCGTCGCCCTCGCATCGCGCCTACGCGCGGTCCGCTGATATCACGACTGCGTGAGACGAACGGCATGCCGCCCGTCATATCCCGGCGCTTCGCGAGCAAAGCGAGTCGATTCGACGCGAATGGGCTCCCCTCACGTGCAGGCCCTTCATTCGCGCAAACGTTGCATGCGCGCAGAACGGGTCCGGCTTCTTGCCCAGCCGGCAGAGAGGTGAGCAACATATCTTTTTAGGTCAGGTGTCTATGACCTGTTTTGCCGGGTCGGTTGTTCCGGCGAAATCGCAATGCACGGCCGAGAGAACAAGAACAACAACAATGGATCAGGCGATGCTGAGCGTCGTCCGCGCGGTCGAGGCAGGCGCGACGACGATGAAGAGCGTGATCGACGCCACCGGACTGTCCCGTCTCAAGATCGAGCGCGCGTTGACCGCACTGGAGAAGCAGAAGCTGCTGGTGCGCGACGGCCAGGGTTTTCGTGCGACCGGCCTGCCGAAGGCGGCCCGCCCGGTCCGGCAATGCGGCTCATGCAACGCCTGCTGCGATATCCTCGAAGTGGCCGGCGTCGACAAGCCGGTGAACCAGCTCTGCAAACATTGGCAGGCCGGCATGGGATGCACCATCTACGATCGCCGCCCGCAAATGTGCCGGTCGTTCGTCTGTGCCTGGCTGCAGGGCCATCTCGACGACGACTGGTTTCCGGCGAAGTCGGGCATCGTGGTGCATTTCAGCCAGGACGCCGTCAACGTCACGGTCGATGATGATTGTCCCGACCGCTGGCGCGAGGAGCCGTATTTCAGCAAGCTTGCCGAATGGTCGCTGAATGGGATCAGGCGGATCGGAAACCGCGGCTATGCGACCCTTGTCGTGTCCGGCACCGAGCGGTTCCTGCTACTGGGACACACCGTCGTTCCCGATCCGACGCTGTTCGGCACCGCATTCCTGCCGCTCACCGCCGACACCTTCCGGTTCTGGCGCGCAAAGTCGCCCGAGCATTTGCAGCGGCTGCACGAGCGCATCGCCGAGATCGAACGGATCAGGCAGGAATTCGGATCCTGCACCATCCCCGAGAATGAGGACGACGATCCGCAACCGCCCTATTGGCCCGCGCTTCTACGGTTGTCGCATCATCTCTGAACTCCGCCGTGGGCAACACGGCCTGATTCGCGCGGTAGCGCTCGACGCGCCCCGGCCGGGTTGATAAGCCCCTGTCCGCGAATGACGGGACTTGAGTCGGGGACATGACGGTTGCGATCGAGATGGGGCAGACCACGGCGGGTGCCGCGGCGGCCATGGACCTCGAGGAACTGCTCGCGACCCGCCTCCTGGTTCAGGGCAATTCGGGCTCCGGCAAATCGCATCTGCTGCGGCGGCTGCTGGAACAGAGCGCGCCCTGGGTGCAGCAGGCCATCATCGACCCCGAAGGCGACTTCGTCACGCTGGCCGAGCGCTTCGGCCATCTGGTGATCGAGGCCGAGGATCACACCGAGCGCGGCCTTCAGGTCGCCGGCGAGCGCGCGCGGCTGCATCGCGTCTCCACCGTGCTCAATCTCGAAGGGCTCGACGCCGAGAACCAGATGCGGCGCGCCGCGGCGTTCCTCGGCGGGATGTTCGACGTCGACCGCGATCATTGGTACCCGATGCTGGTGGTCGTCGACGAGGCGCAGCTGTTCGCGCCGGCGGTGGCGGGCGAAGTCTCGGACGAGGCGCGAAAACTGTCGCTCGGCGCCATGACCAATCTGATGTGCCGCGGCCGCAAGCGCGGGCTCGCCGGCATCATCGCGACCCAGCGTCTGGCCAAGCTCGCCAAGAACGTCGCGGCGGAAGCCTCCAACTTCCTGATGGGCCGGACCTTCCTCGACATCGACATGGCGCGCGCCGCCGACCTGCTTGGCATGGAGCGGCGGCAGGCCGAAGCTTTTCGCGATCTCGAGCGTGGCCAATTCATGGCGCTGGGACCGGCGCTGTCGCGGCGTCCCCTGCGTTTGAACATCGGCCCGACCGACACGAGCCCGCGCAATTCCACACCGCGGCTGATGCCGCTGCCGGAAGCGACGCTGGAAGATGCGCGCGCCGTGATCCTGGCGGCGCCGCCGCCCGATGCCAGCCGCCCGCAGCGCCGGCCCGCACCGGATCTGCTCGAGCAGCTCCGCGCCGCAAAGGCGGCAGCTGCGCCGGAAGCGCGCGCGGAGCCGATCGAGCTTCCGGTCAGCGCCGAAGAGCTCGCGGAGCGGCGCGAGCGCGTGGATCGTACCCTTCGTGCCGTGCTCGCCGAGCCCGATGCCGGCTTCCGCGCCATCGGCGTGCTCTATCAGGAGTTCGTGGTCCGCTGCCGCATCGAGGGGCTCGGCGCGGCCGTGCCTGATCTCAACGAATTCCGCCGCATGCTGACGCACGCCCGCGCCGGGCTCGGCACTGACCTCGCCGACGACGACGCCTGGCAGGACGTGTCGCTGCGCGCCTCGATCCTGCCCGACGACATGCAGGGCGTGTTCATGATGATCGCGCGCGCGGCGAAGGAAGGCTGGCCGTGTCCCGGCGATGCCGCGATCGCGCGCGCCTATGGCTCGCACTCGCTGCGCCGCGCGCAGCGGCTGCTCAGCTATATGGAGGAGCAGGGCCTGATCGTCTGCCAGCTCGACGGCGGCGGCCGCCGGATCGTGACGCTGGTGGAGCTGGCCTGGGCGACGGCGCCGGGCGATCCCAATGGCGATGATTTGCCGGCGGAGCCCGCGCAAAGCGCCGCCGCGCTCTGAGCTGGCGGATTCAGGGGCGTCTCCTCACTTACGCCGCCTCGGTCGCATCGAAGCCGCGGGCCGCATCCGGCGAGCGTCGCGCGTCATCCGAGAACATGCGGCGATAGAGTATGACCGAGACGAGCCAGGCGATCGCGAACAGCGCGATCACGACGAAGCCGACATTCGCCAGCGACTCGTTGAGGCCCTCGACCACCGCCCACGGGCCGCCGGAGAGATCGAACCGATCGCTGATCAGGCCGAGCGCCTCGATGCCTCCGATGAAGAGCGCCACTGCGACCGAGGCGCCGGTGATCGTGAGGTTGTACCAGAGTTTTCGCAGGGGATCGACGAAGGCCCAGCGATAGGCGCTCACCATCAACGCGGAGTCGGCGGTATCGACGAGCGCCATGCCTGATGCAAACAGCGCCGGAAAGACCAGGATATCGGCGAGCGAGGTACCGCGCGCGGCTTCGCTGGCGGAAATGCTGAGCAGGCCGATCTCGGTCGCGGTGTCGAAACCAAGCCCGAACAGGAAGCCGAGCGGGTACATATGCCCCGGCTTTGTCACCAGGCGGAACATCGGCCCGAGCAGGCGCGCCAGGACGCCGCGATTGGCCAGCAGCGCATCGAGGCCCGCGGCGTCATGGATACCTTGGTCCCGCGCCGCGCGAAACGTCCGCCACAGGCCGGCGAAGATAGCGAGGTTGATGGCCGCGATCACAAGCAGGAACAGCGCCGATACCGACGTGCCGATCACGCCGCCGATCTCCTTGAGCAGGCTGTCGCCGCCAAGGCTCACCACGCCAAGCGCGAGCAGCATGGTCGCGACCACGACGACGGTGGAATGGCCGAGCGCGAAATAGAGGCCGACGCTGCGCGGCGCGCCGCCCGCCTGCATCAGCTTGCGCACGACGTTGTCGATCGCGGCGATGTGGTCGGCATCGACGGCGTGGCGGAGGCCGAAGACCCAAGCCAGCAGCGCGGTCGCTATCACCGTCGGCCGATCGCCAAACAGCGCAAAGGCCCACGCCCACGCGGCGATGTTGGCGGCAATGAGCGCGCCGAACAGCAGCGCCGCTCCGGGCTCGACCGCCCGCAAAGACCATCTCGTCACGACAATCATTCCGTCCGTTGCACGCCCCGTCGCGCCAGCGGTATGATTTTTTCATAGAATCATCACACTGACTAGCCCCGGAGAAAGTCGTCATGCCCGGGCTTGTCCCGGGCATCCACGTTCTTCGTGCCACAAGACATGGATGGCCGGGACGAGCCCGGCCATGACGATGGGGAGATGACGGCGCGCTCCAATTACTACGCAGCCTCCGAGCCGCCGAGATAGGCGTCGCGGATGCGGGGATCGTCCTTCAGCGTCCGCGCCGGGCCGGAGAGCACGATCTTGCCGGTCTGGAGCACATAGGCTTCATGCGCGATCTCGAGCGCGAGGCTGGCATTCTGCTCGACCATGAACACCGAGACGCCGTCCTGATTGATGGTCCGGATCAGCTCCAGCACGCGGTCGACATAGAGCGGCGACAGGCCCATGGTCGGCTCGTCCATCACGATCATGCGGGGACGGCTCATCAGCGCGCGCGCCATCGCCACCATCTGCTGCTCGCCGCCGGAGAGCGAACCGGCGCGCTGCGACAGCCGCTGGCCGAGCTTCGGGAACAGCGTGAGCATCCTGTCGAGATCCTGGGCCACGACATCGCGATCGTTGCGCACGAAAGCGCCCATCAGGATGTTCTCGCGCACGCTCATGTCCGCGAACAGCCGCCGCGCCTCCGGCACCGAGGCGATGCCGCGGCGGACGATCTGCGGCGTGGTCAGCCCGATCAGCGAGGCGCCGTCAAAGGTCACCTCGCCCGAGCGCGGTTTCACCAGGCCAAGGATGATCTTCATCGTCGTCGACTTGCCGCTGGCATTGCCGCCGAGCAGGCAGACGATGTGGCCGCGTGCGACCGATATCGACAGGTCGAAATGCACCTGGGCCTGGCCATAGAAGGTGTTGACATCAGACAGCGCCAGCAGCGGTGCGGGAGAAAGGTTCGTCATGCCGCGCTCTCCTGCTCCGCCGCTCCTGAGAGGCCGTGGCCGAGATAGGCCTCGATCACCTTGGGATCGCTCCGCACCATTTCGCCCGGCCCTTCCGCGATCTTCTTGCCCTCGTCCATGACGATGACGCGGTCGGACAGCCGCATCACCATCTCCAGCTTGTGCTCGATCAGGAGGATGGTCAGCCCCTCCGCCTTGAGCTCGGCGACGAGCGTCTGCATTTCCGCGGTCTCGGTCGGGTTCATGCCGGCGGTCGGCTCGTCCAGCAGCAGCAGGCGCGGCTTCAGCGCCAGCGCACGTGCAATCTCGACGCGGCGGCGGTTGGCATAGGAGAGGCTATAGGCGGGCTGGTCGATCCGCGGAAGCAGCCGTTCGCCGAAGCGGGCGAGAATGACCTTCACCTCCTCGCGCAGCCGCTCCTCCTCGTCCCTGACACTCGCAGGACGCAGCAGCGCCAGCCCCAATTCCAGCAGCGGACCGATCACCGGCACGGCCGGCTTCACTGCGCGCAACCGCGTGTGGGCGCCGATCAGGACGTTGTCCATGACGCTGAGATTGCCGAAGACGCGGCCGAGCTGGAAGGTGCGCGCAATGCCCTGGCCTGCGAGCCGTTCCGGCGACAGACCCGTGATGTCCTGCCTTGCGAAGCTGACGGTACCGGCATCGGGCCGGTCGAGACCGGTCACGAGATTGAACAGCGTCGTCTTGCCGGCGCCGTTCGGGCCGATGATGCTGATCAGCTCGCCCCTGGCGAGGTCGAGATCGATGGCGTCGACCGCGGTGAGACCGCCGAAGCGCCGCGTCAACCCGCGCAAGGACAACATGGGCATGTGCTGCTCGGACATCAGATCGTCCCCAACAGGCCCTGCGGCCTGAACCGCACGAGCAGCAAGAGCACTATGCCGTAGATCAGGATGCGATACTCCGCCGCGATCCGGAACACCTCGGGCAGGCCGACCAGCGCCACCGATCCGAGAATTGCGCCGACGACGTTGCCGAGGCCGCCGAGGATGACGACGGTCAGCGCCAGGATCGATTGTTGCGTGTTGAAGGTCTCGTGGTTGATGTAGGAATAAAGATGCGCGGCGATGCCGCCGCTGACGCCGGCGGCGAAGCCGCCGAAAATGAAAGCCAGCGACTTGTAGCGGTTCAGGCTGAGGCCATAGGCGCGCGCGGCGATGTCGTCGTCGCGGATGGCGCGAAAGCTGCGGCCGAGATGCGAGACAAGCAGGCGGCCCTGCAGCAGCGCCAGCACGACCATCACCGCAAGGCTGAACCAGTAGACCGACGCCGGGCTGATCAGGTCGTAGCCGAACAGCGACAACGGCGGGATGCCGGAGATGCCGATCGGGCCACGCGTGACGCTCTCCCAGTTCAGGATCACCAGCGACACGATCTCGCCGATGGCGAGCGTTGCGATCGAGACGTAATGCCCGCGCAAACGGAACGACGGCGAGATCAGGAGCGTGCCGAGCGCAGCGCTCATCAGGCCGCCGCCGATGATGGCGAGGCCGACCGGAACGGAAAACGCCAGCGACAGCAGCGCGGCAGTGTAGGCGCCGATCGCAAGCAGCGCGGCATGGCCGAGCGAGACCTGGCCCACCGTGCCCGCAACCAGCGTGAGGCTGAGCGCGAGCATGCCGAGCAGCCAGGCATTGATCAGGGTCTGGAGCACGTAGAAGGACACCGGGAACAGCGGCAGGATTGCGAACCCACCGACGGCAACCAGCAAGGCCCAGCGCGGAATGCGCACCGGACGGCTCGGCGCGATGAAGGTGCCGGTGAGTGGCTCCGGCGGCGCCTGCCGGGCACTCGCAAACAGGCCGTTCGGGCGCAGCACGAGCACGACGACCAAGAGCAGGAAGGCGAACAGATTGCGGTAGCTGGTGCCGAACGCGGCGACGCCGTAGCTCTCGACCAATCCGAGCAGCAGGCTGCCGACCACCGCGCCCGGCACGTTGCCGGCGCCGCCGACGACTTCCGCGACGACGCCCTTGAGCGTGGCCTGAAGGCTCATCGCGGTGTCGATCTGGTTGTAGTACATGCCGACCAGCATGCCGGAGACGCCGCCGAGCGCCGCCGCAATGCCGAACACAGCCTGATTGACGCGGTTGACGTCGACGCCCATCTGCATCGCGGCGTCACGGTCCTGCGCGGTGGCGCGCACCGCCCAGCCGAGCTTGGTGTAGCGCAGGAACACGAACAGCAGCAGCGCGCTGGTGATGCCGACGCTGGCGATGAGCAGATCAAGCGGCCCGATCGTGCCGTTCCCGACCTGGAAGCGGACGTCCGGCAACTGGCTCGGCAGCGCGCGCGGATTGGGCGAGAAGGTCAGCATCACCAGCTGATCGAGCACGAAACTGATGCCGATCGTCGCCAAGAGCGGCGCGATACGCACCGAGTTCTGCAGCGGACGGAGGCCGAACCGCTCGATGATCAACCCGACGATCGCGGCAGCGACCGCGACCACGATGATGGTGAGCGGCAGCGGCGTATGCAGCTGCACCACTGCGACCCAGCCGATATAGGCGCCGACGAGATAGATCGAGCCCTGGGCAAAGTTGATCAACCGGCTGACGCCGAAGATCAGCGCGAGCCCGACCGCAACGAGGGCATAGACATTGCCGACGATCAGCCCATTGATCGTGTAGTCGAGCCAGGAAGCCACGCGATGGTCCAAGTTGAGAGAAGCGGCCGGAGCGGATGCTCCGGCCATCGTGTCAGGTCGGCTTGCCGTCCCAGAGCGCAAACTGACCCTTGCGCACGACGAGCTCGGCGTTCATGGCGCCTTTGACGCGGCGGCTCGCCACGTCGAACGTCGCCGAGCCGAAGATGACGCTGGAGACGTCCTTGACCTTGGCGAAGGCGTCGCGGATGGCGCGGCGGTCGGTGCCGCCGATCTTGAGGACGGCAGCGGCCATGTTCATCGCGTCATAGGAATAGGCGTTGAAGGCGTCGGGCTCCTGCCCACCATATTTCGCCTTGAAGCCCGCGATGAATTTCTTCACCTCGGGCCGCGGGTCTTCGGGGAAATAGCGCGTGCCGAGATGGACGTCCTCGACCGCCTCGCCGCCGAGCTCCAGGAATTTCGGCGAGTAGACCGAGCTTGCCGCGCAGATGGTCTGCTTCAGACCGACCTGGCGCGCCTGACGGGTGATCAGCGCGCCGTCCGAATAATAGGAGATCAGGATCAGCCCGTCGGGATTGGCATCGCGCACGCGCACCAGGGTGGAGCGAAAATCGCGCTCCTCCGCGATGTAGCCTTCGGTCACCGCGATCTCGGCGCCGTATTCCTTGGCCGCCTTGACGAAATGGTCGCGGCTGGTGCGGCCCCAATCGGTGTTGAGGTGCAGCACCGCGAGCTTCTTCAGGCCGAGGCGCCTGACGGCGTAGGACGCCAGCAGCGGCTGCTCGTCGGCCTGGCTCACGGATGTGCTCCACATGAAGTCGCCGCCCTTGGTGAAATCGGGGTGCGAATTGGTGAAGCCGAACTGCACGAGGCCGCCGCGCTGATAGATCGGCGAGGCCGCCATCGAGGCGGGACTCGAGAAGTCGCCGAGCTCCATGACGATGCGGGGATCGGAGACGAATTTCTGGGCGATCGCCACCGACTGGCGCGGATCGCTCTGGCTGTCCTCGAATTGGTAGGCGAGCTTGCGGCCGTTGATGCCGCCGGCAGCCATGATCTCGTCGAGCGCGAGATCAAAGCCCTGCTTCCACTGCGCGCCATATTGCGCGTTGGGGCCGGTCAAGGGACCGCTGACGCCGAGCAGGATCGGCTCGGAGGATTGCGCGAAGGCTGCGCGCGAGAAGGCGGCTCCTGCCATCATGGTGGCGAGCGAGCCCTTGACCAGGGACCGACGATCGATGTTGCTCATGCACGGCTCCATCCACTCAGTGTTGAAACAAGCAGCAATTTCTATGCCGCTGCGATTGCCTATTTCGAGGGCTCGCCGAGCGACAGCATCAGCCGGTTGGCCCAGTTGAAGAATGACGCGCCATTGATGACGTCGACGATCTCGGCATCATCGAGACCGGCGCGGCGCAGCTCCTCGACATTATCGGGGCCGAACGCGATCGGCGTTGCGGCCAGCGCCACCGACGCCTTGACGACGGCATTCCAGCGCTCGCCGAGATCGGCCCTGACGCCTTCGTCGAGCAGACGCTGCACGTCGTCGCGGCGCTTGGAGTAGGTGCTGGCGAAGCGCGCATGCACGGAGGCGCAATAGATGCAGCCGTTGTAGCGCGACGTCGCTGCCGCCGCGAGCTCGCGCTCGGCGCGCGGCAGGCCGTCGGCAACGTTGTAGAAGATGTCCTTGTCGGTCTTGGTGCGGGCTTCCAGCACCTCGGGATCGCGCACCAGCAGGCGGAAATATTCCGACTTGGCGCGGGCGCGATCGACGAGGCCGGCGAAATGCCGTTCGGTCAGCTCTGCCTCGGGCAGCGGATCGATCCACGACACCCAGCCGAGCTCGTCCTGGGTGAAGACGACGGGCGGATTGACATTGTTTGCAGCGGTCATGATGCGATCTCCTTACGCGCCGGCCGCGGTGCGCCCGAGCGAAGCGCCGAGCACGCGCAGGCCAGTGACGACGCGCACCTGGAACGACAGGAACGCAACGAGCTGGGAGAAGGTGACGATGCCGGTGTTCGACCAGCCGGCGGCCAGCAGCGCCTTCATGTCGGAAGCGGCCGCATCGCGGGGCCGGAACACCAGGAGATGCGCATGCTCGAGCGCCGCAACAAGCCGGGCGCCGAGATCGGGCTTACGCTCTGCGCTCACGCGATAGATCAGGCCGGCCTTGTTCTCGATCGACAACGGGCCGTCCGGAAACGCGCCATACGGGCCCGACGTCTGGCCGCGCTCGATCTCGACCTGGATCGCCGCGAGAAGCGCCGCTCCATCCGTGTTCGCTGCAAGCTTCTCGCGATAGAAGGCTGCGACGGGAGACTCGCCATGGAGCCCGGTCACGAAAGCCGCGACTGCGACACGCTCCACAAGCGAGAAATCACTGGCGTCGATCGGCTCGAACAGTGAAAGATAGCTCTTCTGCGCGTTCTCGCGCGCCTGAAGGCGGCGTGCGCGGATGGCATCCAGAGCCGATCCCGGTTCGATCCCGGCGAGCGCGTCGATGATATCTTTTGTTGCCATCATTCAGCCTCGTGCAGCACGATCACACTCATTCCGACTAGACCGCCAGCGCCACGTCGGGCGCCGTCGGGGTCCAACCAAGCGCCGGCGCGACCTTCTCCGCGACCAGCTCGATCGAGCGCAGGATGTAGGGATGCGGCGCATCGACCGAATGCGCCTGGAACACCAGATCGGTCACCCGCTCCAGCGTAGCATCGGTGCGGAGCGAGGCGATGACGTCGTCGGCCGCGCCGACATGGGTGTCGAACGCGGTGATCATCTCCTCCAGCGTCTCGCCGGGCCTGGCGTGACCGCCCTTGAGGAATTGCGGCAGCGCGCGCCGCAGTCCGATGTCGGCAAAGCGCATCGCCTCAGTGCGGTCGTCGGCGACAAAGACGCTGCGCGAGGCCATGATGCGCGGCTCGCGTCCCGGCGGCAGCGCGTCGAGATAGGCATCGATGATCGGATTCTGGATCTCGGCCAGCGTTGCACGCGGCGCCTCCTTGGCCCGCGGCTGGGTGCGCGACAGCAACAAGCCATCGCCGGCCTTGCCGGCCCGGGCACCGCCCGCGACCGAGAATGTCGCCTGCCAGATCCGCTTGTCCAATTCCGGCCGCAGCGGATAGAGCGTGTCGCCACCATCAAGCGGCTTGCCGGCCAGCGCGGTGCGGACGACGTCGAGATTACGGGCAAAAATCTCGTTGCGCTGCGCGCTATCGAGACCGAAGGCAGCGAAGGCCGACGGGTTGCCGCCAGTGCCGACGCCGAGCTCGAAACGGCCATTGCAGAGCAGATCGAGCACCGCGGCATCCTCCGCCACTCTCACGGCACTCTCGAGCGGCAAGGTGACGATGCCGGTGCCGAGGCGGATGCGCGAGGTCTGCGCGGCGACGTAGCCGAGGAAGGCGAAGGGCGACGGCAGGCCGCCTTCGCGCTCGTGGAAGTGGTGCTGGGCGATCCAGGCGGAATCGAGCCCCGCCTTTTCCGCGCGCACGATCTGCTCGGCCGCGAAGCGATATCGCTCGGCCGGGGGAGCCTCGTCGAGCAGCCGCGTGAAAAATCCCAGTCGTTTCAGGTTTGCAAAGCGTTTCATACGACCCCTGCCGGGCGAGGATGGGCCCCGATGATGTCGATTGCCGCAGCTCCAGACAAGCGGGCATTGCGCAGGGCTGCCCGTCGGCATCGCCCCTGCGCTGAAGCCTGGGCAGACTGCCTACCAGCTCGGCAGCACCGCGCCCTTGAACTTGGTCAGGACGAACTCCTTGACCTCGGGCGTGTGGTAGCTGTCGACGAGGGTCTTGACCCAGGGCTTGTCCTTGTCCGCGCTGCGAACGGCGATCAGGTTGACATAGGGCCCCTTCGGGTCCTCGCGCAGGATCGGATCCTTGACGGGATCGAGTCCCGCCTGAGTTGCATAATTGGTGTTGATCGCGGCGGCGTCGACATCGTCGAGCGCGCGCGGCGCCTGCGCCGCATCGACCTCGATGAATTTCAGCTTCTTGGGATTCTCGGTGATATCGAGCACCGTCGGCTTGAAGCCGGTGCCCTCCTTCAGCTTGATCACGCCCTTGTCGCGCAGCAGCAGCAGCACGCGACCACCGTTGGTTGGATCGTTCGGAATCGAGACCTTGCCGCCCTCGGGAATATCGGCGAAGGCTTTGTGCTTCTTCGAATACACGCCGATCGGGAAGTTCACGGTGAGCGCGACGGCCTCGATCTTGTAGCCGCGGTCGGCCTTCTGGTTGTCCAGGTAGGGCTGGTTCTGGAATGAATTGGCCTGGATCTCGCCGGCATCGAGCGCCGCGTTCGGCACGACATAGTCGGAGAACTCGATCAGCTGGATGTCGAGGCCCTGCTTGGCGGCGATCGGCTTCACCGCCTCCAGGATCTGCGCGTGCGGTCCCGGCGTCACGCCGATCTTGATGGTCTCGGCGGTGGCTGCGGCCGACCAGGCAGCGAGCACGGTCGCGAGGATCAGGGGAAGGCGAAACGACATCTTGGTCTCCGTGGGTCTTCGGCAATGATGGAACCGTATTCGCTTCTCTGCCGCGCGAAATCAATGAAATTGAAATCCATATTGGCAGGTCGTGACGGGCGCACTTTCTCCATTCGGCACCAAACAGGAAACGAAATCACGGCGACGGCGCCTTCCGCAGAGGCGCGTCACGGTGCTGGCGATTGGTGTTGTCAGCATCCGCTAAGGTCAGCGCTCCAAGGGGTCATGTGTGGCAATTTCCTGGCGGCTGCAATGAATCTCCGACTGGGGCAACATCACGAAACTTGATGCAGCTGCTGCGACCGGGTTAGCGTTTCGGCGCGGCCTTAGAACTTCCCCAAGTTCACGTAAGTTCGCACTGGATCGCCGCCTGGGTGCTCTCGGGCGGCGATCCGGGTCGTCGCCCGCAGGGGTGCTCCACATCGTCATTTCGTCGCAGGGCCTTGCGGCCTTGCCGGCATTGCCGCCTTATGCATGATGCAACATGATGGCTGCTGGCGACGATTTGTCTTCGAGGTGGAGGTCATCCGATGAACGAGAACGAAATCCGCAATCTGGTCGCGGAGGTGAAGCAAGGCACGCTGTCGCGACGCTCGTTCATCCAAAAGGTGGCTGCGATCGGAATCGCAGCGCCGATCGCGAGCCAGATCCTGGTCTGGAACGATGTGGCGATGGCGGACGCCACGTTGCCCTACAAGCCGGCCAAGGCGGGCGGCGGCGGCCCGCTCAAGCTCCTGTTCTGGCAGGCCCCGACCCTGCTCAATCCACACTTCGCGATCGGCACCAAGGACCAGATGGCCTCGCGCGTCTTCTTCGAGCCGCTCGCCGGCTGGGACAAGGAGGGCAATTTGATCCCCTGCCTCGCCGCCGAGGTCCCGACCAAGGCGAACGGCAGCCTTGCGGCGGACGGCACGAGCGTGATCTGGAAGCTGAAGCAGGGCGTCAAATGGCACGACGGCAAGCCCTTCACCGCCGACGACGTCGTCTTCACCTGGCAGTACGCCGCGGATCTCGCAACTGCGGCCTACACCACGGGATCCTACAAGGACATCAAGGTCGAGAAGATCGACGACCACACCATCAAAGTGATCTTCAAGGCGCCGACGCCGTTCTGGGCCGATCCCTTCGTCGGCTCGGTCGGCCAGATCCTGCCAAAGCATCATTTCGGCGACTATAGCGGCGCCAAATCGCGCGAGGCACCGGCCAATCTGAAGCCGGTCGGCACCGGCCCATACAAATTCGTCGAGTTCAAGCCCGGCGACCTGATCCGCGCCGAACGCAACCTCGACTATCACGTCAAGAACCAGCCGCATTTCGACACGCTCGAGATCAAGGGTGGCGGCGATGCGGTATCGGCAGCGCGCGCGGTGCTGCAGACCGGCGAATATGACTTCGCGTGGAACATGCAGGTGGAGGAGGAGGTCCTCAAGCGCATGGAGGCGAGCGGCAAGGGCAAGCTCGACATCACGCCGTCCGGCAATGTCGAGTTCATCATCCTCAACACAACCGACCCGTGGACCGAGGTCGACGGCGAGCGTTCGAACGCCAAGACCAAGCATCCGACGCTGTCCGATCCGGCCGTGCGCCGGGCGATCAACCTCCTGCTCGACCGCGATTCGATCCAGAAATTCATCTACGGCCGCGGCGGTGTCGCCACCGCGAGCTTCGTCAACGCGCCCAAGCAGTTCAAGTCGCCCAAGCTCAAATACGAGTTCAGCATCGACAAGGCCAACAAGATCCTCGACGAGGCCGGCTGGAAGAAGGGCGCGGACGGCATCCGCGAGAAGGACGGCAAGAAGCTCAAATACGTCTTCCAGACCTCGACCAACGCCCCGCGCCAGAAGACGCAGGCCATCATCAAGCAGGCCTGCGAGAAGGCCGGCATCGAGATCGAGATCAAGGCGGTCACTGCATCGGTGTTCTTCTCCTCGGATGTGGGCAACCCCGACACCTACTCGAAATTCTACGCCGACATGGAGATGTACAACACCACGCAGCCGCAGCCCGATCCGGAGCGCTTCCTGAACCAGTGTGTCTCCTGGGAGATCGCCAGCAAGGACAACAAATGGCTCGGCCGCAACATCTCGCGCTGGTCCGATCCCGAAGCCGACAAGGCCTACAAGGCCGCGCAGAACGAGCTCGACCCGGTCAAGCGCGCGGCACTGCTGATCAAGGTCGACGAGACCTTTTGCGAGGCTAACGTCTTCCTGCCGCTGCTCTCCCGCAACGTCGTCAACGCGAACGTCAACAACCTCATGGTCGACATGTCGGGCTGGGACGTCACGACGTGGAATCTAGCGAGCTGGTATCGCACCTGACGAGCAGGCCAGTGAGGGCGCCACGGACGCCTTTGCACCGGACCTCCGTCATCTTTCCACTGTGTGATTCAGGTCACAGCAGAATCACTCGCCCTCGCCTACAACAATCGTGCATGGCCGCAAACAAGGTAACGGCGGTACGCACGAGGCTGGGGAGGCGATCAACAGCTACGGACTTTCGAAGCCGTCAGGGTGAAGACCTCGGCGGCTTTTTTCTATGGCAACAAGAGGGGCGGCCGGCGCCAGCGCCTTGCGGCCAATGTGGGCATCATCAGCGCCGGCGGCGATCGTCGCTATTTCGGTCAAAAGCCTTTCCTTTGTTCGCGCTCTTCTTCCACTTGCCGCTCAGCCTCCAGCCAGAATTCCAAGTCGCGGTTGGCCGGACGGCCGGCCTGCTCCCAGAGTTCGTAGGCGCGAGCCCGCACCTTGCCGCGCCGCATCATGCGGAGGAGCTTCTGCGTCAGCTCCTCGGCAAAGCTCCTGAATCGCGTGACAGTGGTTTCGTCCTTGGCGAGCACCGCCGCTCGCGTTGCGAGCTCGATCTGGTGCTCTATCTTTTGCTGCTCGTCCACGGTGAACACCGCGCCCTGCGAACGGACCCGCACCACAGCTCATGCTGCTTAGAGCCTCAATTCATTCTCGAGAGTTCCGTTCCGCGTGCAGTGCAGACGCAGACCGCCATTTCGAACTGAGCCGGCCGTGACGGTTCTAAAGCGCGATGAGATTTGGATGAATCGTCATCGCGCTTCAGGTTTCTGTTTATGCATGATCTTTCCGGAAAACCGCTTCGCACTTTTCCGGATCAAGCTTTAATGCCACGTCGTATCCGCCTCGACGATCACGGCCCTTGTTTCGGGATCTTCGGTCGTGTTGCAGGTGCAGGGCATCCCCTCACCGCACCGGCAGCCGCCCAACTTCTCGCTCCAAGGCCGGAGCGGATGGTTTTCGCAGACCCATCCCAGACCGTGGCAGAAGGGGCATTTCTTGCGGGTCACAGCGTATCCGGCGTCCGCGTGGTGTTCGACTTGTCCTCGTTGCGCAACTGCTGCTCGGCCGCCTGCCAAAACTCGTCCTCACGACCTTCGGGCTTGCCAGCTTGCTCCCACAGTCGGTGCGCGCGTTCTCTGATGTCCTGCTCGGTCGGCTCAGGCATGGGCATCTCCTGCTCTAAAGCACGGCCCCATCCTTGGGGAGTATGGGGGCTTGGAGGCGGGGCCGTGCAGACCAGCAATCGGCGGCGACGCTGGCCCGCGGATTCAAGCCGCGATCATGCGCAAGAGTTCCTTTGCTCCCGCGAGCTCGGCTACGCGGCGCGGACTTGGCCAGACGTCGATCGATGATGCGCCTTGAAGGTCGTCGGTAGCGGGGGAGGGATCCGCCATCACATTCCAAAAAAGGAAATCCCTAGTAACTCCAGAAGCTTGGCTGCATGAGGAGCGAAGCTGCGCGGGCTGGCTCGTTACTTGAGATGAGCTCCAGATCAACCTGGCCTGACGAGAATGCAAACGGGACTTCCAACATGGATGGCCCGCTCTGTAGCAACGAGGCCGCCGCTGGTATGGTCGCGCTTGAACAGCTTGATCGTGTCGGTGTCCTCGTTCGCCGCTACCACCTGCAGCACGTGCATCTGTTTGCATCCAACGTCGATGCCACCATCGACTTCTATAGGACTTGGTTCGATGCCGTGGTGATGTGGGATGGCGATGTCGCGGGTGCGCGGAATGTCTTTATCAAGGTCGGTATTGGCGCCATCCACCTCTACGACCAACTGCCGCGCGGCGAGGGCAAGAACGCTGTCCATCATCTCGGCATGCAGGTCGTCGGCATCGACGAGCTGTACGAGCGCATGAAGGCCGCGAACCTTCATATTCCCAATCCGATCCGCCGCCTCGGCGGAGGTGGCGGCTATTTCATGCTCGGCGCGCCCGATGGCGTCGTCATCGAGGTCTTCGAGCCGGGCGAGCTGCGCGAGCCGGCGGTGCGCGACTACTACGGCTTCGGGGGATGAGGCCCGCGGACACCGCGCCTCCGCTCGACGCAATCGCCGACCTCGTCGCCGCTCACGCTGCGAGCGCTCCAGCCAGGGGACATCGATTTGCCATGCAGCTTCGATTTTCAAACAGCAGACGCGCCTTCGCGTTCTCGCGGCACGACACATGATCGCCCCTCTCGGATGAGCCGAGATGGGTCGAACAATCGCTTTTGCGTTACCATTCGAATCGCGTGCCGACCCCGACGGATGTCGAGCCCTTCGCATCAACATCCGACTCGACGCGGATGTGGCGCGTCACGTCGACATTGGCCGACACACCTGACTGGCTGGGGCTCGCGCCCGTCCGCACACCCACGCTCAGCCTGTCGCCGATCGCGCGCGAGGCGCCGACCATCGGACCGCCCGCCCCGGCGCCCACGTCCAGATTGTCGACCCCAAGCGAGCGGCGCATGCGGTCCACCGTTCCCTCGCCACCGCTTGCAAACTGAGCCGCGGCCCCTGCGAGCTGTACGGCCTGCGAGGCCGTCAGGCTGCCCGAGGCCTTCTGAAAGAGAATGCGCGACAGGATCTCATCCTGCGGCAACTCGGGCTGCGAATGCAAGGCGAAGACCGGCGCGGCCGCCGGTCCCGAGATTCCGACCTGTGCGGTGATGTCGGAAGCCTGTATCTCTGCCGCGAAATCGAGCTCGGGCGCGAGATCTCCGTTGAAGGAGAGATTACCCTTGGTGAAGGTCAACGTCTTTCCGAGCACCACCAGCTTGCCCTGGAACAGCGAGAAGGCGCCCTTCGGCACCGGACCGTTGGTCGTGCCACCCACGTGAATGGAGCCGCCGAGCTCCGCAGTCGCCCCGCGGCCATGGATGAAGACGTGGTTCGGCGCCGAGACCGTCACGTCGAGAGACGCGTTGAAGAGCGCCGGGCGTGCCTTGCTGCCTTTCAGCGTCTCCGCCTTGCGCTCCGCCGCAAGGCGTGCGGCGACCTGGCCAGAAGCGTTCACATGGTTGATGCCGTCGATCGGCTTGAGCGTCGAAGGCAGGCGGTCCGGAATATCGACACTGACGCGGGTCAGGTCGATGCGACCGGCAATCCGTGGATCGCGCGCCAGGGCGCCCGTGACGTCGAGGGCGAGATTGGCCTGAGCGGTCGCCAGCGCGCTGGCGGCGAGGGTCGCCTGCTGGCCACGGATCGAGACCGTGCCTGGGAAGCCTGCATCCGGGGCGACCCTCACTTGGCCGGAGCCTGACAACGTGCCGCCGTTGGGCGTCACCGCGGCCAGGCGCTCCACGACGATCCGCTCTCCTTCGGCGGTGATTTTCGCCTCGATGGCATCGAGGCGCGTGCCGAGCATGCTGTCGCGGAAGGTGCCTCCGCTCATGGTGGCGACACCATCGATCTGGGGCTTCGAGCGCGTGCCGCCGACACGGGCATCGAGCGCGACGCTACCGGACACGGTGCGGCCGGAGGCGGAGAGCATCGCATTGGCGACGGCGGCATCGAGGCGGCCCTTCGCGGTCAGCGCAATCGGGCCCGTGGCGTCGAGCGGCAGCGTGCCCGACGCCGTGAACGTGCCGGCTTTTCCCGCGGCAACTGTGGTGTTCAGGCTCGCGTGGCCTCCATCGAGCCGCCCATTCGCGGCAATGTCGATCGGCGGCAAGCCCGCGCTCCTGGTCTGCGGCGCCGCGAGCTGCTTGACGGCCACGTTGTATTGACCCATCGGCGCGCTCGCGGAGCCGGCGATCGCGGCTGAAGCGTCAAGCGTCCCGGCGAGCCCCAAACCGGGCACCGCGACATCGGCCGCGCCGAGCGGGATCGCACTTGCCACGGCCTTGAGGTCGAGCGCCTTGCCGGCCTTGCCATCGACGGTGAAGCGGCCAGTCCCAATTCCGAGGGCCAGATGCTCGATCAGCACCGTGCCGTCTTCGAGCGTGAAGCCTGCGGGCCCCTGCAATACGATCGCCTTGGCGCCACGCCGTGCGGTGAAACGATTGAGATCGAACCGCGTCCGCTCCTTGGACGTCAACGCACCCGCGGCATCGAGATCGAAGCCGGCAGCCTTGGCGGAGAGACCGATCGCGCTCGTATCGGCATTACCCCTGGCCGTTAGCGCGATGCTCGAGACGGTCTGACCGCCGAACGCGGCATCGTTGACCCGGGCATCCGCATTGAGCACCGGATGGCTGTAGAGATCGGCGCCATCGGCGCGCAGATCGAAACTGCGGATGGCCATACCGGCGGCACGGATTCCCGCGCCCTTGCCAACGAGACGGACGGACTGCTGGCCGCCATCAGCCGAAGCGGCAAGGTCGAGTGAGGCCGAACCGGCGAGTTCTGTGAGAACAAGCGGTGAGAGGTCGGCGAGCGCCCCAGCAGCGAAGCGAATCCGCCCGCTTGCGAATCTCTGCGCGTCGACCGTTCCTGCGCCCTTCAGGGACACCGAGCCGATCGCGATGTCGAGGGTCTTTGCGTGCCATCCGGCAAAGGCGGGAGCTCCGCGATCGTCACGCGCCGATGATCGGCGGCTCACTTGAACAATCCCGCGCGCCGGGTTGCCGTCGACGGAGCCGCTGAGCTTGGCGTCGACGGCACAGAGCCCGTTGATGTCGTTGACCGTCGCGGCGAGCTCCAGATGGGGAATGGGGCGCTGCATCGCGGTGGCGCGATCCACGGAGGCCCCGAACGAAACGCCGGGATGCGCGAGCCCGCCGGTCATGCCGATGTCGAGAGCTCCCGCACCGGTGAGGCGCGCATCGGCCGCCGAGAGATCTGGCAGGTCCACATGGGCCGACAGGTCGCTCGAGTCGCGCGTCACCGTTCCCTTGACGCGAACCGCGACATTGGCTCCATCGAGCGACGCGCCGCGGACCGTGTAAGTGTCGCGGCCATCGGCAGAGAGATCGGCTGCGAGTGCGAGCCGCGCGCCCGCGAGCCCATCGAGCGCTGCAAGTCCCGTCGCAAGCTTCTCGCCAGTGCCTGACATTCGGGCGTCAAAGCTGCCACGCTGGAGGTCCGCGTCGAGATCGAGGCCGAACGCCACCGAGCCCTTGAGCTTCAGCCCGGCAAGGTCGGCAAAGTACCCGAGGTCGGGCACGGTGCCGGCAGCACGGCCATGCAGGCGATCGGCGCTGACATCACCTGTATAGGTCGCCTGAACCGTGGAGGTACCGATCTCGAGACGCTCGATCCTGGCGCGGCCGCCCAGGTCGGTATCGCCGTGGAGCACGAGCGATGCGGTGCTGCCGATCGCGGCCGCCAGACTCGCGTCGCGTGCCGCAATGCCGGAGGCGCGCAGGTTCGCGTCAAGGATAATACGCGTTGCGGGATCGCTGGCTTCGGCGCGAGGGAGGGCCGTGACGGAAGCGTCAAGCGTCTCGACGTCTCCGTCCGGTAGATGAGCACCCGACAGCGCGAGCTTGACCGATGCTGTGGGAGCCTTGATCGAGCCGTTGACGTGGCTATCGAAGACGAGGCTGCGGATCGAGCCGTGGTCAGTTTCGGTCACGTCGCCGTTGCTCGGCAGGGCGCGGATGGAAGCCGCGAAATCCATCATCTTGTCGGCTCCGAGCAAGCCCTTCGCGTCGAGCCGGGCGAGATGGCTCGTGAGCGTCAACCCGTCCAGTGCGACGCTGCCGTCGTCACCAATACGCGTCGTGCTGTCGAGCTTGGTTTCACCGGCAAAGACCGGCGCGGCAATTGCCGGCAACAACGGCCCGAGATGGCTAGTAAGGCGCGTTGCAAGCACCCGGCCCGCGCCGTTTCGGTCAAGCGTAATCGTGCCGGTCGCATCGATCGTGGGACCGGCCTGCAACTTCAGGGCACCACGAAAGCTGTCGAGCGTACCCTGGCCGCCCAGTGCGAATGTGACGGGCGGTTCGCCCGGCAAATGGCCGAGCTTCGACATGAGTCCATGGGCCGGCTCGTCAAGCGTGACGTTGAGGGTCAGCGCATTTCCCTGCGGAACGTAGGCGAGAGCGGCCTTGAAGCGGCCCGGAAAATCCTTGCGGATGGCGTCGAGATTGAAGACGAGCCCTTCGGCGGGCGAGCCGAGCTCGGTATTGCCGGTCGCCGCGACACTGAGGGCTTCACCCAGAATGGACTGCCCAAGCGTCAGGGCTCGCAGGTCGAAAGCCTTCACCTGCACCTTCACCGGAAGGTCGGGCAGGATCGGCTGGTCGGACTCGGCGACAGGCTGATCGGACGGCAGCGGCTTTCGCCTGATCTCAAGGGAGCCGATCTCGAGACGGTCGATCTCCAGTCGCCCCAGCAGCAGTGCGCTGCGTCGCCAGACGAGGCGCGCCTTGTCGACCGTCAGCCAAACTCCGTCCTTGTCGGTGATGCTGACGTCGCGGACCGTGGCATCCGAGGACAACACTCCATCGACGGCGCCGACATGGACCTGGGTCGCCGGCGTCGAGAGCGTTCGCGAGACAAGACTGGCCAGCACATCCTGCTGGTTCTCGCCACTCCCGCCCGCCATTTCGTAGACTACGAGGCCGAGCAAAGCGACGCAGACGAGCCCGAGGGCGGCGACGGCGGAACGGACAATGAGCGGCCGTCGGATGCGCATCAGAACGCTTGCCCAATGCTGAGATAGATTGCGTAGCGGCTGTCGCCGGGGCGTGGATTCAGCGGCGTCGCGACATCGAGGCGGATCGGGCCGACCGGCGTGAGATAGCGCAAGCCAAGTCCCGCCCCATAGCCCACATAATCATCGAAGCCCGGCAGGGATGATCGGGAGGCGCTGCCAAAGTCGAAGAATGGCACGAGGCCGATGGTGGGCGTGATCCTCACCCGCACCTCGGCGGAGCCCTCGATCAGGCTGCGACCACCGGTGATTTGGCCGAACATCATCGGCGAAATGGTATTGAAGCCGTAACCGCGCACGGATCCGCCGCCGCCAGCGAAGAAGCGATGCGCATCCGGGATCTCGGCGAGCGGCGCTCCCGCAAGCGAGCCTGCGGCCAACCGGCCCGCCAGAACGTAATTGGCCTGCTCGTCGAGCGCATAGTAAGCCGAGCCCGCGATCCGCCCTTCGAATAGATCGATGGTGGAGCCCATCAGCTTCGGATAGGCATTGACGGTCGCCGAGAGGCGCACACCGCGCGTGGGATCGAGCGGATTGTCGGTGGTGTCGTAGCGGCCGGTCGCGGTGAAGCCGATCAGCGTCGCGTCGACCCGCCCCAGCACGTCCAGCGATTTCGATTGCTCGACCTGAAGGCCGGCCTGCAGCGAAGCCGCCTCCGAAAAGCGGTGGATCACGCCGAACGTGCCGCGCACCGTATCGTCGGCGTAACCGCCGAGGTCGTTGTTGCCGACACGCTCGCGGAACGCAGTGGCCTCGACCAGAAGATCGTTGGCCGTACCGAACATGCCCGGCTTGATGAAGGTAGCGGTCAATCGCGCGCCAAAATCCGACGCGTGGAGATTATTGAAGCCGTTGAAGGACGTGCCGTCGACCCGTTGCAGAAGCGAGGCCGAGGCTTCGAGCCTCAGGCGCTCGCCGCCGCCGAATATGTTCCGATCCTCGTAATAGCCTGCAATGCCGGGACCATCGACGGTGGAATATTTCGCCGAGAGACCCACCGCGTGCCTCGGCCTTTCCGTCAAATCGATGAAGACCGGCAGGTTGCCATTGGCATCGAGCTTGTCGGCCTCGCGGATGCGAATTCCTCCGATGGCTGGGATCCTGGCGATCGAGGTTTTCGTCAAGGCGAGCCGCTCGGGCGAATAAGGCTCGCCTTCCGTCAGGTGGACATGCGTGGCCACTACCCTCGGGTCGACATCTCCGCCCGAGATCGTGACGGCGCCGATGCCGGCTTTGGGGCCCGCTTCGACCCGCAGCCGAAAATCCATTGCAGCGGCCGCATGATCGACGATGGCCTTGACGTCGGCGATCTTCGCAAGCGGATGTCCGTTGCTGCGGAACCAGTCCACGAGCTTCACCTGCGCGGCGCGCAGGTCGGCCGAGATCGCGGGATCGCCGGACTTCAGCGCAAAGGCGCGGCGCGGCAATCCACGCGGCGCTTGCTCGCGCGCATAGTCCACATCGACGGTGCGCAGCTTGAACAAGGGACCGAGCCGTGCGGCGACCTTGATTGGAACGACCGACCGATTGCGAAAGGTGTCGGCCCGACGCGCCGCGGCGGCGAGCCCGGTCTCGTCGGGGGATACGGGAACTCCGTCCACGGTTACATCGATCTGGGCGTTATAGCGGCCAAGCCCCCAAAGGGCATCGAGCAGCGGATTGATATCGGCCTGAAGCCGGCGCACGAGACCTTCGCCATCCGGCGGTGGTTCCTGTCGGAGGCGATAGGTGCCGGAGGCATCGCGCAACACCTGCTCGGCGTCACTATCATTCTTGCCATCCAGCGTCTTGGCTTCAATCTCCAGCCGATAGGACAGTGTCGTGGCGCTGACCGGCGGCGGATCGTCGGAACCGAAAAGGCCAAAGAAATCGAGCGCGTGAGCCTGCTCGCACAGCGACCAACCGACGACGGCGACGCACCCCGAATGCAGGATGCGTCGCGCCGCAGCGACAAAATATCCTCGCCTTGCCCGCCGCAGCGGCAGGCATCGTCGCAACACGATTTGCTTGATTGTTCCGCTCCGTACTCGCCTGTTGACAACTCGAGCCTCTGCAACTCAGGCCCGGCGATCCCCTGTCTCAGCATTCAACAGGCACCACACGCGAAATTGATAGACATCATGATGGACAATGTAGGGCACAGAAAAAATCGTCTTCGTGATCTTCTATTGATTGAACAAAGACCACGACGTTCAAGAAAGCTCCACTGTTCAGGTACGCTCCACGAAAAAATGCTCTAGAAACTGTGTGCCCCATCCGAAGAGTTCCGCGCGCGACTCTTTGCCATTATTGTGTTTGGACGGCATTCCGGTAACGAGTCCTCACAGAATTTCTTGCAACGGGGAACATCCACATCGGACTCATGATCGGGAAATTTCAAGGCGTGATTCCTGCGCCCCCTTGAGTGGCTGCGGAGCAGCCATGGCAAGTTCAAGCGCCTCTATCCGCGCTGCACTTCCCCGAAGGCGTCCCGGCCATCGCCACCGGCGATGCGCGAGCGATTTCGATCATGACAAGTTCGAGCTCTTCGCGCTCGTCTCACACCATCGACGTCGCTGAGATGATCCAAACAAAGATCCTGAGTGCGTTTGGATTGGGGAAGCGATCGATGAAAAAAGTGCCCGCTTCGCCATGAACTGCCGCCAGACATGCGTAGGCTCCTCGCCCCGCCAGGGCGCGTTTGACGTGGAGATCAAAGGCCCCTTGCGACCGGGCTCTCGACGGTTGCGGCCTAGGGTCAACAACCAGAAGAGTCCTGTCGATTGGGTGAAGCCGGATGGCGGCGCATCGTGCTGCCTTCGATCGAACCCGGACGCGTTTGATGTCGCAGGAGCGTTGGGCGCTTCTGGTCGCATTCCCGAAGTCGGAGCTTCAAATCGGTGACGGCGCTTGGTTTGGAGATTTATTCGCCGTTCTACGCCTCGGCTTTGGCGATCTGCCGATCAATGTTCGTCCGGCCGCCTTGGATACGCGTTCGGAGGCGGTAGAGGCAGCGGCGCGGCCTTGTTATCAATCGACGCGTCAGCTCGCCTCAACCGCCATTGATCCGGCGCTGGCGACCACCCGTGTCGCCGGCCCGAAGCGCTACCATCGAGCGCATGGTGTCGCGGAAAATCGTAGTTTGGCGGAGAAAATCGTACGATTGGTAGCGGGGGGGCGCTACCGCGTTTCCCCACACCCGCCGGACCTGCGATACCTCATCCGATCTTTCGCATGACACAGTCAAACGACCCTTACGCCCGAGGTGAACGCGGTAGCTCGACCTGAAAGCCTTTGACCAGCCAGTCGAACAACAGGCCATAGACCACGGCGAGCGGAAGCCCGACAATGGCGGTCGCCGCCATCAGTGCCTGCCAATAGTAGATATCGCCGCGGATCAATTCGGTCGGCACCCCGGCGCTCACGGTGCGACTCGCGGTCGAACTGACGAACACGGCCGCATAGATGTAGTCGCTCAGCGACAGCGCGAAGGCAAAGACGATGCAGGTCGTGATACCCGGGACGGCAAGCGGCAGCGCCACACGGAAGAAGACGCCGACGCGGCTCCAGCCGTCGGTCAAGGCTGCCTCCTCGATCTCGCGTGGAATCGAACGGAAGAAGCTAAGCAGGAGCCAAGTACAAAATGGAACCGTTATCGTCGGATAGACCAGGATCAATGACCACACCGTGTTGGCGAGACCGAGCAACGTCACAACTTCGTATAGCGGGATGAAAAGCAGCGTGGGGGGAATAAGATAGACGAGGAATATCGCGATGCTCGAATGCTCACCCCAATGCCCCATCAGCCGCGCCAGGCTGTAGGCGGCAGGCACCGCGAGCACCAGCGTGATGGCGACGACGATGACGCCGATGAAAAATGAATTCCAGAGGAAGACCGGATAGTTCGTCTCTGTGAACAGAAAGCCGATGTGGCTCAGGGTCGGGGGAACATTGAACAAGAACGGATTGTTGGCCGGATCGTACAGATCGGCATTGCTCTTGAAGGCGGTGATCAGCATCCAGCCCGCCGGGAAGATTGCGAAGGCGCAGAACAACAGCAGTGCAGCGTAGAAGCCGACCATGCGAAGCGTTTGTCCCGTGCGCATCGGTTGCTACTCCTGCCTGCGATAGGCCATCCGCAAGGCCACGATGGAGACGGCGAGCAGAACTGGGAACAGAAACAGCGCGATTGCCGCGCCCTGGCTCAGCGCTCCACCCTGGATGCCTTTAAGATAAGCCCAATAGGGGAGAATCTCGGTCGCGTAGCCCGGGCCGCCCCTGGTGGTTAGCGCCACCACAGTCATGTCGCCGAAAATCACGAGAACCGTGAACAGAATGGCGACGATGAGCAGGATCGCTAGCGCCGGCAAGGTGATCCGAAACAAGATGCGGAAATAGCCGGCGCCATCCAGCTCGGCCTGTTCGAACAATTCGTTCGAATATCCCGCCACTACCACACGTCAGTCAACGTAAGGCGCTTGCATTGCTGGATTTTTTTATCTGTCCCGACTCATTTCCCAAGAGCCGTCCCGACTCGACAGCCGGATTGGTAGCGATGCTTTGCTTGGTGATCCGCTCGTCTCTACTCGGCGCCGTGATGCCGACCTGAGCATTACCATCCTTTCTACCCCACGGCGGTTGGCTTCATCCCGGAAATTTGGTGGCATTCAGGCAGTTCACGGCCCTGCGTATGCCAAAATCAGCCTTAGCGGAGCTCAAGGAGAACTTCAGATGGCTCAAGATATTCAGTGCCTCTGTCAGACGGCGCTGCCGCCGTATGTTCGGCACCACTGGTCGGAATCCAAGCAGATGACCTTTTTCCGATTCGAGGCCTCGACAAAAATGCGGAAGGACGGCTTCCCTATCACGGGCCTATCGCTTGGTACTGACCTCACAACAGCGCTCGCGACCTATGATAGTGAGGTCCTGCCACTGCTTGAGGCGAGAAGACAGAACGGCCTGGCAATCCCGGTTGAGAGCGGGCCGCTTTACGGCACGCTCGAGTGGTTATCAAGGAAGTACGAAGCCACCGTCCGTTTCAAGAATCTCGTCAAGATCACGCAGAAGACCTATGTCAATAGCATTCGGCGCTGCTGCAATCACGTGATGCAAAAGGGTCCGTTGGCGGGCAAGCGCTTCGGGGATGTCCCGATGATCCAAATCACCCCCGCGCTGGTTGATGACTTCTATGAAGAATACCTCTTTGTCACTGACATCGACCAGAACGGCAAGCCGGTGCAGCGCAAGCGCAGTCGCACAGCGAAAGACGATATCCACAATCTGCGGGCGATGGTCAACGGGACCAAGCGCAAGCACGCGCACCTGCTCCACAAGGGCGTCAATCCGTTCGAAGGCGCTTATATGCCGCACCGTTCCAAAGGTGCGCCGGCCGTGACGATCCCTCAGCTCGCGACGTTCGTCCGGGCCTCCGATCGCAAAGGCCTCTTCTCGGTTTCGGCCATCGCACTGTTCGCGTGGGAGATGGAAGCGCGCGTCAGCCACTTTCCTTACAAAATGACAGTAAATGAATATCGCGGGCTCCATCATGAGGCGGAGGTATTCGTGCGTGCCGAAAAGATAAACCAGGAGCGATATTTTCTATTGCACGATGACGACGGTAAGCCGCTCTATCCTGCGCTGATGCAGCGCCTTGACGAGCTCAAGGCCAATCGTACTTCCGGACCGCTCTTCGCCTGCGAACGATCGGCGCCAGACAAGCCGAGACCTTGGTCCAGAAAAAGGCTCTACGAGACGGTGGCGAAGATCTGCGAGGAAGGCGGATTACCCCACCTGACGCTAACCCAATTCCGCAAGGGCGGTCTGACAGAATCGGGGACTGCCGGCCTGACGACCACGCAGATTATGAGCCAAAGCATCCATCTCACGGAACAGGCGGTTCAGATCTACCTCGAGAAGAATCAGGAGGTAACGATGGGGGGACAAAAGCGTCGCCTCCGCTGGCGCCGGAGGAAGGCCGAGCGCGGCGTCGATATCGTGACGTAATCACAAGAATTCCTTTCCGCTCGCCGCCGCCGGGCGGATATACATCAGGCAAGGCGTCGCCTTTCCGCGATCGTAAGAGAGCTAACGGACGTCAAGTAGTGACTGAGAATATCTGCCGTTGACTTTGTAATATGCGGCACTTGTCGGGGGCGGTCTGTCGAGGCCGAAGAGACTGCCGGCTGCGCCCCTCGATGACAAGCGGCGGCGGCATGGAGGGCGATGCCGTCCGCCCGGAGGGGATCTCGCCTGAGGGAGAGCCATTTCCATCTCAATTACAGCAACGGACTGTAAACGCGCTGGCTTCGTCCTTCGATCCGCTGGCCGGTTTGCCTTAAATAATAGGGTTTTCAAACAATAAGTTAGCTCCTTAGCGCTTTGATAACTTCCGGCGATCAAATGGGGAACAAAGAGGAGACGGGGGTATGCAAGGGTCGCGTGCGTCCTGAAGTCCTCCCGAAGCTCGGAGCGGCCTGGTTCCCGGGCTTGAAAGCTGAATTTCTCATCCGACCCGCTTGCGGGCTCCTCGGCAGTACACCCAAGGGGCTCCCGCTATGCGACCTCTCGGTCGATGGCCCCCCCAAGCATTCGGTAGAGCGTCGGACCGCACTCGCTGTAGCGAGGCCTCAGCGCAACGCGGACTCGGCGAAGCAGGATCAGCGTGCCCTGCAAAGCGATACCGAGTTTAGCAGCTCGCGACTTGCAGCTACATTCGGCGAAGCGGAGGCGGCGATATCGACTAGCGGCGGTTCGGCGCGCGTGCGTCCAGGTCAGGCCTTAGCCACGCTTCTTCCGCGAGAACGCGCGGGGGGGCGTCTCCTGCTCGGTCCCGCAAACACCTTTGCTATCGGCATCAGCAGGTCAGCGACCTCGACGTCAAGGGCAATTGCAACCTTGTCCAGCGTTTCCAGAGTGGGATTAGCGGTCGAGACTTCCAGCGCGCTGACCAGCGCCTGACGCACGCCGGCAGCGTCCGCAAGATCATCCTGCGACCAATCGCGTTGCAAACGAAGCCGCCGAATGTTGCGGGCAAGAAGTCGCCGCGTGTGTGCAGATTTTCGCCGCCCCATCCGGCAGGATGATGCATTTGCAGGCGATCAACACCACACGTTATAACGTTTAAAACACGCTCAAACGTATGACACGCACAATAGAACCAGACCACGCGTCCGCATCCGTCGCCGCGAGCTCGGCAACCTGGGCGATGTGAAACCGGTTGGCGGAGGTGTCAGCGAACTCCGAATCGGCTACGGGCCCGGCTCGCATTTACTTCGTTCAGCAGGGCAACACCGTGGTTAGATCTGAGTCATTCTGGCTGGATGCGAGTCTGCACCCTACTCGCACGCTCGCCGATGTCCTAGCCCGCCTGCCGGATCACTCTGCCAAGCGCATTGACGAACTCCTCCCCTGGAAGTGGCGTCCGCAGAACGTCGCTCACGCTGCTTGGGCCCAATCAACTGTCCGGCAAGGATGACAAAAGCACACTTTCAAGCAAGCTTTCAGAGATGCGTCGTCCCCACAACTCGCGTGGCGGCGGCGAATCGCGTTCGCAGTGCGATGCGGCTTGATCCGCTGCAGCGCACGGAGCAGATCAAAGCTCAAGGTCGACGTCTTTCGCGACCTGGCCTTTGCGACGGATGATTCTGGTGCCGAAGTCGTCTTCGAGTGCTACCTCCGCCAGCGCGTACTCGATAAGCTCGGTGTCGGACGATATGCCGGATTTTTTCTTCGCCGCCGCCACCAGATCTTGGCAAACACGGTCGCCGATCCGACGGTTTTCGCCACCGAGCAGACCAAGCTTCCGCGCCGTTTCCATGACCGCACTCCGCCTGACGTTCGGCTGTACCGGTATGTTTGGACTGGCGCGGGTCGACTTCAAAATGATAAATCTCCTGCTTCGAAAATACAGATTTGGCCAACGGGTTCAATGTCATATGTCCAGCGTCTCGCCACGCCTGCCTAGAAGCGAACCGTCTGGCTGCGTTTTCAATTCCCGTTAACGTCGCGGAGGCAAGCTTTGAATGGATATCCGCCACTTCCCCACCCCTGAGGCACCGCTCTTCGTATCCTTGGAGCTATCGCCGGCAAACCAGCGTTCTTGTGACCTTCAACCGCACGACTTTTGCGGGCGCTTCATAGTCAGAAGGTTCGTCACATCATGCAGATCATCTGCCGATGCGACGGCAATCGTTAGCCATTTTCCGTCGATGTATGTTTTCGCGTCATCGTAGAGTTTGATCAATTGCGGGTGCCAAACATAGCGCCGCTCCTCAAACTTTTCTCGCTCTGCTCTACCCATGACCACCACAGCTGAAACTCGTCGGAATTCCGGCACCAGGTGGCAGAACGCCTTGGTCTTCTTGTAACGCAGGGACCAACCGCGGTTCTTTCCACCGTAGACCCAATCCGGCGCGAAAACTTCTGGGTAGGATTCATCGATCCAGGTCCGCAGCTTGGCCCAGTATTGGAAGCCATCTGCTCCGATCCAGTCGCGAACGCTGCTTTCATCGGGCGATGCTGATTTGTCGGTGATCCTGTCGCCGATTTGCGGAAGCGTACTAATCATCGGAAGACCTCGTGTTGATAGTCCCGCGGGGGGGCCGGAGGTTAAACGGGCGCTTGTCAAGGCTTGCCATGGGCCCTCAGAATGCCGCCGGTGCGACTTTGTCCAGAGCACGGAGAGCATTGCGATACGGTCTGGCGATACTCGAGAGCACGGCTGATCAAGCAGCGACGTCTCGAAGCTCTCGCACGACTGTCAAGTCGATACCGTCAATTACCTTCTCGCTCGCTAGCGAAGCTTGGCCCTCTTCAATAAACGCGGTGGCCTGCAGCGGAAGGAATTGCAGCGTCTTTAGCCCAATAGAGTTCAGTGCCAGCGTCAGATAGGGCGTGAGAAAATCAGGCTGATTTCCTCGTTCTCCGGTAAAGACGCCGCCGGAAGCGACGCCGATAAAAACCGGACGATCCGGAAGCATTCCCACCTTCCCGACGGGCGTTGACTCCATTGTGCGGCCGACGCGCAGGACCTGGTCGATCCACGCTTTAAGAACCGAAGGGATAGTGAAGTTGTGCATTGGCGTTCCAATGACAATCACATCAGCCGCCTCGACTTCCCGAATGAGTGTTTCGGCAAGGTCCAAAGCGCCCTTCAGGCGGTGCCGCCAGTGTGGCCGGCGATGACAGCGTATCCGCGTAGTCAGCCGTGGCGTGAGGCAGAGGATCAGCTCCAAGATCACGCCGCCTGATGCTCGCATCCGGCGCAACCTGAAGAAGCTTCTTGACGACCGCCGCCGAAAGCTCACGGCTATGCGATTTCGGGCGAGGACTGCTATCAATATGGAGGATATTCATGCGAGGGATCCAAATGGCTAGGAAGCTCTTGCATCAACCGCCTCCATAGCTCCTTGGAGGCGGTTGATACCACTGGCAGGCTCAGATCGAGCCGGCCGTTGCGACTGCGGGGAAGTCCTTGTCGGGATTGAACACGTTGTTGAAGAAGTTCGTCAGCGAGTACATGGCCACGAGCGCGACGATCTCCATGATATTCGCATCCGTGTAGCCAGCATCGCGGACGGCTTGCAGATCGGCGTCTGTGACATGGCCTCGGCTCTCGATGATCTTGCGTGCAAACTGGACGGCGGCATCCCGCTTCGGGTCGGTTGCGTGACCCTTTCGGGCGAGAACAATGTCCTCCGCCGGCAGCTTGGCCATATGCTCCGCCGTGAAGCTATGCACCGTCAGGCAGTAGTTGCAGCCGTTCACTTCGGAGACCGCAAGGCCGATACTGTCGCGGGTCTTGACGTCGAGCGCCTTGCTCAAGGAGCCGAGCAGAGCGGCCCATGCGTTGAACGCGATCGGGCTTTGCGCGAAGGTCGCAAGCATGTTTGGCGTGAACCCGATGTTCTTGGTGAACATATCGAGGGTCGGTTTCGAAGCGGCCGGAACGTGGTCCGGCTTCAGAGCGACAGCTCTGGCCATGATATTTCTCCTTGGATAGTTGATTTCAGAGTTGGTTATGCGAAGTGCAGCACGTCGGCCACGGGCAGACGCGGCTTCTGCGGCCAGTTGCCGGGCCGCTCCGGCCCGACGGTCAACAGCATGACCGGGATTTCGTGTTCGGCCAGGCCGAACTCTTTGTGCACGGCTTCTGCATCGAAGCCGATCATCGGTGTCGAACCCAGGCCTAGCGAGCGGGCTGCATAGATGATGGCTGCGGCGCCGAAGGTAGCGGAGCGTACAGCCTCGTCGCGCTGGCGCTGCGGATGATTGTCGTACAGGCCGCGCGCGGGCCCCTCCCATTCCGGCACCACATGTGCCGGCATGATTCCGGCTTCCACGACGGGCGCCAAGCGCTCAGGGACGGTGCTGGCATCGGCCAACTGGCCGACCATGATGAAGGTGACGGCTGCTTCGGTAATTGCGGGCTGATTCCAGGCAATCGGAAGCAGCCGAGCCTTTGCTTCGGGTGAGCGCACGGCGATGAAGCGCCAGTTCTGCAGATGGAAGGATGTCGGCGCTGACGTGCCGATCCGCACGAGGTCACGGATCTGATCGTCGCTGAGGACGGCCGTCGAGTCGTAATACTTCGCAGCGCTGCGGCTCAGAATGGTTTCGATCACGGCGTTTGTCGGCAACGGCCGCGCCCGCGAACGGGAGGTTTCCCGATCGGCAGCGACAGCGGTTGCAGTGGTGTTGTTCATCGGGGTGCTCCGTTATCAAGTGATGACGGAGCCCAATTTACCGCCGGAAATGATCGTTTCGAGCCTCTATAGGCTCAAATTGGTGCTCAAAAGGATCATTTTGGCGACGACCCGGGCTCATCGCCGTTGTGCGCCAGTCGGCGCCATTCGCCTGGTGTCATGCCCATCCTCTCCGCAAATACACGCCGGAAGGCCGAAACCGATTGATACCCGACCGTCTCAGCCACAGCTTCCGTGCTGATCCTTGGCTTCTTGAGTTCGTTGGCGGCCATGCTCATGCGCAGATCGGTCAACAGGTCGAGGGCGGAGCGACCTAACTTGTCCTGAAACTGGCGCATGAATGTCGCGCGTGACATGCCGCATAGATCCGCCAGATCGGGAAGCTTCCAAGGTCGCGCCGGATCAGCGAACATCGCCGCAATGGCCGGCGCCAATCTCGGATTGCCAGCAAGGGCCAACAAGCCTTCGGTGGATTTTCCGGATTCGCTCGCGGCGCGGAGAACTAGAGTGAACAAGATCGAAGAAAGCGCGTTCAGAATGGCGCGTCCTCCCGCTCTATCCTCAGCGGACTCCATTCGCATTAAGCTGACCAGTCCGGAAAGTTGACTCGATGCCGACGCGATGTCCTCTTCCCCGTGGTTTTTCAGAGCCCGCACGACCAGATTTGCTGGCAGATAGTTGCGGACTAATCGATCATGGGGTGGCACGACGAAAAATCGTCCGCACAGCAGATCTAGTTGCTCACCCCGTCCATTGTTCTCGCTCAACATCCATCCTGCAGAGCCCCTGCTTTCGTGCGTGTTGATCGGCGTTTTGCCGCTGCCGTCGTGCAGTACATGCGCCGAACCGTGAGGGAGCAGCACGATATCCCCGCTCCCAAGCTCCTGCACCGTTCTCGATTCAGGGTCCTCGAAAATCGCCCGGCCCTTGACGATGACATGGTAAGGGATCTCGTTCGCCGCCGCCCTAGGCCAGATAACACGCCATGGCGCGCCGTACGCGCAGCGGACCTCAAGCTGGCCGGTAACGGTGATGATTTGCAGGAGATGACTCAACCAGTCGACTTGAGACATAAGACCTCGAGAACCTGAATTGCCCACGCAGCATATCGTATTGCGCCAAGCGCGCTTCTGATCACTACGGCCCGGAGATCAGCTCGTATTTCCAACGATATGCGTCCCTGATCTCTTGCTGCCTCCCAAGGCGGATCAGCAAAGGCATGAGCGGGAGAAAGAAGCCGTGAAATTAAAGTGGTTTCAATTCTGACGAGAGGATGGACAGAATACCCTTGGCCATTCGCCGCACGGACCCGGTCGGCAATCATGGAAAACTCGTTATATGCCGGTGGCGAAACCAAGGCCCTCCATGAACGGCATCCGCAGCGCTGGAACGTCGTGGTCGCAAAGTGCATGGTTGCCTGCGATCGAGCACAACTGAAGCGTGAGCGGCACCAATCGCTACAGCTGCTCGTCGCCACATTGCCGTGGACGGCGCAACAATTCAGTGCTCTTCGGTCTTGAGCCCGCCGACATGTTTCTGGGTGTAGAGCTCGAGGCCGATGCGGCCGATTAGATCGAGCTGGGTTTCGAGGAAGTCGATGTGATGTTCCTCATCGCTCATCAGCTCCTCGAAGAGGTCGCGCGTGACGTAGTCCTTTACGCTGTGGCAATAGGTCGCCGCTTCCTCATAGAGGGCACGCGCGCTCATCTCCGCGGCGAGATCGCACTCGATAATCTCCTTGACGTTCTGGCCGATGCGCAGGGGATCGAGCACCTGCATGTTTGGGAAATCATCGAAGAAGATGATGCGGTCGGTGAGCTTGTCAGCGTGCTCCATCTCCTCGATGGACTCCTTGCGCCAGACCTTAGCCATCTCTAGGAGACCCCAATTATTCAGGAAGCGGTAGTGCAGCCAGTACTGATTAATTGCCGTGAGCTCGTGACGCAGTGCTTTGTTGAGATACTCGATGACTTTCGGGTCGCCCTGCATGATGAACTCCAAGACTTGAGGCCCGTTCTTGACCCTCGCAAGTCTAGAACGATTCTGACGAAGAACAAGCAGACAGGCATTCTCTGGGCGTGAAACCGAGAGGCGCCTGTCCAGCAAATCAAGGGAACCTAAGGCTATTTTCGACGTGAGTTTGGGCTCATTCATCCTTGGTCCCACCATGCGGGGCAACCAGCCTGACACGCTAGTGCACGCTCCCTTACGCCTCGTCGATGATCGTCCTCATGGTGTGCGCGCAGCGGCCGCATTCGGCGCTGCAACCGGGATGCTCATAGATCTGCTTGGCATTGCGCAGCGCGGCGTCAGTCGTGTTCACTGCGTGGCGAAGATACCGGTCGCTGAGGACGTTACAGGAGCAGATGATCATGAAGCGCGAAGGAAGACCCTCAGTGATACAGCGTCGCCGATAGGAGACGAAGCCAGTGCGCGTTGGAGGCTCCAAACAAGGAGAAGATGGTTGCGTGTCGACCGCTATGGGAAGTCCGCCTTGACCTTTGATCTTTGGAGGCCAGCAAAAATCTGCTTGGTCAATCGGGGGCGACCGGTAGCTGCAGATCGGACGGAGGACGCAGAAGCACCGCTCCACGCCGGCCGAAGATCAACGCTTTCGGTTAACGCAGATGACACAGCCGCGGCTAAGCAACTTGTCTTGATCTAAGAACGGGATTGAGGACTGTCGCTGCGCAATTCCCCTCGCTATGAAAACCATAAGTACTGGCTATTGGAAACTTTCGAGCCGCGCTGCGACCTTGACAGCCACTCAGTCGAATAACGACCAGGACAACCGTTTCAGCCAACACGAGCAGGAGACCCCTGATGTCCGGATCCAATCCGCTCGCTTCCAACGAAATCGCAGCCCGACTCGAGTTCGATCTCAAGTACGCGTTGCCGCTCGAGGCCAACGCGCGTCGTGTGTACGTTGCCGACGATTTCGCCCTGATCGCGCTGGATCGGTCAATTGATGGCAAAGATCTAAGTCGCAAATACGTTCGAGACTCAGCGAGCGGCGTCGTGCGCCGCGCGGATCGACGATGGCAGTACCCGATCGACAATAGCCAAAGGACGGCTGTGGCAGCTCTCAGCGATGGAGCCACTCGTCAGTTTGGCACCAATATCACCGCCACCTAGTGAAGCAAACCAAGCGGAGAACTCGGACCTGCGCGCCCGAATTCTTTGGAAGACGACCGATTCGCTACTCGATGCAAAACTTGCCACCAGTGATCAGCCAGTCTCACCGAAGCGGAATGCTCCCGCTGGCATTTTTATCAGCGGTAGTTTCCTTGGTGGTCTCATTCGCCGCTGCGGCCGCTCCGATCCCCCTTTACAACACCTACCGGACAGAAGACGGGTTCACTAACGCCGGTATTTCGATGGCCGTCGTCGCGTACGCCGTCGGCACCATAACCGCGCTGTTGGTACTGGGACGGCTCTCCAATCATCTGGGCCGCCGGGTCACTGCGATCACTAGCCTCGGTCTTCTCCTGCTGGGGTGTCTGCTGTTGCTCAATGTGCACGACATCGACACTCTGCTGGCCGGTCGGCTCCTCGTGGGCCTCGGCACCGGGTTGGCTGGCAGCAGTCTAACCTCCTACATCGTCGATGCGGCACCCAGCAGACCGGAATGGTTGGCGTCCGTTGTCACCAGCCAAGGACCGATGCTCGGCGTCGCTATCGGCGCCATAGCATCCGGTGCGCTTGTTGAGTTCGGCCCCTGGCCGCGCGAACTCATCTATCTCGTCTGCGTTTGCTTCCTATTACTGTCTGTTGCACTCGTCGCAATCAGTCCGGAAACAGCAACTCCAACTCCGGGCGCTTGGCGATCGCTGTTACCCCAGGTCAGCGTACCGGCGCGGGTCAGGCATCTGCTCCCTGTCGCGGCGGCGGTGTTTCTCGCCACTTGGGCCAGCGGGGGCTTCTACCAAGCGTTCATGCCTGCGCTTGTACAAGATGAACTCCACACCCGCAGCCCGTTGATCCTCGGGCTAGTGTTCGCTGCCTATATGACCCCCAGCGTTCTCGGCGCTCCCATTGGTGGCTGGTTCACATCCGCGGTAGCCCAACGCGTCGGTATGATCACCTTCGTGGCCGGAATGATCGGCATCAGCACTGCAATCTTAGCCGGCACACTAGTGTTGTTCATCACCGCGACCATGGTTGCCGGTGCCGGCCAGGGCATCGCCATCAGCGCCGCCACACGCGGCTTGCTGCACGGCAGCACACTCGCCGAACGGGCACCAATCTTCAGCGCGATCTACCTTCTCTGCTACAGCGGCGCCGCCTTCCCGAGCCTCATCTCCGGGCAACTTTCCAACCTGTTCTCGCTTCCGCAGATCACGCTCGGATACGGCGGACTTGCCGCTGTGGCCACCCTATTTGCCCTTCTCGGTGCGCGCAATCCGCACACCGACAGAACCGGGAAGAGCACGTCCGACGGCTCGACCGCTAGCGGTTCACCAGTACATGGAACAGTGTCATGAGAATCGTCGCTGTCCTGGGCGCCGCTTTATCCCGATTGAAGCGCAGATTATCGACGCAACATACCCAGCAATGAGACGAATGAGAGGAGATCATTCCCATGAAAGCGATCGTTGTGACGGACCAGGCTGCGGGAACGGCCGGGATGAAGCTGGTGGAGCGACCCGAGCCGCAGGCAGCGATAAATGACGTCGTCGTTCAGGTGCATGCGTCTGGATTCACCTCGGGCGAGCTGACGTGGCCTTCGACCTGGACCGATCGCCTCGACCGTGACCGGTCGCCGACGATTCCCGGCCAGGAGCTGGCAGGTATTGTCACCGCTCTCGGCTATGGCACAACCGGACTGTCGGTAGGACAACGGGTGTTCGGTCTCTCGGACTCGTATCGCGGCGGCACCCTGGCTGAGTATGTGGCAGTGGAGGCACGCAATCTCGCACCGCTGCCAGGCGACGTCGAGTTCTCGGTGGGGGCGGCCGTAGCGATGCCGGGCCTGACTGCTTGGCAGGGACTGTTCGTGCACGGTCGCCTTGAGGCGGGGCAGAGCGTTCTCGTGCACGGCGCGGCCGGCGCGGTCGGCTCGATGGTGACGCAGCTCGCACGAGAGGCCGGTGCCTACGTCATCGGCACGGGACGCGCCGCCGACCGTCAGAAAGCGCTCGACTTCGGCGCGCAGGAGTTCGTCGACCTCGAGAAAGACGATCTCGAAGGCGTCGGCGGAGTCCATCTGGTTTTCGACGTCATCGGGGGCGAGATCGGTAAGCGGTCCGCCGGCTTGGTTCGAGCCGGAGGAACGTTGGTAACCATCGCCGGGCCGACCGAAGCGCGGCCCGTCGACGGCTTGGCGATCGACTTTGTTCTGGTGTCCGATCGCGCGCAACTGGGTGAGATCGTCCAGCGGGTACGGGACGGACGACTGCGTACAAACATCGGCAACATCGCGACCCTTGACGAGGCAGTCGCCGCCTTCAATCCGACGCGGCGGATCAGCGGGAAAACGATCATCCGAGTTCGTCCGTGAGGAAGCAGCGAAGGCGAGCGGTTCTCCCCTCACACATGCATTGTCGGCGCTTTCCCCGGGCCGGTGCGTGGGGCAGGCAATGCCCATCCATCCCGTCGTCTCTCAGCTGATGTCCAAGGTCGTGCCTGGGTACCCATGCGAGCTCGGCTCGCATCCTGGCGGAGGATTCGCCTTTGCCCCGGCCCGGCGCGGCCCGCTTATCTAGGAGGAAGAAAGTGACTGTTGATCATGCAATCTTTGCGCGCTGGCCGGCGCAGTATCCCGATCGGCTGCAACTCTTTTCCACTTCCACGCCCAACGGAGTGAAGGTCGGCATCATGCTTGAGGAAACGAGCCTTCCTTACGAGCCGCACCGGATCGACATCATGGCAAACGAAACCCACGACCCGGCCTTTCTGGCGCTCAACCCCAACGGAAAGATTCCCGCAATCTACGACCCTGATGGGCCTAGCGGAACACCGCTCGCGCTGTTCGAATCAGGCGCGATCCTCCTCTACCTTGCCGACAAGACCGGGCAATTCATCTCAGCCGATCCAAACACCCGCTACGAAACGATCCAGTGGGTGATGTGGCAAATGGGCGGAGTCGGGCCGATGTTCGGCCAAGTCGGGTTCTTCAACAAATTCGCCGGTAAGGCCTATGAAGACAAGCGCCCGCGCGACCGCTACGCGACCGAATCAGCGCGGCTGCTCAGTGTCCTGGACCAACGGCTGGCGGGCCGGGACTGGGTGATGGGGGCCGACTACAGCATCGCCGACATTTCGCTGCTCGGCTGGGTGCGCAATTTGATCGGCTTCTACGAAGCACGCGATCTCGTCGGCTTCGACCGCTTTCTTCATGTGCAGGCGTGGCTCACCCGTGGCCTCGCTCGGCCGGCGGTGCAACGCGGGCTGCAAGTGACAGCTGGCTAGAAGCGCTCGCGAAGAACAAGGAGATGGTATCTATGATTGAAATCACTGCCGACATGGAGGCAATCATCAAGCAGGCGATATTGTCGTTTGTGGCGACAGTCAACGAGGATGGAACGCCAAATCTTTCCCCGAAGGCGTCTTTGACGGTAAGAAACGGCGTTCTGTACTTCGCTGACATCGCCTCGCCTCGGACGATATTGAACTTGGAGCGCAATCCCGCTGTCGAAATTAACGTAGTCGACATCTTCCAGAGGCGCGGCTACCGATTCAAGGGCCGTGCGTTGATACTGCCGCCAGAAGATGGCGAGTCCTTGATGATCGCCGACTGGGTTCGGGCGACGAATGGCCTAGAGTATCCTGTTGATCACGTTGTCAAAATCGAAACCACTTCAATCAGCCCGTTGCTATCTCCAGCCCATGTCTTCGCTCGCCCTCCTCGAAGTCAGGATGAAATCAGGAGCACCTACTATCAAAAGTACGGTGTGAAGCCCATCGGGGCATAAGTGCGGGCTCCGCAAAAAAAGACCGGTCGGTACCCAGAGGTAGAAAGTCCGCGAACATCCGAACCACTATCTGGATCGCCCGCGCAGCGCAGCCTTATCGATGGCCGCCCCACGCTGATGTGAGTTCGGGCGCGAGGCTGCTCGCTGTCTACTGCCTCGACACCGATGACAAGGCGCTTAGCGCGCTCATCAAATGCCCTTAGGACTTAAGAGGAGCGAAGGTCTTTCGTCGTAGGGCGGAAGCGGTCCATGCCGTCGAATTTAACCTGCGACGCCTCAATCGCGACGGTGGGAGCTTCCATGGGCGCGTTTACGAAGTTTCTTTCTTTACTTTCTACTGGACGTGCTTGCAGCTCCTCGGTGGCGTTTCGAAACAATATGACCGTCCCGCGACCGTCGAGGAAAAGTAACCTGTGGAGATAGTGATCGGCGGCATAGGCATCATTAGCTCGAAGATCGTTCTATTCCAGGGGGCATGACATCGTCGCGGCGTCGTGGGCATCCACATCGTCACTGGAGATGGCCAAAGAGCCACGGCGGGCGCACAGGTGGTCATCTGTATGTCGCTGACGTGACAGCTTAGCTGCCGCCTACGGCGAATACTTCGCTCCGACCAGAAAACTGATCATGACCGCCTTGGTCGAGCTCGGCCGCGCTTATCTCATCCCAGTCCTGGCGAGTTTCCTCATGCCGGCCTGGACCCAAGCAAATTGACTCCTCGCGGATCGAGCGCGGAGTCGCGGAACTATTTGAGGAACAAAATCGGCCCCGGGGACCCTAAGCGCCCCTGCCATCCTTTTTACCGAGCACGCAGCGCCATGCTGCGAGGCGCTCGGTCGGATGCTGATTCATCCAGTCGGCAAGCTGCGGTGCGCCCATCAGGCAGGACTGCATCGAGATGTCAGCGAAGTTCGAGGTGGTGACGGTCTGCTCGTGGCAATTTGCGGGAGAAGACAAGCTGCAGAGTACGGCGATGATCGCGATCATGATGCGCCCCCATCGCCGTGATCGATGTCTGCGTCCACGCGCATGTGGCTTGCGCATGCATTGTCCGGCTGGTCGCAGGCGCATTCAGACGGCGGGAAGACGCTGTCATAAATCGCTCGAGCTTCTCGAACAAGGCGAGCTCGCTCTCGCTCCGACTTTGGTGCAAATCGAATGATCTCACCCATGTTTCACTCCTATCACAGTACATTATCGTACTATTTAGCGATTTAGGTTCGTTGACGTCGATTTGGGCACCGGAGCAGTAGCAAACGAGGGGGAAGAACAAGTAACGGATCGGATGCTGTAGGCGTCAGTCGTTTGGCCCGGTCGAGTTAGTACGCTATAGCGCTGCTTCCCACCGTGCGCCCCGAGCGATCCGCGTAGATGTAGAGCGGCCGCGCCGTGCCCTCCACGACCTCGCGGGAAATCACGACTTCTTCCACACCTTCCAGGCCCGGCAGGTCGAACATGGTCTCGAGCAGGATCGCTTCGAGGATCGAACGCAGACCACGCGCGCCGGTCTTGCGCTCGATCGCCTTGCGGGCGACCGCGCCAAGCGCCTCGTCGGCGAAGGTCAGCTCGATGTTCTCCATTTCGAGCAACCGCTGGTACTGCTTCACCAGCGCGTTCTTCGGCGCGGTCAGGATCTTCTTCAGCGAGGTCTCGTCGAGGTCCTCGAGCGTCGCCACGACGGGCAGGCGGCCGACGAATTCGGGGATGAGGCCGTACTTCAGGAGGTCCTCAGGCTCGACGTGACGGAAGATCTCGCCGGTCCGGCGATCTTCCGGCGCCATCACCTGGGCGGCGAAACCGATCGAGGTCGATCGACCGCGCGCCGAGATGATCTTCTCGAGGCCGGCGAACGCACCGCCGCAGATGAACAGGATGTTGGTGGTATCCACCTGCAGGAATTCCTGCTGGGGATGCTTGCGGCCGCCCTGCGGCGGGACCGAAGCCACCGTGCCTTCCATGATCTTCAGCAGCGCCTGCTGCACGCCCTCACCCGACACGTCGCGCGTGATCGAGGGATTGTCGGACTTGCGACTGATCTTGTCGATTTCGTCGATATAGACGATGCCGCGCTGGGCGCGCTCGACATTGTAGTCGGCGGCCTGGAGCAGCTTCAGGATGATGTTCTCGACGTCCTCACCGACATAACCGGCCTCGGTCAGCGTGGTCGCATCCGCCATCGTGAAAGGCACGTCCAGGATGCGGGCGAGCGTCTGCGCGAGCAGCGTCTTGCCCGAGCCGGTCGGACCGATCAGCAGGATGTTCGACTTCGCAAGCTCGACGTCGTTGTGCTTGGTCTGGTGATTGAGGCGCTTGTAGTGGTTGTGCACCGCGACCGACAGGACCTTCTTCGCATGGCTCTGCCCGATGACGTAGTCATCAAGCACCTTGCAGATTTCCTTCGGCGTCGGAATGCCGTCGCGCGACTTGACCAGCGAGGACTTGTTCTCCTCGCGGATAACGTCCCTGCAGAGCTCGACGCACTCATCGCAGATAAAGATCGTGGGACCTGCCACCAAATTGTGGAGTGTAGTGTTGGTGATTGAGTGAACTGCCATGGCGGCCTCAAACCATATCCAGGGGGTTGTCAACGGGAATACGATCATCTGCGGCCCCGCGCCCATTGTCATTGCCAGAGAACAGTGAGGGTCAACCGCCGCATTTCGGCGCCAACAGATCGTTGAAAATATTGATCACGGAATCGAGCGCAGTTAACACCCTCGCGCCGTCGACGCCGCCAGCAGCGGCTTGCCGCAGCCTCGCGGACTGATAGAATGAGGCGACGTAGACGCGGCAAGCCTCGTCTTTGTCGGCCGCATTGGCGGGTTTGCTGTGCACCGTCGCCAAGGCCGCGCGAGCGGCGTTAACATCCTTGTTTAAGTTGGACTCTGCGGCAGGCCCGGCATTAGTAGATGCAATGATCAGAGCAGAGGCGACGAGAACAGTGATTCTTCTCATGATCAGGCTCCAGAATGGCAGGTGTTGCGAGGGACTTACATTTCGGCCGGGCGATAACGCATCCAGGTCTCCGTTGCGCCAAGCCTAAGGCAATTGTCACGAGCGGCTCAATTGAGCGCCGGTTGAGCTTGGGCACCCAAAAGGGCGCGGGACGACGATCCGAAGGTTTAATGCACTCGAACAAATCGTAGAGTTCGTCCACTTCGACATCCTGCGACTGCTTTCCTTCCGTCGGACGCCCGCAATCCATGCGGGATTTGCTTCGCAATCAGGCTCGCACCTTCGCGCGAAACCGATTTTCGGCCCGTGCACGATGAGCGGACGATGATAGGTTCCATATTTTCGATGAGGCCGGTTGAAAGAAAAACCTACATTTCGTCTTGGAGTTGCCAGCCGACCGTCGCTGGAAGGGCTGAGGCACGCCTTCCCGCGGGGAGAGGGCGCACTCGTCGATGAGGATCGGCTCAATGGAACTTTCGGATCAGATTCGTGACGCGGATTTTAGCCTCTAGCTAGCCCTTAAGCGGCGGCCGCCGTGGCGGGTACGGCGGGCAAATCCCTCATTCTTGCTAAAATGAAGAAGGATCAATCATACGGCTTCCGAGGGTACTCGCGGCCCTCCGGACTACCTACGAGAGCACGGCGCGCCCGACACGCTCTCGGACTTCGCGCACCACTCGGTGATCGTCAGTCCGGCGCACTCATCGCCGACCTTCTCCTTACGCAAAGACGGCCGTGTCACCTCCGTGCGCGTTGAGAGCCAGCTCGCGATCACCACCAGCGAAGGAGCCACAGCAAGCGCCGTAGCCGGGCTAGGGTTTGCCGCGTCGGACGAAATCAGCGTGCGGGCAGAGCTGGAGACTGGGCAGCTCGTACGGGTGCTGCCTGAATGGGATTTCGGCTCGACAGAACTGAATGCGCTCTTCGCGAGGGGGAAAGACCATAAAGCCTGCCGCAGGGCATTTGCCGATTCCTCGTCAGCGAGCTCCGCCCACCTCGCTGCGCACTAGCCCGGCTCTCAGAGCTCCAGAAAGCGTGTCCGTGCGTCCAAACCAATAGACTGAGCCGTTCCAACGTGTGCATGCAAGTGGCATCCACAGTTCCGTCATTTCGGCGCCCCCCCGTCACGGCGTCAAGTGCATAGACAGGAGCAAGTTATCGGAGACCCATGGAGCTTCATCAAGTTCGCTATTTCCTCGCGGTCGCATCCACGCTTAACTTCACCCGCGCGGCGGAGCAGTGCAACGTAACACAGCCCGCTTTGACCAAGGGGATCCAGAAGCTGGAGCAGGCACTCGGGGGCCCGTTGATTTATCGTGAGCGCCAGCTGACGCAGCTCACCGACCTCGGGAAGGAGGTTCTTCCGATGCTGGCGCGCACACTGGCCTCGGTAGAAACGGCACGTCGCAGAGCTAAAGAATTTCAACGCAAGGAGGTCGCGCCACTCAAGATAGGCCTCGCCCCCTCTATCTCGGCTTCGCTCATTCTCGATCTGATCACTGAGATTGCAAGGTTCGTCGCGGGACTTAATGTCGAGCTGTGCGAGGGCACGGCGGAGAAGCTCATCGACCTGCTGCTTGAGGGGGAGATCAGTGCCGCAATCGTCGGGGACGTGCAGGACATACCCACCCGCATCGACGACTGGTTGCTCTTCGAAGAGCGCTACGTCGCGGTTCTGGCGCCGACACACCAGCTCGCAAATCGCCCCTCGATCGGAATTGACGACCTCCGCGAGACCGTCTTGCTGGAGCGCGTCGGATGCGACGTCCTCCCAAAGATTCAACGGTTGTATTTCCCCAAGGAACCGCCGCATCTGGGCCACCGCAGCGGTCACGACTTGCACCTCCAGTACCTGGCCGCCGCTGGCTTCGGCGTGGTACTCGCGCCCGAGCACATGCCATGCCTTCCGACGCTCAAGACTATTCCGCTCGAAGGCGACCCGATTTCGCGGGAGGTGCGGCTGCTGGCCGTGCAGGGGCGCCGCTACTCGCCGGCGCTGGACGCTTTTATCAAAGTCGCGCGGTTTCGAGACTGGTCGATCGAAGTCCCCCAGAAGGAAATGCCGCACGAAAGGCTCCCGGAGATGGCGAGCGCGCCCGCGCCGGCGAGCAGGCAGAGGGCGAGCGGCTTCCAGCGCATCGATCTCACGGCCCGAGGGCTTACGCGGTGCAAACGAGCTAAGACGCTCGCCTGAATCCGCACCGAGCCTCGACTGGATGCGCGATGCAGCCGTGGCGTCAACTCGTTGAAGGTCGGGATTCCGTAGAATTCGTTCTACGAGATGCCGGAGCCACCTCCACGAGCAGCGCGCCGCGGGAGATGTCGACGCTTAGCTCGCGCCCCGAACCGAGAGGGCACTGAGTTGATCGAGCTCGGGTGTCATCACTAGGCCGCAATGAGCTCGCCGGCGGCGGCGCCAACGCTCTTGCGGACGAAATTCTCACGCGGCATCGGATTGCTCGATCGCATCTTCAGTTGGAGCAGCCCTTGAGGACCGTGCGCTCTGCGCTTTGGAGCGGTATTCTGAAGGGTCGCTGCCGTAGTACCGACGAAAACTGCGCGTAAAGCTGCTCCGGCTCTGGTAGCCGACGTTTAGGGCGACCTGGTCGATCGATAGCGCGTTGGCTGAGAGCAGGTCAGCAGCGAGGCGCATCCTAAGGCGGCGCAGGAGTGACATGGGCGCCTCACCGAAGGCAGTTGAGAACCGCGCCATGAAAGCTGAGCGGCTGAGACCGACGGCGTGGGATAGACTTTGTACGGTGTGCGGAAAGGAGGGGCGCGAGGCCATCTCGGCGAAAGCTCGTGCGATCGGCGGGTCGCTTAAGATCGCGAAGCGCTCCACCCACGGTTTCTTCGAGACTAGGCAGCGTCGAAGCAGCGCGAGCAACACGAGCTTCAGCAGCGCCGCCGACATTGGTCCCACACCGACGTCCTGGGCCGCGAGCTCGGTTATTGCGCAGGCTATCATCTGGTCGAGTTGGTCATGTACGTTGAACGTCTCGACAATGGGCGTTGCAAGCGATGCAAACAAGTCCAGTGCCGGGCCGTAGGTGGCTCGAAACGTGCCGCACGCAAGCGCCAGTGTCGGCTTGCCATCGCCGATGGTGTGCCGGTACGACGAGCCGGGCGCGAAGAGGCCGTCGTCGCCCTTGCCGACCTTCCGCAGTGTGGTCGGGCGCTCCGTGGCGACAATTGTCATTGCTCGTCCAGGCGGGGCTATCACCAGTGTATGCGGCGTCAGGCGGATGGGCGCTTCACCGTCCAAGAGAATGAACCCGACGCCTCGAAGACAGTAGTGGATGGTGGTGGCATCCGCGCAGGCGACGGCCAGGTGAGCCCCCGTCGCAAGCACGCATTGCGACAGCTTGACGAAGGTGACGTCCAATGTGGCCATCAACTTGTCGAGGTCTTGTCGCGATATACGCCAGAACGGCTCACCTGCCACGTCCAAAACGCCTTTATGTTGCTCAGGTTCATGAGCTCAGCTCGAGGCGGCGAGAGAACACATCTCGCAAGCAGCCAATCTCGCGACCGAGCGAAGGGTCCTTCCGCGCCTTAACCTGATCTGGGATTTTAATTGGTTCGGTCTTCGTTGTCTTCGACTGAGCACGCAGGACAAATAGCCACTTGCGGCTGACCCAGTAGTGGCGATAGCCGAATTAGATATATTCAGCCGTAACATGAATGAGCCCGCTGAGCGTCTCAACGACTTGGAAACTTTATGAATTCCTGCGAATGCACGCCGACGCGCGTCAGGAAGCCCCGAACCGCCATCGCACAGCTGGCTTCGTCACGGACCGATCGTTGGCACGGGTTGTCGGCCCCGCAGGTCGTGCTGTCACCGCGGACTGCTTGGTCCCCCTCGCAACTCGTACGCGACGAATCATAAGACGAGCAGGATGGGCACGTTCCAGCTCAAAAGCCGCGCGCGGGTGAGTATTACCGCAGTTCAAGGTGCGCAATTGTCGCGATCTCGTCGTTTCGATCGCCATTGTCACGCCGAAGCCAATCCGGGCCGATTTGGTCCCTACCTGTTTCCCCACGAAGCGCCCGAGCCGGATCCATTATCCGAAGCTCGAGCTGGAAGGAGTGCTCGCGCATGGCGTTTCGAAGCAACCCGACGGGGAGTGATCGCGAATTGCCCTTTTTACATCGTCCTACGCCACGGCATCTCGAGTACCAGCACATTCTTCGACGGCTGATCGCTGTCGGGCCCGACCGCAGCCGCCCACAGGCCTCTTGGACGATATCTCACGCCTATCGAATGCATGTCCAAAAGGAATTTCTCATTTTGTCCCCTGTATCCGATCTTTCGGTGTGGCGGGCGGCCGAGCGCACGCGGCCCTCCCGTTAAGGACTGAACTATCGCGCCATTCGTCGTGACGCGCGCGGGCAGCGAAGGATGCGCGATGAAAGTACCCATGTAGGCCCGGCTGTGGCCGCGCCTATTTGATCTGCTAGGCGCTTCGACTCGGAGACGATCTCAACGATTTCGCGCAGCCGCGCCACCCCTGATCCCGATCAAAAAAGGATGTTCGTAATGAACAGCGCAGGAACACTTCGTGCGATTCTCGCGGCTCTCTTGTTTGCGGGAGCCGCCGCCAATCCAGGCCACGCGCAGGACGCCGCGCACGGAAAGACCGTCTTCCAAGCTTGCGCAACGTGCCACGCTACCGATCAGGCCAATCGTGTCGGGCCTGGCCTGGGAGGAATCATCGGCAGAAAGGCGGGTACGGCTCCCGGGTTCCCCTACAGTGACGCGATGAGGAAGTCCGATATTGTCTGGGATACGAAGATCCTCGATGCGTATCTGGAATCGCCCCAGAAGGTAGTTCCCGGAAACAAGATGCCCTACGCCGGGCTCAAGAACCCGACGGACCGGGCTGACCTCGATGCCTATCTTGCGACGCTGAAGTAGCGGATCGTTTGGCGAGACCTTGGCAGCGGACGGCCCAGTTGAACGTCTAAGCATCTTTTTACTGCCGCCTCGTCTGCGCAGGCATCCGAATTGCCTGATCCCGTGTCTGATGAGCGAAGGAGACGGTACGTGGAAAGAAAAATCCGGGACAAGCGGCCATGAGCCGCTTTGAAATGCCCTCGGCGACAGTGGCCTCGCAGTGGCCTACCACAAAGTCGAAGACAGGCGCATCGTTCTGCTCCACTCCCGCAGGAGCTGAATGGCCTGGGACACGCATCACGATAGGCGGGTGGCGTTTTCGAAGCGTTGCGAGTCGCGGGAAACCAGTGATCGCGAAGCGCCCTTCATGTCCTTCTACGCCGCCCTACACCGCGAGTATAGCGCACTTCTCGATGGCCGATCGATGAGGGCAAGATGCGCGCGCGTGTGTTAGGCTCCTAGGCGACTATTTCCCTTAATCATGAAATGCATGCCCAAATGGTATTTCCAATTACGCCGGCCCCGTCCGATGTTGAGATCCGCTACGCAGGCCGAACAAGCGCGGAGGCTCGACATGGCTCCAAGACGTTGCGCCTCGCCGCGCGAGCAGCAAAGGCTACGATTTCATTGAGCGGCAGAGTGGTAACCACTGACTTCACTTATCGAGCTATCGGGTCCGACTGACGTGCGGACTACAAATGAGCGCGAGGAAATCAGCGTGTCATTCTCGGTCTACGAAATCACAGTTCCCGTCATGGTACATGGACTGAACGTGATGGACGATTATCTCGATGACGCCAAGGCGCTCGAATTGTCCAAGGGGCTTGAGGCGGGACGGATTCTTGGCGAGCGTCTCGCGCCCGACATGCTCACTTTCGGAGAGCAATTCTCGGTAAGCTGTAACAAGGTCGAGAGGCATATGGCGAACTTGATGCAACACGATCGACCGGCATTCCGTAACACCCCGATAGTGTATCCCGCGTTGAAGCAACGTCTCACTGAGACTCGAGCCTTCCTGCAAAATGTTCAGCCGAATGAGATGGCCGGTGCGCAGTCCCACACATACGAACTTACGCCGCCTATTGCTCGCGGCTGGTTCGGCGGCGACGACTATATCCGGCACCTCGTGCTACCGGACTTCTTTTTCCACATCTCGATTGCGCACGCGATTCTGCGGCAACTCGGAGCGAAGATCGGGAAGCGAGACTATCTCGGCAACCTCTCTCAGCAGAGCGGTGGTGACTACTCGTGAGAGGCGGGCGCAGTGCGGCACGGGCCGAAGCCCTTCAAGGCAAGGAAGCAAGTTTACGGGATGCCGATTGTGAGCGAGTTACTTAGGTCATCGGCGAACTGCAAAGCGAAGTTGAATTCGAGGCTACTGTAAGCGAGTTGGGAGCCGCGATAATTGACCGCGCTCGCATAAGCGTCCTGGCGCAGGTGCAAATTGCGGCGTCCTGTGCGGGGGCCGTAGGCTGCGACATCAAACGGCTGCCCAGCGTCGAGATTGGCTTGAGCGACGACCGGCAGCAGGTTCGAACGCTTGCTATCGTTAAGCTGATAGACTTCACAAGGCCCGGAGTGGGCTGGCCTACAAACAGTTCATCCAGCAAGGGACATGGTGCAGACGAGCCCCTACGTCTGGGATCTGAGTGCAGAGTTGACAAGTCAGCTCTGGCAGCGCCGCACCATGTGAGCCCAGCCCTTGAATGGTGCATTTCACGGAATCGTCTCGTTTGGGCCCACTCGGCTCTGCACCATCGTCCTCGCGCCCGCTGCGGCGCGCCGGGATAGGCAAGGACTATGACGACGACTTCAGCGAATCCGTATCGATCGGCAGGCTGCGCACACGCTTGCCGGTAGCGGCGAAGATCGCATTAGTCACGGCAGCACTGACAATGGCTGTCGGAGCTTCACCGATGCCACCTGGAGCTTCTGCGTTCCTAATCAAGTGCGTCTCCACCACCGGCACTTCGTCGATGCGCATCGGCAGATAGTCATCGAAATTGCTCTGCTCGACGCGCCCATCCTTGAAAGTGATCGAGCCATGAAGCGCGGCGGTTAGCCCGAAAATCGTTCCGCCCTGAACCTGTGCTTCGATCGTATCGGGATTGACGCACATGCCACAATCAACCGCACAGACGATCCGCTTGACCTTGACAGAGCCGTCGGCCGCCACTTCCACCTCGGCGACCGCCGACAAGTAACTTCCGAATGCGAATTGTACCGAAATCCCGCGGCCATTCCGGGCTGGAAGTGGCGATCCCCAGCCTGCTTTTTCCGCAGCAAGGGACAGAACAGCAAGCGCTCGCGGATTGTGACTAAGCAATTCTTTGCGATAAGCGACAGGATCCTGTTTCGCGGCGTGCGAGAGCTCATCCATGAAGCTTTCGACTACAAAGACATTGTGCGTCGGTCCGACGCCGCGCCAAAAAGCAGTCCGAACACCGGGGGGTTCGACCCGGACATAGTCGACGTGGATATTGGGCAGCGCATAAGGTCCGGCCGCGCATTCTACGGCATCGAGGTCTACTCCATCCTTGAACCAAGAGGGAATATATCGAGCGGTAATCGAGGCGCCGGCGATCCGATGCGTCCAAGCGACTGGCTTACCGGCTGCATCAAGTCCAGCCGACAGCCGATCGACGTAGTACGGCCGATACATGTCGTGCTGGATGTCTTCCTCGCGGCTCCAGATCACCTTTACTGGGCCATCGACGTGCTTGGCGATCTTGACGGCCAGCACCGTGCCATCCGCCTCCAGCCGTCGGCCGAAGCCACCGCCAATCAGATGATTGTGAATTTTGATCGCATCCTTTGGCAGGCCGGTGAGCTCGACGACCAGAGACTGTGTGAGCGTCATCACTTGCGTCCCAACCCAGATGTCGCAACGATGATTCTGCAGATGAACCGTGCAATTCATAGGCTCCATCGCCGCGTGAGCGAGGAAAGGTACCTGATAAATGGCGTCAAGCCGTTGCGCCGCCTTCGCAAGAGCCTTCCCTGCATCGCCATCATTGCGGGCGACCGCGCCCGGCTTTTGGGATTCTTCCTCCAATTGTTTGACGATGTCGGCGTTGCTGATCTTGCCATTCGGCCCATCGTCCCACGTGATGGTGGCAGCCTTGAGCCCCTTCTTCGCCGCACCGAAGTGATCCGCCACCACAGCAACCGCTTCATCGATATTGATCACCTGTCGGACGCCCTTCACCGCCAGTGCTGCCTTCTCGTCCACGGTTTTCGCCTTGCCACCGAGTACGGGCGAAATAGCAACCGCCGCAACCTTCATTCCCGGCAATCGCGTGTCGATGCCGTAGAGCGCGCGCCCATCGACCTTTATAGATGAATCCACGCGCTTGGCACGCGTGCCGATCAGGGCGAAATCCTTCGGATCCTTTAATTTCACGTTTGCCGCAGGCGGCACGGGCAATTTCGCCGCAGCCTTCGCAAGTGCGCCGTAGGTCAGATGCTTCGAGCCTGAGGCATCGAAAACGACGCCATCCTTGGCTCGGCAAGCCGCTGGATCGACATTCCAGCGCTTTGCGGCGGCCGCAATCAGCAGATTGCGACCCACCGCCCCTGCCTGACGCAGCGGCGTCCAGAAGGCACGTACAGAGGAGGAAGCACCTGTAGTTTGAATGTGCAGAAACGAGTTGGCGTAAAGCGCATCATTTGCCGGCGCATGCTGAACCTGGATTTGGTCAAGCTTCACTTCCAGTTCTTCAGCCAGGAGCATCGAGAGCGCAGTGTAAACCCCCTGTCCCATCTCGGCCATCGGTATGACCAGGGTCACGTCGCCGGTTGGATTGATCCGTATAAATCCATTCGGCGCGAACTCACCCGTGACCTCATTCTCGACCACCCGCGAAGCAGGCGCCGCGAAGACGGATTCCGTGCTTGCACCGGTCAGCGCAAAACCGAGCAGCAAGCCTGCGCCCTGTAGAAGAGCGCGCCGCGACATCGCCGTTCCATCGACGATCTGCTCTCTCGTAATAGGTCCTTTCATGATCTCAAACTCCCGCAGCGTGCCTTATCGCAGCGCGGATGCGCTGATAGGTGCCGCATCGGCAGACGTTTCCCGACATGGCGGCGTCAATGTCGTTATCCGTCGGCTTCGGCGTATCCTTCAGGAGCGCAGCCGCCGACATGATCTGGCCGGACTGACAGTAGCCGCACTGCGCCACCTCCAACTCCAGCCATGCCTTCTGTAAGGCCGCACCCTGCGGCGCCTGGCCGATCGCCTCGATCGTGGTGACCGCGCTGTCGCCAACGCTGTCGACCAGTGTTTGGCAGGAGCGGACCGGCTGGCCGTCGACATGCACGGTGCAGGCGCCGCAAAGCGCCTGGCCGCAGCCGAACTTGGTCCCGGTCATACCGAGCACATCGCGGAGCACCCACAGCAGCGGCGTGTCGCCGTCGACATCGACCTCATGGGGTGTGCCGTTGATCTTTAACGTGAAAACCATGGATGCCTCGTGGTGGCTAGCTGATACGACGCAGGCGGTCGACCCGGACCGCGTCGGCCGACTGCATGCATCAAGGGGCACGGGTCCCTACTGACGAACGCGGATGATAGTCTTCCCCTTGCGTCGCTCGGTCCGGTTGAAAGAAGCGACGGCATCGTCGAGGGTCGCGATGTTGCCGATGTTCGTCCGCAGTCGCCCGTCCCGTACTCGCTGGACGATCTCACGCAGTTGGGCACGATCGGACTCGACGACGAAATCGACCGCCAGGCCGTTGGCGGGCCGTTCCTCGCTTGGCCCGACGATTGAAACAAGCGTTCCTCCGGCTCGAACAAGCCGTGCCGACCGCTTTCCGATGTCGCCGCCGAAGACATCGAAAACCAGATCGACTTGGCCGACGTCTTCCAAAACATCGTTCTCGAGGTCGACGAACTCCTGAGCGCCGAAGTCGAGCGCCTTCTGACGGTCGGCAGCGCGTCCGGTGCCGATGACGTAGGCGCCGGCCTCTCGCGCGAGCTGGGTCACCATCGAACCGACTACGCCAGCCGCGCCGTGCGCCAGGACGCTCTGCCCCGCCTGAAGGCGGCCGTGCTCGAACAGTCCCTGCCACGCGGTCAGGCCCGGCATCGGCAGGCTCGCGCCCACGGTGAAATCGACGTCGCCCGGGAGCGCCGCGAGGTTGCGCGCCTCGACCGCGACATACTCAGCCAGTGTGCCGTCGCGATACCAGTCCGTGAGGCCGAACACCCGCTGTCCCACTGATAGCCCCGTCGTGCCGTAGCCGAGCGCGGTGACCACTCCGGCCAACTCGTGCCCAGGGATCGACGGTGTTCGGTCATGATCGAGGCGATCGGTCCACGTCGGGGGCCACATCAGCTCATCCCACGTGAAACCCGACGCACGAACCTGAACGACGACGTCATTTATCGCTGCCTGTGGCTCGGGCTGCTCCACCAGCTTCATACCGGCCGTTCCTGTAGCCCGGTCCGTCACAATGATCGCCTTCATGGGAATTCTCTCCTCGGTCATTTGCCTCTTCGGCGGCGGTTGTTCTGGCTTCATCTCGATCGGCATAACCGCAACTCACTCCGCCGCGGCGGCCATCGCGTGGGTCGGCTTGCGCTCATCCTTTCCTTCCGCGAGGTTGCGCACGACCATGTAGAAGATCGGCGTGAAGATTAGGCCGAACAACGTAACTCCGAGCATACCGAAGAACACGGCGACGCCGACGGCCTGGCGCATCTCCGATCCCGGACCGGTGGAGACGACGAGCGGCAGCACGCCGAGGATGAAGGCGAACGAGGTCATCAAGATCGGCCGCAGTCGCAACCGGCAGGCCTCGATCACCGCCTCCAGGCGCGGTTTACCTTCAAGCTCGATGTCGCGCGCGAACTCAACGATCAGGATCGCGTTTTTGGCCGCAAGTCCCACCAGCACCACGAAGCCGATCTGGGTCAGGATGTTAATGTCCTCGCCCATGATGCGCACGCCGATGGTGGCCGCGAAAAGGCACATCGGCACGATCAGGATCACCGCGAGTGGCAGGGTCCAGCTACCGTACTGTGCCGCGAGGACCAGATAGACGAACAGCACGCAGATCGGGAACACATACAGCCCGGCATTGCCACCCGTCACCTGTTGATAGGACAGATCGGTCCATTCGAAAGAAAAGCCGCTCGGTAATGTTTTGTCGGCCAATTGCTTGATGGTGTTGAGCGCTGTCTTCGAGCTCACGCCCGGTGCCGGCTCGCCCTGCAGCTCGGATGCTGAGTAGAGATTGTAGCGCGCGACCCGATCGGGCCCGGAGATATCCTTGAAGTCCACTACGCTCCCCAGCATAACCATGTCACCGGCCGCGTTGCGGGTACGGAGCCGCGCCAAATCAGAGGCCTCTCTTCGAAATGGCAGATCGGCCTGCGCGGTGACATGATAGGTGCGCCCAAACAGGTTGAAATCGTTGACATAGGTCGAACCGAAGTAGGTTTGGATCGTGTCGTTAATGCTGGCGATGGGAACACCGAGCTTCTGCGCCCTCACGCGATCGATGTCGACGAATAGCTGCGGCGTATTCGCCGTGAACGGCGAGAACACCGACGTTAGGTTTGGCGACTTCCGCGCGGTGGCCACGAGCTCGTCCGTGGCAGCTCCGAGCAGCTCGGGACCGCGCCCCTGTCGATCCTGAATGCGGATGGCGAAGCCGCCGCCGGTGCCGATGCCTGGCACCGCAGGCGGTGGAATGACGATGATGAAGGCGCCCTGGATCGCCGACAGCCGCTTTCGCAGATCCGCAGTGATCACGCTGGCAGTCAGGCCCTTCCTAACTCGCGCCTCGGGGTCGTCGAAGACGGGGAACAGTGCCGCGGCGTTGCCCGCCTGCGTGCGGGTCGCGCCGGAGAAGCCAGCAAACGCCGCGACACGGATGATCCCTGGCGTATCCAGCGCAATTCGCTCGATTTCCCGCACCACCGCGGTGGTCCGCACCAGCGACGCGGCGCCCGGCAATTGCACCGAGATGATCAGATAACCACGATCCTGCGCCGGGATGAAGCCCTGAGAAGTGGTGGCGAGCAGCCAGCCAGCACCGCCGATCAGCGCGAGGTAGATTGCCAGCATCACCACCGTGTGTCGGATCACGAAGGCGGTGGCGGCCGCGTAGCCATGCGCTAGGCGCTCGAAGATGCAATTGAAAAGCGCTGTGAAGCCGTCCCAACCACGTGCAACGATGTTCCAGCGCGCCGTTGGACGTTTCTGCTCATGCGGAGTAAGAATTCGGGAGGCTAGTGCTGGCGACAGCGTTAGCGAACAGAAGCAAGAGATCGCGGTCGCGACCGCGATTGTGACGGCGAATTGCTGGAAGAATCGCCCGGAAATGCCGCCGAGGAACGCGGTCGGCACGAACACCGCGCAGAGCACGAGGGCGATCGAGACCAGCGCGCCGCCGACCTCCTCCATCGTCTTGAGAGCCGCCTCGCGCCGGCTCATACCTGCCTGGAGATGTCGCTCGACATTCTCCACAACCACGATGGCGTCGTCCACCACGATGCCGACCGCAAGTACGAGGCCGAACAGCGTAAGGTTATTAATGCCGAATCCGAGCGCAGCCATCGCTGCAAATGTACCGACCAGCGACACCGGGATCGCGACAATTGGGATGATCGCAGGCCGCCAACCTTGAAGGAACGCCAGCACCACGATGACCACGAGCGCCATCGCCTCGTAAATCGTCTTGATCAGCTCGTGCACCGATTGGGCGATGAACTCGGTGGGGTTGTAGCCGATATTGTAGTCGAGCCCCTTTGGGAAGCTCGTCTTGAGCTGCGCCATCGTGTCGGAGATATGTTTCGCGGTGGCGAGCGCGTTCGATCCGGGCCGCTGCGTCACCACCATCGCAACAGCTGACTTTCGTAGTATGAAGCTGTTGGTAGTGTAGGCCAGCGCGCCAAGCTCGATCCGCGCAACGTCGCGCAGCCGTACGGTACGGCCGTCGGAACCAGCCTTCACCACGATGTCCTCGAATTGCCTGATATCCTTGAGGCGCCCAGTGAAGACCAGGTTCGGCTGGAATGCGCGATCCGCAATCGGTGGCTCTGCGATTTGGCCGCCCGCGATCTGCAGGTTTTGGGCCCGGACCGCGGCAATGACGTCACTTGAGGTCATACCGAGATTGGCGATCCGGTCAGGATCGAGCCACAACCGCATCGAATAGTCGCGCGCGCCAAACATCTGGATGTCGCCAATGCCATCGAGCCGCAGAAGCTGGTCGCGCACCTGCAACAGCGTATAATTCGATATGTAGAGCTGGTCGAAGCTATCGTCGGGCGACAGCATGAACACGACCATCAGGATGTCGGGTGAGTTCTTACGGGTGACTACTCCGTTGCGCTGCACCTCCTCCGGCAGCCGCGGCTGCGCGATCGCGACGCGGTTCTGCACCAGCACTTGGGCCTTGTCGAGATCGGTGCCAAGCTTGAAAGTCACGGTTATCGTGAGCTGGCCGTTGGAGGTCGCCTGGCTGTACAAGTACAGCATGTCCTCGACCCCATTGATCTCCTGCTCGATGGGAGCTGCGACCGTATCGGACACAGTCTGTGCCGAGGCGCCGGGGTATTGCGTGGTGACCGTAACCGTAGGCGGCACTACCTGCGGATATTCAGAGACGGGCAGCGTCTGGTACGCGATCGCGCCCACAATCAAGAGCACGATCGACAGCACCATCGCCAGAATGGGCTGATTGACGGAAAGACGTCCGAGATTCATGACTTACTGCCGCTGATCTCGACGCTGCGCGGGCTCACCTTAGCGCCAACGCGTGCTCGCTGGAGGCCGTCGATGATGACACGATCCTCCGGCTTCAGGCCTGTGCGAACAACGCGCAGTCCCTGATCCAACGGACCGAGTTCAACCGCACGCGCTTCCACAGTGTTGTCATCCTTGACCACGAACACGATCTTGCGCGACTGATCGGTCGCGATCGCTACATCTGGCAAAAGAAGCGCCTCATAGGGCGAGGAGCCAATTAGCCGCACGCGGCCGAACTGGCCGGGCAGGATGGATAGATCGTGGTTCGGGATGATCGCGCGACTGCGAAGCGTGCCGGTGGAGACGTCGAGCCGGTTGTCGATGAAATCCATATGGCCGTCGTGCGATGGTTTGGTCTCGCCGGTCAGCGCCACTTGCACTGGATTAGGCGTATCGCGTGAGCTCGGCCGCTTACCCTCGAACCACAGTTTGTTGTTCTTAAGATAGGTCGCCTCATCAACGTCGAAATATACGTACATTGGGTCCATTGAAACAATCGTGGTAAGTAGCGTCGAGCCGCCGTTGTCGCTCCCCTGCACGAGGTTGCCGACGCTCACAAAATGGCGGCTGACGCGGCCGGTTATCGGTGCCGCCACATGCGTGAATTCGACGTTAAGCTGGGCGGCCTTTAGCGCGCCTTCGGCAATAGTCTCAGCGGCGTGAGCGGCCTCCAATGCCGCGCGACGCTGGTCGACGACTTGCTCGGAGACAGCACTGGTCTTTACGAGGATGAGCCCGCGCTCAAGCTCGCGCTTGGCCAGCTCTGTCTTGGCGCGCGCATCGGCGAGCTGACCGTCCGCTTGGGTCGCCACCGCCTCGAACGGGCGAGGGTCGATGATATAGAGCAGATCGCCGGCGTGCACCATGTCGCCGTCTTTGAACTCGACACTGGTGACAAAGCCACCGACGCGGGCACGGACTTGCACCTCCTGGATCGCTTCGAACCTGCCGGTGAACTCGTCCCAGTCGGTGACGGTGCGTTTGACCGGTTGCGCCACCGTAACGGACGGCGGAGGCGCGACCACCTGCGATTGCGCCTTCTCGTTGCAGCCCGCGAGCGTAAGCGCAAGTAGCATGCAGATCGATGCGCCAACGCATCTGCGAAAGCGACGAAACGGACGTTCGATGAACTGGATCGCCACAGCCATTCTTTCAGCTGCGCTCACTTCCGGCTCTCCCAAACGAGCTAGAACGCCGCATTGACTGAGACAGGTATCTTGCGGCCTTGCGAAGTTTGCGGTCATGTTCGATCGATACAAAGGCAATTACCGCACGAACGGCAGCAATGTCTTGGAAGTAGATAACTTGGCTGACGGCACCGCCAAGAGACGCGACAGCCTCAATTGCGCCGCTGCATTGCATGTCGACTCTCCAATAGCATCGTGTTCCGCGTGTCGGTTCAGCGTTGAACGTTACGACACGAAGATGCTTTAGAGAGTGACCCTGCAGCACGGCGAAGGGAAATTACAATTCGACATCGACTTGATAAACGATGGTTATTGCTGCTTTCCGATTAGCATGATTATGTAGTCGGAATGCACGACCACACCGCACGCTGAGCCCGGCGCTTCGTTTCAGCAAAGACTCCTGAGCCGCGTTGAGGGGCAATGAACGGCGTCACGACACGCACACCGTTGCCGCGACTTCGGTCGCGAGCTCGAAGAGACGCTCATCAGTAACCTGCGCGAGTGACACGCACTACGAACAGTAAAGGTGAGCCATTCATCATGCGCATGAATAACTCAAATACATTTTAGCCGGCTAGCGGCTCATAGGCGAATTGGGCAGCTTGTGTGCTAAGATCCGCCGTTCTATCAGGACATTACTTGCCTTTGGCGGAAGCTTCGACTGACGCTACCTTCTCTTGCTATGACACCGGTCGAACATTCAAAAGCACAATGAAGACGGTGATTGATCGAAAGAGACACTCCACCCAGCAATGAACGATTGATCGGAACACCGATGCGCGACGCAGACAATACTCGAAGGCCCGCCTATCTCGGAAGTCGTCTCGAACCCGGTTTCTTAACCGTGACTCTGTAGGGTGGATGATGGACGCAATTGTTCGCAGTAGGCGTCTCGAGAAGCGCGATGGCTATGTCGCTCTTGCGCCGGCGGCGGCGGCGATTTGTTATCCATTTCTGCTCAATGCTTTCCATGCTATCGTCGGCACGCAAGCCGCAAGCCTGCCACCCGTCGCAATCGCCTGCGCGACCAGTGTTTTGGTCGTTGCGTTCGTGGTGCCGTTCCTCGGGATCGCTCTAGCTTGTCGACCAACGTCCGATCCCGGTTCAAGGCGCCTCGCCTATGCGAGCGTTGTGTCGCCGACGCTCTATGTTTTTCTCGGCGTTGTGCAAGCCCTAATCAAGAGCCCTATTCCCGATGAGGTCATCTGGTGCGCGATCTGGCTCGCAATCGCGAAATGGTCGCAGTCTGCACGAGGTCCGGCTGAATCAGCTGAGCCTGTGGTCGGAGGTTGGCGGGTTGTCCATGGAGTAACGGCCGTGGTCCTGAGCCTATATGTGGTGTTTCATCTAGCGAACCATCTGTTCGGCTTGATAGGTCCTGATGCGCACGCCGCAGTGATGAAGATCGGACGCGTGGTTTATCGCTCTGCCGTAGGTGAACCCTTGTTGGTTGCAACCATGCTTTTCCAGATAGGGACCGGCCTCCTTCTGGCGTGGCGGTGGAGCGCCTCGGCACATGACTTCCAGAGGACCTATCAGATCGCTTCGGGCGCCTATCTCTCAGTCTTCATTCTCGGCCACATGAATTCGGTCTTCGTCTACGCACGAAGCTTTCTCGGCATACCCACGGATTGGAACTTCGCGATCGGAGCTCCGACTGGGCTCATTCATGACGCTTGGAACATCCGTCTGCTCCCTCACTACGCGCTCGGCGTCTTCTTTGTCTTGAGCCACCTCGCTTCAGGATTAAGGGTGGTGCTGATCGCACACGGTGTCGATCAACGTACTGCCGGTCGACTTTGGGGTGTCTGCATCGCTATAAGCGCCGTCGTAGCATCAGCGATAATCGCCGGAATGTCTGGAATCAGAATCGGTGCATTCGCTTCGTGAGTTTCGACCACAAAACTGCCTGGCACACGCCTTTTTCAGCGAGGCCCGTGGAAACCATACGTCTCATCGTATGGCGCTGCCAAGCGATGACTACGATCCGGCGATCGCCGATGGGACCTGGCGGCGGAGAAGTCCCGACCCGCTTCCGTTTACGCTCCATCGCCCAGGTCATCAGCACTTGCGGTGCTGCAGCTACCCTATAGCCAATCTAAGGCGTGCTATCGCATTCTCCTACTGACGAGACGACCCGCTTCGGAAGATAGTGAAGAAAGGCAGTCGGTGGTATTTTCATTAACTGCCGGAAGGCAAACGAGAACGCGGCAACGCTGCTGAAGCCGACATCTGCCGCGACGCGCGAGATTGAACGCCCGACCGAGAGTTGATCGATCGCAAAAGCTATTCTTGCTCTTTGTCGCCAAGCCTTGAGGATCAATCCAGTTTCCATTGAGAAAATGCGGCTAATCCTGCTCATGAAGGATCAATCGAACGACAAGCTCGGCTTTCTCGGACGGTATATCGGGCGTAACGCGGTGAGCATCAATTATGAGTTAGCCCTTTGTGGGTATCGGCTTCGGCCTTTTCTAGACCCCGAACAAACACTGCGATGATGACGGCTGGATCCATAGAACGTAGCGCAGCTGCAAGTGGGATGAATGCTGCGGCTCGCTACGTCGGATGGTCGCTGGGTTCCGCCTTGGTTTCGCTGATCTTCGGACTAGCTAGGCGGAGATCATAGCACGATCTTTTGTTTGGTTGCAGGAATGACCTTCGCCCTGATGGGAGCTGCTAGCAGCAACGTTCGCCAACTTAGATAGCTTCCAAAACCGGAATGCCAGCACTTCGTCGAAAGTGTTGCCGTTATCTGACTAGGTGAGCCGCTGCAGACGTCGTGGCGGAACCCTAACCAACCGCGCAAAACATTCCTGAATCATGTCCCCGGCCAAGCGCCATCCAGACACGTGCGCCATCCATCGATCTTCCAGCTAATCCCGCTGCTTTGCTGCTTTCAATTTTTTGCCAAAGATTTGAGGTGGCGGACAAAACCGAGCACATCGTCGGGCATCAGACGGCCGATCGCGCGGGTCGAATAGACGGCCGTCACCACTTGGCCTTCGGGGTTCAAGACGAAGCCGGTTGCCTGGAGACAGACGGGATCGTCATTAACGAAGGCGCCGGACACCGCGGAAACCGCTCGCGCGTCAGCACCGTAAGCGACGGGGAAACCGATTTTGTGCTTTTCGACGAGCATTTCCGATTTTTCCCGGTCGTCTACCGATACCGAGACGACCTTGATGCCTTCACCGACGAATTTGTCTGCCGCTCGCGCGAAAGCGGCGAGCTGAGCGTTGCAGTACGGGCACCAGGAGCCACGATGGAATAAAACCACGCCAAACCAACCTGCAAGATCGGCAGGCAGGCTGATTTTTCCGCCCCCGACGCGAGCGAAGGTAAGAGATGGAAAGATGTCGCCGTTTTGCAGCATCATAATCGGCCTCACTGTTTGAACCGCAAGGCGCTCGAACCGCCCGCGGCTTCCTCAAGAACGGCCCCGCATCCGGTGACCAGGTCTCTTCGCTGATCCCATCTCCGGAAGGCGCGCCGATTCGATGAGGTCGTTGCTTCGCATAATCGAGCCGCCTAGCTTCTCAAGCCGACATTGTATGTCGGTCACAGGATCGAATTATACGACGTTAGCTAGGAGATTGACCAAAGGACGTCGGCAACGCAAAATTGATTCTCGCCATAAAATCAATAAACGATAGTTATAGTCAGTCGCGCAGTGCGCCCCCGAGCCAGATGCCAGTGGCCGCGTCTGCAGAAACTCGCCGCCTCGGCAATCGATCAACGTCCCAGCCTGCGGGAAACGGCCGCCTATCCACTCCTGAACTGGCATTGCATGGCGCCAATGACGTCATGTGTGGCATTGACGTGGCACACCTAATTCGCCAGGTGCGTGCGGCACGCGGGCTCCTCTCGCGTCGGACCTCATCAGCACAATGGACGCGTTGGAATGGAAACCATAACAGTCAGACATTTTCCCGTGAGGTGACGTCAGCTTAGCATCGCTCAAGCGAGCCTAACGTTCCACCACGAGTTTCAGATAACATTTGAAATAGCCAGTCTCGTGACGACCTCTTCCCGCCCGTTATACCGGATACGATCGTGATTTTCCTATCGAGGAAAAGGACAAAGCCCATGAAGATCCAATCCATTATCGTCCTTAGCGCCGCTCTCGCCTTCTCGATGACCGGCCCTATTTGCGCCCATGATAGCGGGGCGGAAACCGTCACGAAGAACTTCGAGGCGGCTATTCCCAATATCCCTGGCAAGTCACTGATTGCTGTGGAAGTCGATTACGCACCGGGCGCGGCCTCTCCGCCCCACACCCACGCGAAATCTGCTTTTATCTATGCATATGTGATCTCAGGCGCGATCGAGTCGAAGGTAAATGATAGCGAGACGCGCATCTATCGGGCCGGCGAGAGCTGGTCTGAATCTCCGGGTTCGCTCCACTCGATCAGCCGCAACGCGAGCAAGACCGAGCCGGCGAAGCTGCTCGCCCTGTTCGTCCTTGACACCAATGACAGCCCGCTCACCACTCCTACCAACTGACGCTTCAGACGCAGTGAGCAACGAACGTCCTCAAAAAGCTAACGATAGACGAGTACAATGCGTTCACTCGGTTCACCGGGCCTGCACCGCATCGAACGGATCTTAGCCATGCTCGCTAGCACACTCTACGACAAGCCAACTGCCCGCGCCGTCGAGGCTGCTTGCGGCAGGATCGGCAACCCCAACGCAGATCTTCCCGCGCTACGATTGCGCAAACTACTTGCGCGACGTCGAACAAACGAGCCTCAATGTCGCTAGACTTGATTGGGTAATCGGCAATTCGGCGACTCAAATTGCACCAGCTAACAACGGCGGTCTGAGGGCGACCTCGGCTTCCTGCAGGAGGCACGGACTTTGACATCATCTACCGTATTTGTGTCAGTGCGCTGTCGCGACGAACTCCTGTCAGTTGGAGCGGCAGCGCATGAGATTCAGTGAATTTTTCAAGCAAACATCGCCAATTTCAGAGGGAATACGGCTCTCCGCGGTACTCGGACTGATCATTCATGCACCGGGAATCATCGACTGAAACACTTCATCACGCAGATAAAAGTAGTGGAAGAGGGCCGCGGCTGTATGCACGCCGGCAACCCAGAGGATGGCGTTACCTAGCGTGGCATGTATTTCCATCATCAGATGACCCAGGCCATGCGCTTTCGTGATCTGCGGAGCGATGTCGAATCCGGGAAGAGTGACGGGAATCCCCTCAAGCCAGGTACCAAGCACGGCCGTTGTTGGAATCGCAATGAGGAACACATAAAGCACGAAGTGGACGAGCTGCGCGATCAGGGTCATCCATCGCGGCATCGGCTGCTTCGCTGGCGCGCTGTCGATCAGCCTCCATACCAACCGCAATACGACGACACTGAAAACAAGAACCCCGAGCGTCTCGTGAATCCTCCGGAGCCCGTCCGCGGAGGCGGAATAGAGCGAGTAGCCATCGCCACTGCTCAGCACATAGGCGACAAGAACCAGCATGACCGTCAGCCAATGGAACAATCGGGCGCCGGCGCCGTAGCGAGAAGAAGTGCTGCGCAAAGCGATTACCTAACTTGGAAACTCACCACCGCGGCTTCGCCTCTGGCTCCGGGCAGCGTCCCCCTGAAGATGATTTCGACGAGCTGCTCAGGAAAGGGCCAGTCTCGCCACACCGATCAGGTTGCTGGCGCACCGAGGCGTGCCGCCGGCCTCCCTGCGCACGTTGCCCGCCGCGGCGAATGCGGCGACGACGAGGACATAAAGCCTCTCCTGGACGGCGGTGTTCAGCGTTGCTCCGAAGCGCGCTGAACTCTTGACGGCATTGGCGTCGGTCGCTCGCATCTGTCGTTCCATCATCGAAACCTCCGCGAGCCGACCGAATTCATCGAGAAGCAGGCGCTATCAGGTTGCCATTTTCTTGCCGGCTGAGTTGGCCAGAGACATGGATCGCATCACCGACCTCAAACTGTTGTCTTTCATATCGACCCTCGTTGCTTTTCGCGCTGGTCGCGTCTCGTTGGCGGCATTTAGTATTTGAATGACGATGGTTGAAGAATGACCCTGCAACTGCGCCGAGTGAAATCACCTTTCGCCATAGAGTCGATAGACGATCGTTATTGCCGCCTCCGCGGTGTGACGACGCCATAGCGTGGAATGCCTGCAGGCGCATATCCAAGCGACTGGCCCTCGCGCCTTTGGACAAATCGAGTTTTGCTCGTTCCATAGCGACGCCCGCTTACCCTTGTCGCAACCTAGGCGATCAGCGTAGGGCAACCTGGATCTCTGGAGATGCGACGGGTGGCATTCCTCACTACGACGCTGTTGGTCGGCGATAACGATCGTATATCGACTCTATGTCGAAAGGTGATTTCCCTTGGCGGGCCTTGCAAGCTCATTCTCCAACGCGTCGTCATACCGCAGCTTTCAAATGACGTCACCAACACGCGATCAGATCGAGAAGCCAGGAGGCTCGATATGCAAAGCAACGGCGTAAACCCGGCTTCAGTAAGTGGTAAAGCCGCCGATTTCGGCGAACCATGGGAAGATGGCTACCGGTACGTAACGGCGGACAGGATCGGCGAAACGATCCATTTTTCCGACCAGCTCAGCTACAAAAATAAGGACAAAGTGATCGCGCCGGATTCTCCCGATAAAGCCGGCCCGGTTGCAAGGCCGCTGACGTCACGCTTTTGGTGCGCCTCAGGGCAACGCTGAACAACGTCGTCGAGGAGACGGATGATGTCCGATAGCGCTGCAGCCATTCCACTTCGCGCGCTCCCTCCGGATGACCGTGTTTTGGCACGGGTGCTCGCGGCGTACGTGGCCTCGGCAACAATCTGGCTTGTATTCGCCACGGCCGTGGGGCTCCTCGTCAGCTTCAAATTCGCTTACCCGGATTTCGCGACCACGCCAGCGCTGTCGTTCGGTCGGCTGCGCGCGATACACACCAGCGGAACATTTTATGCCTGGGCGAGCCAGGCGCTGATTGGGCTTGCGCTGTTTGTCGCCGCGCGCAGTTCTGGCGCAAGGCTCTACAGCGAGCGCCTCGCATGGATCAGTCTTGCGCTCCTCAATGTCGCCGCCGTGCTGGGCACGGTCACACTCGATCTCGGCTTCACCTACGGCCAGGAGTATCGCGAATGGCTGTGGTGGATTCGCGTAATCCTTGGACTCGGCTTGATCACCGCGGTCTGGAATATGATCGCCACTGTCGAGCGCCGGGATGGCGAGCATATCTATATTTCTAACTGGTATACTACCGGGGGCACGCTGTGGACGATTGTTATGGTCGTGGTGTCGATGTTGCCCTGGTATCAGTACGGACTGGGTCAGGTCGCGGTACAGGCCTTCTTCATGCATAACGCCGTCGGACTATGGTTCACACCTCTATCGCTCGGTGTGTCCTACTATGCGCTGCCGAAGCTCCTGAACCGGCCGATCTATTCATATTCTCTCGGCGTCTTTGCATTCTGGACCAATCTCATCTTCTATCCGATCATCGGCGCTCATCATTTTGAATTCAGTCCACTACCATGGTGGCTGCAGACTACGGCCATCGTCTTCAGTGTGGCCATGCTGGTTCCAGTGCTGAGCGGCACCGCAAACTTCCTTCTCACCTTCCGGGGGACTCACGAATGGATATATCGCTCGCCCGCGATTTTCATCCTCGTCGGCGTCTACGGCTATCTACTGGGTTCGATACAAGGCACATTCGAGGCGTTTCGCTCGCTGCAGCAGCTTTGGCATCTGACCAATTACACGGTAGGGCACTCGCACCTGACGATGTATGGCTTCGTCACTTTCGCGATCTGGGGCGGCATCTATGCGCTGTTGCCGCGCGCCACTGGCAAGTATCCCTACAACCTGGCCATGGGTATACATTTCTGGCTGTCCGCCGTCGGCGTTGTCATATACGTTGCGGCGCTATCGGCCGCCGGCACCGTTCAGGGGCTCGATTGGTTTCGAGGACTCACCTTCATCCAGTCGGTCGAAGATGCCGCGCCATACTGGCTGTGGCGCTCCGTCGGCGGCTCGCTGATGTTCGCCGGCCATCTTGTCTTCGCTTTCAACATCTGGACAATGACCTACGGTAGGTCCTGCACCGAGCTTGCGGCAGCCAAGACGGTGCCGGCATGAACAGGACATTGGCCATTTCTGGCGGTTCAACGCTGATCTACACTGGACTGGCGATTCTTATGGGCGTGCTGCCGGGGATCTGGCTGTCGAAGGTGCCACCGACGCCGGGCCTTAAGCCACTAACCCCGATTGAGGCGCGGGGTCGAGATGTCTATGTCTCCGAAGGCTGCTTCTATTGCCATACCCAGCAAGTACGCCCGCTCTCCGGAGATAAGCCGTTTGGCCGCCCGTCTGCGCCCGGCGATTATGCCTACCAGACTACGGAATTACTAGGTTCGGAGCGCACTGGTCCAGACTTGAGCAATATCGGTAAGCGGCAGTCGAGTAGCATATGGCAGTACATCCATCTCTATCAACCGCGTGCAGTTGTACCGCAATCGATCATGCCGGCCTTCCCCTGGCTGTTCAGGATTGTGGACAAACTACCTCCAGGAGAGAAAGCGGTGCCATTGCCGCCCCAGTTCGCGCCAGGCGGTACCGTCATCCCCAACGACGACGGCAAGGCGCTCGTAGCCTATTTGTTGTCGCTGAAGCAGCCCCCGCTCGTTCCGACGCAGTCCCGCGCCGCGACTGAGAGTCCTTCGAGCGGGTCCCCGGGGTTTGACGCCATCAAGGGTGCCGCATTGTTCGCCGACAACTGCGCATCCTGCCATGGCGCGGAAGGCAAGGGTGTGCCGGGAACGTTTCCGCCGCTCGCCGGAGATCCGGTGGTTAACGACGCCGATCCGACGGCACATATTGGCGCTGTGCTGCACGGACTTGGCGGGCGGGTAATCAATGGCCAGAGCTATGAAGCGCAAATGCCGGCGTTTGCCGATCAATTGTCTGATCAGCAGATCGCTGACATCATCAATCACGAGCGATCCTCGTGGGGCAATCGGGGTGCCTTAATCAGTGCGGCTGATGTCGTCGCGGCCCGCGCCAACGAACCACTGCAGAAGCAAGCAACGACGCCGAAGCAGGTCTCGCCAGTAGCGCCCCCGGCACCGACGTTCGATGCTGCGGAAGGATCGAAGCTCTTCGCCGACAACTGCGGCGCATGTCACGGCGCCGAGGGCAAAGGCGTTCCTGGCACATTTCCGCCGCTTGCAGGCGATCCGGTCGTTAATGCCGCTGACCCTGCCGAACACATCACCACCATGCTGCGCGGCCTTAGCGGTAAGGCAATCGACGGCCAGAAGTACGAAATAGAGATGCCGCCGTTCGCTGACCGGCTGTCTGATCAGCAGATCGCCGATATCATCAATCACGAGCGCACGTCATGGGGTAACCACGGGCCGTTGGTGACGCCTGCCGAGATCACGAAGCTCCGCGCTGAAAAATAGGAGGCGACGATGACCGATACGATTACCGCCTGGATTCTCTCGGCGCTTGGCTACCTCTGCACTGCGCCTTCGATCGCTGGTGGCGCTGGCGGTCCTAGTCTTGCCGGACCACTACTCGGCAATGCGCTGGTGGCGGGTGGGGCCGGCCTCGTGACACTTAGCTGCATCGTGGCGGCGGTGTGGATGCTGGTCACCCCCGGCGAACGGGATCCCGATCATCCAAAATATCGCGTCCTGCATGCCGACCGTTAGAGGAATGCAACACGTGCCCGATCCGCGCATCCGCATCTATCTCGACGAAGCGACCGATCCCGTTACCGATCAGCGGCCACCGGCGCAGATAGCGCTCGACACCAAGAGCCTTGCCGACGGCGAACACGGCCTGCGCATCGAAGCCCAGGACGCCACTGGCCAAGTCGGCGTCCGACGCCTTCGGTTCCAGGTCCGCAATGGGCCCGGGATCACACTCAGCGGGCTCGGTGATGGGGCCGTCGTTCACGGTACGCTGCGCTTCATGGTCAACGCGTTTGGAGCCGAAGAACCATTCGAGCCGCACCGGGCAGAATCGCCCTCGCCAATCCCTGTTTGGGTTTGGGTGCTAAGCCTGCTGATCGTTGCTTGGACCGCCTGGTATGTCGCGACGCTTTGGAACGTTCCCGCGAACTACGCCAAAACCCCGACCTATTCCGCGTCAATGAATCCATTCAAATAGCGCGCCGTTAGAAAAGCGAGCTTAACAATGAGGGGCTTCGCCCCAGCATCAGGAATCAAGCGCACATGCCACGCACCATAGTCAACAAGCACGGCTTCCCCGGCGTCAGGAAGCGGTCGGACTTTGCTAGGCGGCGAAAACCCTACTACGCCCGCATCAGCAATGGTTGCGAAAACTTCATCTATAGCAAGAACTTCGCGACGGCCGAGGAGGCCGCTGCGGAATATCAGCGAATGAGGGCTGAAAAGTCATCGCCCCTATCGTCGAAGGATTACCGGTGAGCATCCTGCCCGAAGTGACCACCCCGGCGCCACTGGCCCATCCGGGTTTCCGCGACTCCGAGCGAATATGCGCGTTCACGACACAGTGCGTGGAGGTGACTAGAAAGCGACGCGATCCAATCGAGCGGCATCGGCTCTTGATCATGGAGGCTCTCCCTTGGCTTGGCATAATGGCCACAGGTTTTTTCGATCACCGTCCTACTACCTTTATCGCTTCGTTATGAACACAAGTGACGGCAGCCCACATGAAGCCCTCCAGGTCGATCCCTTCGCAGCGCTAGAAGTCGGCGCTACACAACAATCAGAGCCTTGATCATGGAAATTCGCCTCGGCACCAGGCGAAGTGATTTGGCCCGCTGGCAAGCCAGTCACGTCGCCGCTCTTATTCATGGCGTCGAGCCGGCCGCTGAGGTAAGACTCGTTTTCACAAGTTCGGTTGGCGATAGAGATCGACGGTCGTCCTTTCAACAGTTTGGCGGCATCGGAGCATTCACGAAGGAGAGCGAAGACGCGCTTACGCACAAAGAAGTTGACTTGGTCGTTCACTCTCTCAAGGATCTTCCGACCAGATTGCAGCCCGGTTTGGTATTGGCGGCCGTTCCCAAAAGAGCGGATCCTCGTGACACAATTTGTGGCGTTACATTAGCTCAGCTACGACCAGGGCTGCGCGTCGGCACTGGATCAATTCGCCGCAAAGCGCAACTTCTCGCTCTTTGCACTGGTCTGGATGTTCGACCCATCCGTGGAAACGTTTTTCCAAGGCTTTGTAAGGCAAAGAACCGAGAGGGAATAGACGCTACTCTATTGGCAGCGGCGGGGTTGTCACGGCTAGGATTGCTACATGAGGCCTCACAGATACTAGACTCGAATGTTTTCCCGTATGCAGTCGGCCAAGGCGCCCTCGCGGTCGAAGCTCGCGAAGAAGATACCGCACTCATAGCACTGCTTCAAAAGATTGAAGATCGGAAATCGCGCACCGAAGTAGACGCAGAGCGCGCATTGATGAGAAGTCTCGATGCGGGCTGCAGCTTACCGCTCGGGGTTTCTGTCAGATGGGTCGCCGGGACATTAACGCTTCGAGGACAGGTGACTCATCCAGATGGCCACACGAAGATTGCTGATGAATGCGTTGGGACGGCCGATCAAGCCGACGCAATAGGCACACGTCTCGGAGACAAACTTCTTCAGCGAGGTGCGGAGGAGATATTGAAGGCTGTGCCTAGCATCATGGAAGAGCAAAGGCCACTCTGAATTCGATACCTGGCATGACGAAGGACTTCGGGTCTTTGGACACCGCATGCGATTTCGGCGCGACCAGTTGCAAAGCCTGCAACCTGGCCCACCAACGAAACGCAGGGCTGGCGGCGGCGTTTTGCTGCCCAGCGCGCGCGAGCACTCCTCCGCAATTCGTGTCGGCGCATCAAATCGATCTTGACCTTGCGGCGCTGACGCTGAAGATAGTCTTCGTAGGGCACCAGCGGCCTGCTTTTCAAGTGGGACATAAGCGCGTTGGTCCAAAGGATCGCTTGGAAAACGGCGACCTCAATTCGGCTCCCCGAGCACGAAAGTGAAGGGCACAACGAAGAGCTCATCGCCCTGATCATTGCTGACATGCAGAACCCAGTCACGCCAATCCTCGAGGCTGCGCTCTTTGGTGAGGGACTGCACGATGCGGTTCGCATGATCCCGCGCTTCAGCAAGATCATCCACGACGGCGCCGCGGCGATCGACGAAAACCTTCTTGGTGTTCGCGCAGTGGAAATATACGTGCGTCATTTCGACTCCTTCAAATGCGACGGTTCGCCACGATAACTCTGCGTTGCTGGTGTCCTCGACGGCGGGATACCAGGAGATCTCGACCAAGTGCCCCTAAGTTTCACGCCTGCGATGTGGAACAGGCGGACCGCCGCGTCGCAGGTGGAATCATCTCCTTTTCGCGGTTAGGCATAAGCGGCGGCAAGCTATGATGATTTCATGCCGGCGCTCTGCGGCGCATCTCCGATAAGCTCCTGATGCGGAGCTCCCCAGAGCAGGCCAGTCCCGACGACGGCAGAAAGACTCGAGGCGGCGAACACAGCGATTTTTGCGGCCGAGAGGTCGGTGGCGCTTGGAAATGCCCGTCCGGCGATGAAGAGCGACATCGTGAAGCCAATGCCAGCGAGGGCTCCTGCCCCACCCAGCTGCCGCCACGTGTATTCGGCCGGCTTGACGGCTATGCCTGTGCGCACTGCCGCTGCGGCCGCGAGGAAGACGCCGAGCGGTTTTCCTATAGCGAGACTAGCGACGATCGCAGCCGTGAGACGGCCATGGCCAGCGAGGACGCTTGGGTTGATCGTCACTCCGGCATTCGCCAATGCGAAGATTGGGAGGACAACGTAGCTCGATCGCGCGCCTGCGTGTCGTAGCAGTCGATCGGCGGGCGATTCAATTCTATCGTAGATTGCGTCGAGCGCCTGCAGGGCTGGAGTGGAGGGGCCGCGCCTGAGAACTTCGCCCTCATGCCGAGCTTCGGACGCGATGATGGTGCTCGCCTGCGTCATCAGGGCGGCCAGATTGGCGGGCGGTCGCGTCGGAATGAACAAGGCAAGTAACACGCCGGCCAATGTAGCGTGGAGACCGCCCGCGTATACGAGGGCCCACAGCGCAGCGCCCATCAGGATGTAGGGCGAGAGATGGTACACCCCAGATCGGCTCAGCAGCATTAGCGCAACTACAACCATCGCCGCCGCAGCAAGGTAGGCCAGATGGATTTCGCCGGAGTAAAACACGGCGACGACTACGATCGCACCGATGTCGTCAACGATGGCCGCCGCCGTGAGGAAGATGCGCAGCTCGACCGGGACGCGGGAGCCCATCACTGCAATCAAGGCAATCGCGAACGCGGTGTCGGTCGCCATCGGAACACCCCACCCGTGCGACCACGGCCCCGCGGGGAGAACCAGCGAATACAGACACGCCGGCACAACCATGCCGCCGAGCGCGGCCGCGATCGGAAGCGCCGCGGAGCGACGGCTTGCGAGGTGTCCGACTGTCATCTCGCGCTTCACTTCCAATCCCACAACGAGGAAGAACAACGTCAACAGCCCGTCGTTGACCCAATGGAGGATGGACACCCGAAAGGCTGCGCTGCCCAAGCTCACGCCGAACTCCCAGCGCCAGAGCGCCTCAAACCCCGGCCCGATCGGCGAGTTCGTCAAGACAATCGCCGCCACAGTCGCGACGACGAGCAAAATGCCGGCGGACGGGCCCCAGCTCGCGAAGTCCAGGGCAGCCGTACGGACCCGGTGGCCAAGCGTGCCAAGCATTGCATCAACGAGAGAACTTTCGTCCCAGGGTCCGTCGTAGCGCCGGCTGTTGATGTAAAATGTCGGCGTGAATCTCACGCCGCTCGCGCGTGCACTCGCGATGTCCGACTCCACCCTCGCCTTCGCGCGGCGAACCGCGTCGCTATCGCGAAGCGTGGGGTTGGCATGCACACCTAGGTCAGCGGCCACCGCCGAAAGGTCGTCCTCTGTGAGCTGCATCGACCTCGTCATCAGCTTGATGTGCGCCGACCAGAACGTCTCTGGTGTCTGAGCAAGCTCAGCGAGCTCCGCAGCACGGAAGGAAAGACTGTTGTCCGTGAGCGGCCTGTGGCGGAAGGCATAGCAAACGCGGTCGCCTAGTTGATCGCGCGCCTGCGCGATGCGCTCGTTGGCAGCCCTGCAGTGCGGACAGGCGTAGCCGCCGTACTCAACCAGCGAGATCTCGGCATCGGCGGGGCCGAGCACGTGCTCTGTCTTGTGATCGACCGCACGATCGAGGCGGCCGGGCGGGATCATAAGCTTCATCGCTGAACGGAGCCCAAGTGTTCGCGCGCCGTTCTCACCGGGTGCCGCTCGCCAGCAGCGACCGCGGCTCGCGCATCGAACGGATTGGTATGGCACAAGACGCCCGACACCTCGCCGTTGGACCCGACGACTGGGATCTCCATACATCTCGACGCGATGCGGCCGATATCGTCATCGAGCACGCAACTCACACTTGTGCTGAACGCACGCTCCACTCCGTTCGCAACACCCGCGCCCTCCACGAGCACGACGACATTCTTCAACGGCGGACGTTCGACAGAGCGGAGCAAGGAAATGCGAGCGGTCTCTTCGATGTGCATGTCGGACCTCTGATGATCGTCCAACGGAAGGCCGACTTCGGCCGCAGCCGCGGGCGGGCGATGACGGATTAAGATTGGGTCAGCGACGCTGGAAAAGAAAATCACCTCTCGCCATGAAGTCGATAGCCAGCCGTTATCGGAACAGCTCAAAAGTAGTGCGTCACGTGCTGCGGGCCGGAGCGGAACTCTCGGCTGGCGCGAAGAGGTGTCTCGGCAAAAACACTAGTGCTGCGAGCGCGGTCGTAAAGCCCAAGCGCCCGTACACCCCGCCGCAATCGGAGCTGCGAGTAAACCGTGACCCAGAGCATTGCAGAAAGACCGGCCCCTCACCTCGCCGTCTCCCACCGCATCGATGCGGAGAGAAGAACCGCCTGTCCCTCTGAAGGCACACGGCCCGACATGGCTTTGCACCTTCCACCCTAGTGCGGTGTCCGCCACTGGCACGGATTTCTAATACTCGAGGCGTCGGTTTAAGCAAGCTCCGCGCACCGAGGACGTCGGGGGCGCGGCCGTCCCGACCGGGTTCGAGGGTACCAACCGTCAATCCGCGCAAAACCAGCGTCGCGATGCGCCGGGGTTCCTTCGGCCACAAGAGCCCGTCGTCCACTGGCGTCCTTTACCACGACGGAAACTTTGGTTCTTCGAATGCGTATCACTCGAAGTTGGTGTCATCACGCTCTAGCCCATGAGTTCGCCGCGCCATGGGTGGTTACATGATTGTCTGCTCGCCACGTCCGCAGAGGCTCCTAACTCGTCGTCGCCCTTGAACTACCCGATGATGGGTCTCCTCACTGTAGTCTCGCCCTGCAAAGCGGCAATAATGGTCGTCTATCGACTCCATGGCGAGAGGTGATTTCCCTCGACCGAGTTGCAAGGTCATTCTCGTTGCGTGGTTTAAAGCGAACAGGAGCTTCCATGAAGATTCAGGTCTGCAAGCTCGCAAGTGCGCTCGCAATTGCTGTTCCTATCGCGATCGCCGCCACAGCCAAATCGTCAGCCTCGCCGATCAATGGCACGTCGATCAGGGCGACGATACCAGATTTGACGACAGACGTGCACTTATTGGCGCGGCGGAGTCACCACTCTGCACCGGCAGCATACGGTTCATCGTCCTACGACGGCTCGTGGGACCTCGTCTTCGTGACGCAAAGAGGAACCTGCGATTCCACTTACAGCTTCACTGTCGATGTGACCAACGGAATTGTCACGCATCCCAATCTCGTGAAGTTTCGAGGATACGTTGCAAAAACGGGCGCGGTTCGCGCTTCCGTGACGGTCCAAGACAAATATGCCGCGGGCGCGGGCAAACTGTTTGCGACGTCCGGTCGGGGGACCTGGAGCGGCCACTCAGGATCAGCGCGCTGTTCAGGCTACTGGACGGCGCGACGGAATTGACGAGCAAGCGGAAAGGCGCGTTTCTTCGGAGACCATAATGGAATGAGATCTCCCAGACTAGTCGGCGTTGCAATCTCGCTCAGCTTGCTCTCAACCAGTCTCGACGGGACAAGGCAGCGGGAGACGCCTCGGCCCATCAGCGATCCCATCTGGTCGGGCAAATCCGCGCCCCTCGATACTAGTCGACTGGCGCTGGTGATTGGCAATTCGGCCTATCCCGATGCTGACTCTCCTCTTCCCATAATGACACGCGACGCGGAAGGCCTGAAAAATGCTCTTCGCGAGCACGGCTTTCTGGTCGATGCCATTGAAAATGCCACGGGCTCGGACATGACACACGCAGTCGATCATCTAAGGGCAAGAGTACATTCGAACTCGACTGTGTTAGTTTATTTCGGAGGTTACGGAATCCAGTCTGACGGACACAATTATCTAATCCCAGTCGATGCGAAGATTTGGAGTGAAGAAGATATCCGTCTACAAGGGCTAAGCATTGACCATCTCCTCTCGCAACTCCGGACTTCAGGAGCACGCGTCAGGCTCCTAGTTATTGAGGCTTCGCGCCGCAACCCTTACGAGCGACGCTTCAGGACTTATTCACATGGGCTTGCACCCATTCAAGGAGGTGAGAATGCGCTGATCCTGAGCTCAGCCGCGCCTGGTGTAATCGTCGAAGACCCTGATGAACTACATAGCCGGCTGATGACCGCTCTTCTTACGCAGATGGATTCTTCGAAGGGGATAGAGGAGGTCTTCAACAATACCCAAAATGCAGTGGTGACTGCAACTCAGGGCCAGCAGACTCCAGTTGTGTCATCTACGCTAACCGAGAGTGTCGATCTTTTGGCGGAACGGAGCGGCGTTCCCGTGTCCTCTGTCGGATCTGCGGCTAGCGGTCGCAGCGAGTGAACATACAAAGTTCTGCTGATCTGCAAGGAACAAAGGTCAGGGAAGACTTCCAAGGGCGGGTCCCCGCTCAATCATCTCCGTGTTCTTTGGAACGTTCTACGCGCCCGACCGCCGCCATCCCATGTCGATCTCAACCGCGTTGCTGAAATGTCCTTTTAGGGTTTCATGATCGTTTGCTCCTGCAATGTCCTCACCGACCGCGATGTTCGCCACGCCGTGAATACGGCAGAGGATGCGCTGCGCAATGCCAAACAGATCTATGACTGTCTCGGCTGCAGCGCTGAGTGCGGCCGCTGCGCGCGCACCATCAAGACGATCATCGACGAGGCGTATAGGGAATGTGCGCTAGCCTGTCAGGCCGACTGTCCGCATCGCCGGATCACGGATGACGCGCAGTATGAGCCCGGAGTTGGACCCGCAGCGACCGACTTCCTTGGTTTTTCTCGGTAGGTGCCTCTCGGTTTCGTCTCGGGGATGCTTGCTTGTTTTTCCTCAGAAGCGTTCTAAACTAAGAAAGGCAAAGGCCCGACCTCAAGTCTTGAAGTTCATCATGCAGGGCGACCCCAGGGTCATCGAGTATCTTAACAAGGGACTGCGTCACGAGCTCACCGCCATCAACCAATACTGGCTGCGCTACCGGTTCTTGGACAACTGGGGCCTGCTGGAAATGGCCAAGGCTTGGCGTAGGGAGTCGATCGAGAAAGATGAAGCACGCCGACCCGCTTCACCGATGTTGGGCCTGTCGGAGGATCGCTCGTTAGCCACGTACGCGTTTGATCATCTGTTCGACATGGGCGATCGGCGTCTCCGGCTGGATGCCGTGACCGAGATTGAAGATGAAGCGCCCTTGCGAAAAATTCGCCAAGGTGTTGTCGATGGCGCGGTCGAGTGCCGCACCGCCCGCGATCAGCACCAGCGGATCGAGATTGCCCTGTACGGCGACCTTGCTCTGCACGCGCTCGCGGATGAAGGCGGGCTCGGCGGTCCAGTCCATACTGACGCCGTTGATGCCGGTGGCCTCGACGTAACCAGGCAACTGCGCGCCCGCACCGCGCGGGAAGCCGATGATCTTCGCGTCAGGCACTTTGGCGCGCACGCCTTCGACGATGCGTCGTGTCGGCTCGGTTGACCAGCGCGCGAATTCGGCGGGAGGCAGCACGCCGGCCCAGGTGTCGAAAATCTGCAGCGCATTGGCGCCGGCGGCGAGCTGCGCCAGCAGATACTGAACCGAGGTGTCGACCAGCACGTCGATGATCTCTGAGAAAGCTTTGGGATGCCGGTAGGCCATCATTCGGGCCGGCGCCTGGTCCGGCGTGCCGCGGCCCGCGACCATGTAGGTCGCCACCGTCCAGGGCGCGCCGCAGAAGCCGATCAGCGCAACCTTCGGATCGAGCGCGCCGCGCACGATTCTGAGCGCCTCGAACACAGGCTCGAGCTTGCCGAAATCTGCGCGCGGCGCCAGCGTCGCCACCTTGGCCGGATCGTCCAGCGGCTCGAGCCGCGGGCCCTCGCCGACCTCGAACCGCACCTCACGTCCGAGCGCATAGGCGATTACCAGGATGTCGGAGAAGATGATCGCTGCGTCGAAGCCGAACCTTCGGATCGGCTGCAGCGTCACCTCGGCGGCGAGCTCGGGGTCGAAGCAGAGATCGAGAAAGCCGCCTGCCTTGGCGCGCACCTCGCGATATTCCGGCAAATAGCGCCCGGCCTGGCGCATCATCCACATGGGCGGGACGGTCTGGCGCTGGCCGGAGAGGACGTCGATGAAGGGCTTTGTCGCAGACTGGGGCACGAATGGTCCTGATGCAGAGTTGAGGTTCTTGATACACCGCCGCGCGCAGACGCGGAGCATGGCAACCTGCTCAAATGCGCCGCGTTGGCTCAGTCAATGAAGGAGAAATCCATGGCTCAGACCTTCAATCCCGCGCCGCACGACAAGCACGCCGAGGACTTAGGCGAAGCGCTCGGGGCCGATCGCCACGCCAGCTCGACACCGGGTTGGAAGATAGCTTCCCCGCCTCCGATCCCGTCAGCGCCACGCAGCCGACGCCATCGAAGGCCGACCGCAGATGCCGACAATATCAAGTCGATCTTCAGCTAGCGGCCGCCAGTTTCCGATAGGCTTGCTAAGACCTTGTTAGTGATCTGCGGAAACCCCGGTCCGCAGGAGTACCAAGCATCTTATCAACGTTGTCGAGAATCGGCTTGGAGCCCGCAGGAGCGTCCTCGCGCTTCAGAATGGCAATATGGGATTCTCCTGCTGCGAACCGCAAATGATTATTCGATGCCCGTGGTCGCCACTGGACTGGCTCGAAACCTAGGCCGATCGCGCCACGCCACTGAAGTGGACGGCAACCTATCCTTCCAACGCCGCAGCATCGGTCGCGATAGCCCGGCAGATTATCAAGGCCTACAAACAGTAGCGTCGGGTCCTAACGCGTGCTCATCAAATTCGCATCGACGTGAGTGGGAAGCGTCGGTGGAAGAGACCGATTGCGCTTCCCGCATGAACGAGGGAAGCGCAGCTATGTGGCCAGGAGATTATTCATTGGTGAAGCCTACAACCGGACAATTCACTAGATTCCCCGTCGTCTTCACCGGCCCTCCCGCAGGGCTCACCAGTAAGCCCGCCGCACTTTTGGATTCAAGATCGTCGCCGTCAGTGATCAGTTTTCTTTGATCCTTCACGATAGCTTCCTTGGTCCACTCGGCTAGTCGTACGTCCCACATCGGGGAGTATCCTGCGCTGATCTCAGTGAAGTGCGCGAGGATGTCGAGCGAAGGCCCCTCTCCCTTGATAGCACTGTTGAGTCCCTGGCGATTCGGATCGTTCGCCCCCATGTTGCCATTCACAATCGTATAGATCACCTCGATCGCGCCGCTCTGAAGAATGTCGCTTTCCGCAGGCGCAAAGGTGGACGCCTCAAGGGTCGCCGACTCCTCGGAATTTGCGTCAAAGCTAAGATAACGCAGGTGTCTTCCGTTCGCGAATCCAGACCGGAGTTTCAAGTCGACAGTACCCTTATCAGGACAGATGCTTGCTACGGAGTCCGTCACCACGGAATAGTCAGGGCTGCCGTTGCAGAATGAAATTTTGTCCGGCCCGACATCGAACGCGATGATCGGCGCATTGAAAACGATATTCATACTATTGGACACCCGCACCAGTGGGCTGTAGTGCGCATCCCCAATAGATCCGGCTCGGGCTGTCTTAGGAGGAAAGAAACTGGGCGCGTCCCCTCCGACCAACTTCTGCGAGGGTGAGAAATCGACTCGCCCTGATTTAAAGGTGAAGTTACCCGAGTCGTCCATTTCCGCAACCCGTGTGCTCTTCAGGTTCTTGGCATCAGTGAGACTCGGCGCCCACGTAAGTCCCATCTTTTGCGAAGTATCGTAATCGCTTACGTCGGTGAGAACGAACCAAACGGTCTCTCCCGAGGCAAGACGGCCGCGATGGAGCGGTAGCGTCACCACCTCTCGTACTAGGTCCACCTGGCCCGACGTAAGAAATTGCTTCGTAATCTTTTTGCCAGCAGCTGGATCGGCCGCTAGACTTACATGAGGTGTCGAAAACGACACCACAAACATCACCATCGATCCGCAAACGCATCTGACGAGCTTCCCGCTGGGCTTCATGACGCTACCTTCTTTGCATCCAGTCTGGTTTTGCACACGTGACATTAAAGCTAGTTCGCCGAGGGCCTGTCACTTTTTGAGTCCGGGATAGCCTTGAACATAAATCCAGTCAGTCGCTTTGGCAGGGATGTGGCAACCTAGACAATCTGAGCGGAAGTCGGTTGAGGTCGTCTTCACCGGGTCACCCGCGTCAAACCAGGACCAGCCCCAACCGTTGCCCCACAATTTATTATCGGGGTGACTGTTTTTGCCGTCCTTCACCATCACGAACCATCCTTTGAGGCTTTGTTGATGGCTGACGGTCCCAGTCGTCATTTCCGAAGTCGCCGCGGCGTACACTTCTTTCACCAGGATCGAACCCTCGGGAAATTCGCCAGTCGTCCGATAAGCTACCGCAGTTCCGGGCGACGCATAGACCACGTGCATCTCCTTAGCACCTTTGTCACCTGCAACAGACCAGCTCCCAAGGAATTCGTAGGTCGTTCGGTACTTTTTCGGGACATGCATGTTGCCTGCCCCGTCGACGAGTTGTTCTTGCGCAGAGGCGGCCTGGCTAGGTACGACCTGTGGTACTAGGCAGCCGACGCTCACAGCGATGAACGATGCGGACGCTATGGCCGCACTTCTGAGAATTTTCATCACGGTTGTCCCTACTTTTTGATAGACGGATTCTCGCTGGGCGGCATTTTCTTGGAGCCACTCTGGCCGGGCGGTAGCGGCACCTGGTCGAGCAGCGCGTAGAACTGCGTCCATACGTCATCCCGTTTCGCGCTTGCGATGTGGCAGTAGCCGCATTCCTCGACCGGCCGGACTTTGGCAGTGGCCGCTTTCGGTTCGTGGTGATTGAAGTTGAAATAACCCCAACCGTCGCTTGCCTTATATCTCTCGGTGTCCTTGACGGTCACATCCGCTCCGTTGAACGCCCCCGGGAAAAATCCTTTTCCCGATGGCGCGGTACTCGAACCGTCCGGATTGGTGGCAGGCTGCATAAGCTGCAATTCCTTCACGAAGATTGTTCCTTCAGGGAAGACGCCCGTTTTCTTGTAAATATCGTAAGAACCGGGCTCGATATACACGTTGTGAAATTCCGGGAAATTTGCTTGAGGCGGGTTCAAAAAGTTGGGCGTCAGTGGCGATCCAACGTAAACCCATTCGTGAAAGTTTTTTGGCAGAATAAGGTCCCCGTCTTTCGTGTATTCAGGAAGATAGCGGCCGGTGGCGTGCCAATCGTCGGGTGGCGGAAGCTGTGGTTGCTGCGCGAAGGCTGCGGTTGCTAGAGCGCCAACGCCAAGGACCGCGGAAAGTGCCAGTACGGTGCGTCTCATAATCTCTCTCCTATGACAGCTCGATATTGCCGATGAGGCAATGACTGCATTCTTGCGCAGGTGGTCTCATTAACTGCGCGCAGATCAGACTAGGCGTGGATGCCAAAGTGCGAAAGCAACAAGGGGGCATGAAATCGATGCCCGATGGAAATGACGCACTCTCGAACTATTGCTGTTTGATCATCGGATCTTTCTGTTCCCTCGCAATCCGGCGCAGTGAGTTGCGACTAATGGCCATGTCCAGTCCTTGCTGATGAGCTAGACTCTTTGCTCATCTGCAGATTGGGCCATTGAGTGTCCAATTCTTGCTGTTCCAAATGTCGCACGCGATCCCACGGAAGGGGCCAGTGCAGTTTCTCGGCCGATACCGAGCCCCGATCACTCAATCCCTTTTAGCGTCGTCCACTCGCTCGCGGCTTGCCTCTGCCTACTCCGGGCGATTGTCGCGCACCGCAGCTTACGAGCTAATGTCCAGCGTGTCGGTAGAGGCACTTCGCGAGAAGGCATAGTGTCTCGACTGGCGACACCTCACCGCGCCAGCGCTGAAGAGGCCTCCTACATCAAACAATGGGTGCATGACACTACCAGTCGACAGGCGCTCTTTGTTCACTTCGACCCGGCTGCCGATCCGGATCGCCCAGCTCTTCGCTGGTGAACAGCCATCGAGCGGCTTGGACTATGATCCGGGCGGCATCTCAGAATGCGGTGAGCGACGAACCATCTCGCTGATCTGGTCGTACAGTTGACTTAGCGTCCGGTACCAAGTCGCGACCAGGGGGATTTTGCGTCCGGGCGGCGTGCGCACCATGCAAAAAGGACAGGAGGCTAGCCTAGGTCTGAGCTGCCTCAGGCAGCGGCGCTCGATCATAACCGGAGGATTTTAAAATCATAACTGAGACGAGTGCGAAGTGCTCTGCGTGATGGGCTATGGTCGACCTATGCTCGAGTGACGGATAGGGAAGGTTGACATGGAAGATCTCGACATATCGGCTGAGCGTCAAGCGAAGCATCCAGCGCACGGAAGCTCCGGTAATGGACATTCGTGTGCGAACACACATTCGTGTGCGGACATGTTGTGCATGAAACGAGCGTTGACGACGTCCACCGCAACCTTCGTTAGGGGCGCCGTCAATTGTGCGGCCGAAACATACGAACACCATTTTCGTGGCTCTCTTGAGCGCCTGCGCGAAGAACAACGTTATCGCGTCTTCGCTAACATCGAACGCGTCTCCGGTCGCTTCCCTACCGCCAAATGGCGCCGCCTCGACGGATCCGTTACTGAAATCACGGTTTGGTGCTCGAATGATTATCTGGGCATGGGACAACATCCGGAGGTCGTGGGCGCGCTGACCGCGACGGCACACCGCTGCGGTGCAGGAGCAGGTGGAACTCGCAACATCGCGGGAAATAGTTCGCCCTTAGTTGATTTAGAGGGCGAACTTGCTGATCTGCACGGCAAGGAGGCCAGTCTCGTCTTCACCTCCGGCTACGTATCGAACCAGGCCAGCATCTCCACGATCGGTAAGCTGATCCCAGAGTGCGTAATCTTTTCTGATGAATTCAACCACAATTCGATTATCGAAGGCATCCGTCAATCAGGTTGCGAAAAGCGAATTTTCCGCCACAACGATCTTGGTCACCTTGAGGCCTTGCTTCGCGAGGCGGGAAGCCGCCCCAAGCTCGTCGTGTTCGAATCGGTCTACTCAATGGACGGCGATGTGGCGCCGATCGGCGCAATCTGCGACCTTGCCGAGCGGTATGGGGCGATGACCTACCTTGATGAGGTTCACGCCGTCGGTCTCTACGGCGCTCGCGGCGGCGGAATTAGCGAGCGCGAGGGTGTGATGCACCGCTTGACGGTGATCGAGGGTACTCTCGCCAAGGGATTTGGCTGCATTGGCGGCTATATCTCGGCGTCGCGATCTATTTGCGATGCGGTGCGCAGCTTCGCGCCCGGATTCATCTTCACGACCGCCCTCCCTCCACCGATTGCCGCCGCAGCGCGTGCATCTGTTCGCTATCTGAAACACTCGTCTGCCGAGCGCGAAGCACATCAACGACAGGCCGCTGCAACGAAAGAGGCGCTCCAAGCCGCCGGGCTTCCGGTTCTCCGGACCGGAACCCACATCGTGCCTGTGATCGTCGGCGATGCGGAATTGTGCAAGGCGGCAGCCGATCGCCTTCTACAGCGCCACGCCATCTATATCCAGCCGATCAACTATCCGACGGTCCCGCGTGGGACAGAGCGGCTGCGCATCACGCCGTCGCCATACCACGCGGATACCCATATAGCTGAACTCGCAGCTGCGCTCGCTGAGACCTGGGAGGCCCTTTCTCTTTACTGAGAGCCGTGATTGGGAACACTCCCGCGACCGCCTGCGGCTTCATCGGCAGGGCGTCGGCTAACCGACGGCGCAGCGTACAAGGGAAGGGCGTCGGGCGTTCCCGGTGGTGCAGCCGAGGCAGCAAGCTGGGCAATGCAACTCACGTTTGTAGGGGCGATCGCGTGGCCCATCCTACCCTCAGCGTTCAAGATCTGGCTCGCATCCGTTTAATGGGCAGCCCCGAAGAGCGAACCTCCTCGGCCTCCTGGGCTGTTCTCCGTCGCCGCTCGAACACGTTTGTCCCGAACCGTCGTTCATTCGATAAGCCCTCCAAATGAGGGTTCGTTGAAAACGATCACAACGAAACAACGGACAACGAGGACTGAACATGGATATTAGGCAGCGATCCCATCTGCTGATCGAAGATCTGTCCGTGGCGCGCGGCGAGCGCATCCTGCTCGACGGGATATCTTTGCGACTAAGCGCGGGCCAAATCGCCGAAGTGACCGGTCCCAACGGAGTGGGCAAATCTACACTCTTGCGGGCGATCGCCGGCTTTTTTCCACTAGGATCCGGCCGCATGTCATGGGTGGAGTCGGAAGCCACGGATCCGGCGCCCCTGGCAGAACGGCTCCACTACGTGGGCCATCTCGACGGGTTGAAATCGTCGTTGACCGCCCGCGAGAACCTCGACATCGGCCTGGGATTTTTGGGGCGAGATCGCCGAACCCCGTTAGAGGCGCTGGACCGCATGGAGTTGGCCCACGTTCTCGATCTGCCTGTCGGCTATCTTTCCGCGGGGCAGCGTCGCCGTGTCGCATTGGCCCGGCTCTTAATCGTCGATCGCCCTCTATGGTTACTCGACGAACCGCTAACAGCGCTCGACCGGCACGCGCGCGCCTTGCTGAAGACTATCGTCGCCAGCCATCTCGAAGGCGGAGGATTGACACTGGCCGCGACCCACGAACCTCTTGGTCTGCGAGGGACAGTCCAAGTCAGACTTGGAATCAGGTGATGGCCATTTCGCTGAAGTGCGGTGGCACCCCACATAGCGGTCTGTCTCGAGGTCGGGAAAGAAGAGATCACGCTGCTTTTCCGATTTCAGCGGAGCGGTCTCGACGCAATGGCGATGCCGGATGGGCACCATGACCCGTATTCTCCTCGTCGTTTTTCTTCGCGACCTCATGCTAGCCCGCCGCATCGGTGGAGGTGGGATTCTCGGTCTGGTCTTTTTCCTCAGCCTTGTGACGGTCGTACCTTTCGCGATCGGGCCTGACCTACGCTTGCTGTCGCGGATCGGCCCAGCAATTCTATGGATAGCAGCACTTCTCGCGAGTCTATTAGGCCTCGACCGTCTATTTCAGGCGGATCAAGAGGACGGTTCGCTGGACCAGATGTTCCTGTCGCCGGCGCCCCTAGAACTCATTGTTCTTGTGAAGTGCATCGCCCACTGGTTTGTGACGGGGCTACCGCTCGTTATGCTCTCGCCTCTGTTTGGCCTGATGTTGGATTTGGATGGTTCCGCCCTCCGATCGGTAGCAGCAACGTTGTTGGTTGGTACGCCGACGTTCACCTTTCTAGGGGCGATCGGGGCGGCCCTTACTGTCACCCTGCGGCGCGGCGGTCTGTTGCTATCGATCCTCGTCGTGCCACTAGCCGTACCGGTGCTGATCTTCGGTGTCTCCGCGGCGCAAAGTGCCACAATTCCCTTTTTGACACCGTTCCTGGTCCTCTGCGCACTCGGACTCGCGTCCATCGCGCTCGCTCCGATAGCTGCGGCCGCAGCTCTTCGTAGCGCAGGAGAATAATGAGGCATGCAACGATTGAGTTTTCTGTCGGGCGCTCTTGTGGAACGACTTCGGCCTTGCCCGAACTTGACCTCAGGAGGAGCCTATAGCGGGCTATCGGAGTCAAACACAGCGGCAAGCTGATCCCGCTCGGCTTGGCTCAATGGTGCCGCTGGCGTGGACTGCTGGCGGCGTAATCCGAACAGGAGAGCGATGGCGCCCGCTCCGAGTACCAAAGCCGGCATTCCCCAAAGGAGAGCGGTTTCCAAGTCGAGTGGCGGTTTCAGCAGGATAAAGTTTCCGTAACGCTTCACCAGAAAAGCGCGGACCTGCTCATCACTCTCCCCGAGCTTAAGGCGCTCGCGCACCAGCAGGCGAAGGTCTCGCGCGAGCTCTGCCTTGGAATCGTCGATCGACTCATTTTGGCAGACCAGACAACGCAGTCCGGCGGAAATAGCGCGCGCGCGTGCCTCGAGTTTCGGGTTGGTCAGGATTTCATCCGGCTGAACCGCCCTCGCCAAGCTAGGGGCGACGCTTGCGAGTACGATCGAAAGCAGAAGAATGCGACGAAGCCACGTCATTCGGCGGGCTCCGGCGCTGCGGGGCTGTCGGCGACGCGGAGGCGAGCCGCGCGGCGCGCGAAGCCAATTCGGAGGCGTCTGTCGGACAAGGACACAATCCCTCCGAACGCCATAATGACCGCACCGATCCAGATGCTCGTCACGAGCGGCTTCCAGAACAGGCGCGCATCAACCGAACCATCCGCGTGGCGGTTCCCAAGCGAAACGTAGATCTGCCCAAAACTCAGCGTTACGATGCCTGCCTCGGTGACGGTTGTCTGTCGTGTGGGAAAGCTGCGCTTGGCTGGCTCGACGGCTGTCACGTATGCGCCGCCCTTGCTGATAACCGTATGGCCGACGAGCTCCGTGTAGTTCGGTCCCTGCCGCGATTGAAAATTCTCTATGGTGGCTTGATACGGGCCGAGATCGATCGTCTGACCTAACTTGACGGTCGCGATCCGCTCCACACCCCAACCCGTCGCCGCCAAGCCCATGAGTGTCAAGCCAAGGCCTGCGTGAGCGATCGCCCCACCCCACGCGGAGCGCGGCAGCCCGATCGCGCGGGCTAGCATAAGCCGGCCGCCTTGCCCTCTTGTCCAGATACGCGACGCCACATCGGTGAACGAACCGACGATGAGGTAGACGGCCAGGCCGAGACCGGCTGCGGCGAAGACGGAGCCGCCCCGGATGACGGCAACGAGCACAATTGAGACTACAAGACCACCCAGGGCTGCGACCGTCACCCGTTGCGCTGCGCCGAGCAGGTCACCGCGCTTCCAGGCGATCGACTGACCGAGCGGCATCAGCAGAACGATAGGCGCTACGAGCGGGCCGAGCGTTAAATTGAAAAACGGCGCGCCGACCGAGATCTTGTCTCCGGTCAGGGCCTCAAGCGCGAGCGGATAGAGCGTGCCGGTCAGAACCGTAACGCAGCAGGTGGTCAGCAGCAGGTTGTTGACTGCCAGCGCGCTCTCGCGTGAAACGGGTGCGAACACGCTACGCTCGCTCAGGGAGGGAGCGCGCCACGCGTAGAGCGCGAGTGGCCCGCCGATGAATACGGTCAGTATGACCAGGATGAAGACGCCGCGAGCCGGGTCACTAGCGAACGAATGGACGGAGGTCAGTACTCCGGAGCGCACGAGGAACGTACCCAGCAGCGACAGCGAGAACGTAAGTATCGCCAGAAACAGTGTCCAAATCTTGAGGGCTTCACGCTTCTCCATCACGGCAGCCGAATGGAGGAGCGCGGTGCCCGCAACCCAGGGCATCAGTGACGCGTTTTCGACCGGATCCCAGAACCAGAATCCGCCCCAGCCTAGGGTGTAATAGGCCCAGTACGACCCCATGGCGATGCCAAGCGTCAAAAAGATCCAGGCAATCAGTATCCAGGGCCGAACGTAGCGGGCCCAAGCGGCGTCTAGCCGGCCACTGATCAGCGCGGCTACCGCGAAGGAGAACACGATCGAAGAACCGACATAGCCGACGTAAAGGAGCGGCGGGTGTATGGCAAGACCCGGGTCTTGAAGCAGCGGATTAAGGTCCAGGCCCTCAAGCGGCGCCGGAAATCGTCGCAAGAAGGGATCGGAGGTGAACAGAATGAAACAGAGGAAGGCAAGCGAGATCCAGCCTTGGACGGCCAGCGTATTCGCGCGCAGTTCGTTTGCCATGGCGCGTTCGAAAATCGCTACAGCCGCTCCAAAAGCCGCGAGAATCAGAACCCAAAGCAGCATGGATCCTTCGTGATTGCCCCAGACGCCCGCGAATTTGTATATAAGCGGTTTGGTGGTGAGTGAGTTCTCGGCGACTGTCACGAGACTGAAGTCAGACGCCACATGGGCGTAAGTCAGTGCTGCGAAGGCATAAGCTAAGAGCAGGAACTGGGTGATTGCGGCAGGGACCGCGATTGAAGTAAGTGCCGAATCCCTAGTCCGGGTTCCCCAGAGTGGCAGAATTGATTGAAGCAGCGCGACAGCGAGAGCCAAAGCGAGCGCGTAATGTCCGGTTTCAATGATCATCTTGTGGTCCCATCAGCTGGGATGTTTCGTGGGAGCGGCGCTATTGCGCTCGCGCAGATCTTTCGTTGCGCCAAGTGCCTTCTTGCTTGAGCTTGTCAGCTACCTCCTTGGGCATATATCGCTCGTCGTGTTTTGCTAGCACCGTGTCGGCATGAAAAAGGCTCGGTCCTTCCACGGTGCCCTCGGCGACGACGCCCTGCCCTTCACGGAAGAGATCCGGCAACAATCCGGTGTAGCTGACTTCGACATCGTGCTTTAGGTCTGTCACCGCGAAGATGACAGTCGACGACCCCTCATGAGTAAGTGATCCACGTTTCACTAGGCCGCCGATGCGCAGCCGGGTGCCCGGCGGCGGCGCCTTTGCGGCCAACTCGCTCGGGCCATAAAAGAAGACAATACTGTCTCGCAACGCGAACAGGATGAGCCCTATCGCGATCGTTAAAGTGACGCCAGCTGCGCTGATGATAGCGAGGCGCCTACCCTTTCGCGTCAAGATCTACTCCTCTAAACGAAGCTGTCTGACGAGTTCATCCACGCGAGCCGACGCTTGCGCATCGCCTGCTAGCTGAGCACGCGCGCTTGCGACAGCCGCCTCGGCCCTTTTGCGCTCACCCAATGCAGCGTAAGACCTAATAAGTTGTAGCCATCCTTGAAGGTGATGGCCGTCCTTCGAGAGCTTCTCGGCGAGCTCCGCTACCATTCCCCGGATCGCGTTGCTCCGTTGCTCTGGAGGAAGCCCTTCAATGTCAGCTCCGGCTTGGCCGGCGTGGATGTCAGGAACTGCGGCAGCGAGGCTAAAATCTGCATTGGACCGCCTCGATGCGATCGGCATGTCAGGCTGGCTGGGAGCGCCGACCTTGAGGTACGACGCGAGCGCGATAAGCGGCAGGACTAAGACGATCGCCAAAGCCGCTGCGGCGCGTCGCTGACCTCCGCGGCGCGACGTATGCGACCAGCCCTCGGAGGCCGAGTTGAGTGACGCGAGCAGCCGGCGCTCGATTTCGGCGCGAGTCGTCACCGACTCCTCAGGTGCTAGCATTCCGCTGCGCACATCCTCATCCGCTTCGGACAGAAGATCGCGATAGAACGTCACATCCGGATCACGAGCGCGAACGGCCTCGCGCCGCTCAGAGAGCGACCGGGCCAGCGCCAGCACGACTGACGACGTCATCATTGCAAAAATGACCCACAGCACGTTTTCAAAGACCTCCGTTCGTCCTCACCACCGCACAGCGCACCGTCCGCCGGCATGCGCCACCAGTGAGGCTCGGGCCACCTGACTGTTCCGCCTTCATTGCCAACTTGGAATTCCCGAACAATGTATCGGACAGAGCACTACAACGTTGAGGCAAGAAACGATCCTTCTTGCATTCATCCCGGAAGGATGGAGAGCGTGGAATGCAGCCGTCATGGACGCTCAGCCTCGGCAATGGCGTCCATCAAACCAGGCCGGCTTGCGTCCGAGATGCCACCAACCAGCTTGTACACAATTGTGCCATCGCCCTTGATCACATACGTCTCGGGAACGCCATAGACACCGAAATCGATCCCCGTTCGGCCTGAGCGGTCAGTGCCGACCTGTGCGAACGGGTTGCCGTGAGCGGCAAGATAGGCCAGCGCATTTCTAGGATCGTCTTTGTAGACAATGCCGGACAGTTTCACACCCAGTCGCTGCAGCGTAGGGTCGCTTGCCAACTCCATCAGGGCAGGTTGTTCTTCCCGACACTCAACACACCATGATGCGAACACGTTCAAGATCGTCACGTGCCCTCTCCGCAAATCTGCGCTCGACAAGCCAGGTGGACCGGATGTTGAAAGCCCTTCGAGCGGCATCAGCGCAAATTGCGGTACTGACCTGCCGATCAGAGCAGAGGGCACGAGTGAGGGGTCACCGGCCCCGAGCCGCACTAAAAGCAGTGCCGCAATTCCGCAGAAGACCAAAAAAGGGATAACCACCCACAAGCGGGCCAGTGCGCTTCGGCGCGTCGACGCGCTCAATGATAGGTGAGTTGAGGCCTGGATGTTGCTCATGCGCGACCGCGCCGATCCGAGTGATCAAGAAGGCGAGCCAACGTACGGTGCTGAAGGCCATAGTCGATAAGCACGGCCACGATCATTCCCGCCAGGACGGTGCCCGTCACCAGAAATGCCGCCATTATGAATCCGTCATGCCGCAACATATGCTCAGGAACCTATTTCGGCCGTCAGCATGCGAGCCATCGCCGCTTCGCCATTAACGGCTCGCGTGATCGCAAGGCGCCTGGTTCGGCGTCGCATGATCTCGTTACGAACTGACATAACGTGGAGCGTCACGAACAAGAGCGTGTATGCGAGCGCCATAACGATCAGCGGCCAGAGCATCGAGCCAGCAATAGCCGAGCCCTCCATCCGGAACACCGATGCGGGTTGGTGAAGCGTGTTCCACCAATCGACCGAGAATTTCACAATCGGAATGTCGATAAGACCCACGAGGGTCATAATCGAAACTGCTCGTGCCGCCCTACTCGGGTCCTCGATTGTCTGCCAGAGCGCGATGATACCGAGATAAATGAGGAGTAGAACCAGCATGGAGGTGAGCCGTGCGTCCCAGACCCAATAGGTGCCCCACATTGGTTTGCCCCACAACGAGCCCGTGACAAGGCAGATGAAAGTAAAAGCTGCGCCGAGGGGCGCTGCCGCCTTTTGAGCCGCATCGGCGAGTGGATGACGCCATACCAAGGATCCGAACGCAGACACCGCCATGAATGTATAGGCAAGCATTGCGGTCCAGGCGGCGGGGACGTGGATGTACATGATTCGCGCTGTCTCACCTTGCTGGTAGTCGGAGGGCGCGTCGAACGTTCCAAATAGACCAATCGCGAAGGCGACTGCTGTCGAACCCCAAAGCAAAGGCAGCAGCTTTGCGGCGACGCGCACGAAATTGCCTGGGTTGCTGTAGGCGCTAAAGCTCTGCTTCAACTCTCGATCTCCTCGAAGCCAACCAGTAGGCGGGGAATCGCTCGCTTCCTAACGCGGCTCGCGTAGGGGCTCTGCTCTCATTTCGCCTGCAAAGCCGATGAGCATTGCATCACACGAGGCACGGGGTCGCAAATTACCCCCGGTTATCATTTCGATGCCCGAAGATCGGAGGTTAGACATTTCTATCGAGTGGTCCGCCTTAGTCCACCACGCGGATTTTGTGCGAAGTGGATTTAGCCACTCTGAGCCTCGGTGTTGTGTAGTCATCCAGCTGACAAGGAGGATGTGGATAGCGGGCGGAATCCGTGATCACCTGGAGAAACGGTCTCGCGTCTGACGCATGCATATCGTGTTAACGATCGAAGCATGCAGTAGCTATTCGCACTCTCGCTCGCGGCGCTCGACTCGGAGGGGCAGTTATGGCCAGGCGGATAGTCGAGTGCGGTAAAGCTGGCGGCTTGAGGCAGCAGAAGCGGTTCGTCGTGTGGAGCGCCTTAAGCTTACGTATAGGACCCTTGCTCCATTTGGATGACTGGTCCGTACTGGCGTTCAATTGAGCCGCCTATCGCGATCATCGTATGTATGAGGCCGCGATGGTCCTCCTCTCCCCCCGCCATCGCTGCCCACCTTGGGCGCCTCCCTAGACTTGGGCCGCTTGTGGCAACGCAGGCGGCCCTTCTTTTGCGTACTCTCATTCCGGATAGACCAGCGTTCGATTCAACCAATACCTCTGCACTGTCACTTGATACCTGCGCCCAATGGCGTCAATCACGCGCTCCGTGCTAGCTGTTGATACGGAATGAAACGCAACGGAACCGGCCCGCGAGAGGCAGTTGCAGGATAAGGTCGGCGGCGTAGCGCCCGACCGACCCTTCCCCTGACCGAAACGTGCTTCGCCGATCCCGCAAGCCCTTAGTTCGACGGTTCGCTGCGGAGAGCCGGCCATGAAAAACATCGTGGATCTCCTAATCTGGTTTTGGCGAGGGAGCCCGCCCGCGCCCAACACACAACTTGGGGCTATGGCCGAAAATCGAGACCAATCCAGCATGGCCGATTTTGTCCGCATCTTGCAGGCCTACGATCAAGACCAGTACGGAGGGACTTAGGGGTGTCCGCGTAGCAATCGGTTTCGCGGGTCTCAGGGGCCGGGATAGAAAATGCGGGCCACGGGGAGCGCTATCAAGCGGTACGTTTCTAAACGGCCATCGCGGTACCAGTGCATCCTTCGAGAATCGGCCACGCATCTTCAAAATCAAACCCGTGACCGAACTCGTGAGAACTATCTCGCACCAATCACGATAAGCGCATAGTGGCCTATGATGTTGTGACCGCGAAGATTAGGTACGCATTTCGATTGCACTCGCCACAAAGTCGCAAGCTCGGGCGGACGCGATGATCTACCACCTCCGAACGACTAATTTGCCGCGTCTGACGAGTTTGCTCGGCGACTGCATAGTTTGCCTCCGAGTAGGGCGTACGGAATTATTGATTTGCTACAGGCCTGACTAGCCGGCGCGGCAAACTAGAGCTGCACCAAAATTGGGTCCAGGCCAAACAATAGGCGCTTGAAGAACAGTCGTTCCAGGTTAGGACCCGCCGCCCGGTATTTCTGGTCTTGTTTCTTCTCCGTAGCATGCGCGGGATCCTGAGGGACATCCAACCAACTCGGCGGCGCGCACGACGGTTCAGGACTCCGAGTTGGCCATGTGAAGCTCCGCGTGAATTAAGTCGAAGCCTGGATATACGAAAGTCGCAGCTCGGCTCCGCGAAAGTTTATCCCCGTTTGGCCCTTCCTGTCAGACGCGCAAATGCGAGTGCAATTGAGGACCAAGGTATCACACGGCATGCTCACCTCGACCCGTTCGTCGCGAATTCGGGCGAAGAAAGCCGGCGCTCCGGCCTAGTGCCCACGCAGAAACACCGCGACAATGGAATTAAAGAGTCCTGAATAGGCACCCGGAGGTCGACCCCATGTGTCTAGCAAATGACGGTCAGTTGACAGCACGAACCCACTTTGAGCGAACAGGAGAAGCCATGCCAGAAGGCCCCCTTCTACTTCCGACCTCCAAACTGGGAGCCGAACTCCACCAAGTCCGTTTACGGAGGAATTCGACGACGCTACGCCGTTCGCCGCGTGGCCCTGACGATCTGCAACAGCTTTCAAGATCGCACGCGTTGCTCCCGATAACCCCGTCCCGAAACTTTGAAGGCGACCATGACTGCTCCATTTTTGATACAATTCGCCAATCAGATGGTCACCTCGTGGCGGACGTGATCCATCCTGTCGTTGAAATCTCTCCTTCCGACACTGTGGCACGCTTGAAGGTAAATGGGCATGGCATGACGGCCGAATCATTGCGATTCACCGGACGAGGTAGAATCCAGAATCATTTTCGGGCTCCAGTCCATATGCTCGTGATGTACGAGAAGGGAGAGCGCAGTGAAGGAGAGACATTCGTGGAAGGTCTGCCGCGATCTGCGCTCCGAAACCTCGAGCGGAAACTGACATTCGTGCCGGCTGGCCGCGAATTTCACGATTGGCACGAGCTGCGCGGGTCGCAGATGCGGCTCATGTACTTCTACTTCGAACCTGCGAACCTGAAGGCTCTTTCTAAGCGTGGCATCACCGACCTACCGAGCGCTCCACGTATACTATTTGAAGACGAAACGCTCTGGCACACCGCGCTCAAGCTGAAGACGTTCGTCGAGAGCCGTGCAGGAGACCCGATGTACTTCGGGAGTCTCGGTACGCTGCTCATACATGAAATCGTGCGTTTCACTTGCGGGATGCCCAGCATTCAACCTCAACTCCAAGGCGGCCTTGCACCGTGGCAGCAACGACTCGTCAGCGCCTATATCCAGGAACATCTCAATGAGCGGATACCGATTGGCACGTTGGCGCAGCTCGTTCGTCTGAGCCCATATCATTTCTGCAGGCTATTCAAGCAATCTCTCGGACTGCCGCCACATCGGTACCAAACTAAGCATCGTGTTGAGCACGCCAAGTTGCTGCTGGCAAAACGAGCGGGCTCGATGACGGAAATCGGTCTAGCGGTAGGCTTCAGCAGTCGTAGCGCGTTTGCCACGGCGTTCCGGAAGGCGACGGGAATTGCCCCCGCGGATTACCGCCGAAGCGTGGCTCCTCCTTTGACATATGAATGACCTGCGACGTCGCGACCAAGTTTGCTATTCGGAAGGTGGAGGCATCTCGGCCTCTCATTGCGTTGACGCGGTCTGGCTTTCGGCGCCTTACGAACGCAGCTCACAAGCGGGAAGAAGACCTGCATCTACGAGTGATGGCCTAGCAGCATCCGTTCGCGCGACCGTAACGATGAGCACGGTATCGCACGTAAACGGATCATTTCGGTCTTAATCCGCCGAACCAGTTAACACGCTGCAAATCGGGAGACCTGCCGTACTCATGCTCCCCCATAGCCCACCAGCAACCGGCTAAGAGCCGGAAGACTCGTGGCGAACAGAACGCAGAAATCCCGCCGGAGCTCAGCAAAGCGACCGAAAGCTGAAGCGGCGCAAAGGGGACGGCCCCGCCCAAACGCCACCGAGTGATCCCGGGTTCCCTAAATCCGTCGCTGCTAATTGGAGCGTGAAGGTGAGCTGACATTTCAGCGGGCGTACAACATAGAGGTGGTGAGGACATCAAGCTGGCGAACTTCTCGTGGCCCACGAACCATGGCGTTCCACGCTGGAACCCCTCTCATGTGTTGAACGGCCTTGGTGGAGATGATATTTTTACACGAAGTTGGGAGAGTATCTCGTGGCGCAGCATTCTATTCAAAAGCGTGCAGTAGCCGAGGAGCCAACTATAGCCGTCGTTGACGATGACAGGGACTTCCGCGACTCACTCGGAGATCTGTTCAACTCGGTCGGCTTCAAGGTAAAGTTGTTTGGGTCGGCCGCGGAGCTGCTCGAAGGCGAGTTATTACCCGACGTGGTGAGCTGCCTTGTACTTGACGTTAGATTGCCGGGCTTGGGCGGTCTCGACTTCCAAACCGAGCTGTCGAAAATGAACGCTTCCATTCCCATCATCTTCATGACCGGCCACGGCGACATTCCGATGTCGGTTAAGGCGATGAAGGCAGGCGCTGTCGATTTTCTGACGAAGCCGTTCCGCGATCAGGACATGCTGGATGCGGTGACGATCGCACTGGAGCGCGATCGGACGCGGCGAAAGGTCGAGCAGCGGCTTACGGACCTGAAATCGCGTCTCGAACGTTTAAGCCAGCGCGAGCGAGAGGTGCTGGCTCTCGTGACCTCTGGCTTAAAGAACAAGCAGATCGCTTTCCAGCTAGGCGTAGCTGAGATCACTGTGAAGGCGCACCGCGGCCACGTGATGCAGAAGATGGGTGCGCAATCGCTAGCCGAGCTTGTCAGAATAGCGGAGACGCTCGGTATAAAGTCGCCACGGTCCTAATCGCTTCGTGGTGGCTCCATCAGCGAAAATTGCTTAGGCGCAAACCAACTGATGCTCTTGACGGTGCCGGAAGCGCCCGCTGCCGCGTCGAGCGCAATGACCTGGCATCAGCGCACGCGTTCGGAAGTGGCCCAAATCGGGTTGACCTATTCAGAAGTTCTGGATCAATTATTCCAAAGTATAGCATCGATTATTCCGAGGTCTGGCATCGCCCGTCCACAATATAATCGCGGGTCCAAACGCTTGTCGTTATAGTACGATGATTGGATAGCCGCGCGGTGCGCTTCTTGAGATACGGAACGCGAAATGCGGCGGTCCGCGTCCCCAGCATAGAAGGCGGGGATATGTCTAGCGAGATTCAGATTTCGATCATCGATGATGATGAGCAATCTCGCGAGGCGTTAGCGGGTCTCATGCAGGCAGTGGGCTTCACGACCGAGGTCTTTGCATCCGCAATGGATTTCTTGGCATCTCCTAATGTCCGCCATACCTCCTGTTTGATCGTTGATGTCCACATGCCGCGCATGACTGGGCCTGAATTGCATAGCCGCTTGGTAGGATCTGGTTATGACATACCAACAATTCTGATCACGGCTTACCCCGATGAGAGCGCGCGAACTCGAGTTCTGGGTCAGGGCGTCGTTGGCTATCTGACCAAGCCCATCGACGAAGAGGTTCTGCTCGGATGCGTCCAATCGGCTCTGCAGCGCGCAAAATCGGATGAAAACCCATCATGACCGCGAATCAGCTGCCGGCGCTCGGCCAGGTTCGGTCCCGAGTTTCAGCTCGAAGATCGTTGCTCTTTGAATGGGTCGCCGTGGATGTGATATCCGTTAAATTCCCATAAGCCCGGCGATTCGCGATCCAAAAACTCGATCCCGCGTACCCACTTCACGCTCTTATACGCATAGAGGTTTGGCACCACGAGGCGCAGCGGGTAGCCATGCTCGGCCGTAAGGAGTTCGCCGTTATGCCGCAGGGCGAAGATCGTCGTCGGGCGCAGAAAATCCGAGATTGGCAGGTTTGCCGTGTGGTTATTCTCGCCATGGACCATCACATGCCGCGCCTCTGGCCGCAGCTTCACTCGCTTCATTAATTCTGTGGCGAGCAATCCCCCCCAATGGTTGTCGAACCGACTCCAGTGCACAACGCAGTGCATGTCCGCAAATACTTCGCTCTGCGGCAGATTGGAGAGTTCTTCCCACGAAAGCCGCAGCTGCTCCTCTACCAGGCCGAACACTCGAAAATCCCACGTCCTGGGGCGAAAGACCGGCACCGGGCCCACATGCTTCACCGGCCACTCGAGCGTAAGCGACTGTCCTGGGGGCAGCCGCCCAGCGGCACGCAACTCGCGCTCTCGTTCACGTCGCTCGTTCGATCGCATAGCTAGCTCCATCGCAAAAGAATGGCGCGCGCAAAAGCACCGCGCGCCCTAGTTAGCGTAGCTTGTAATTTCCAGGGCCCGAAAACGTGGTCAGCCGGGTGCGGCGGACAAACATTGAGCTTCTGGTGCGCCACATGCCGAGAAGGTCCCTATGAAGAACTACGGAACCCGAAGCGGCGAAGGGAGCCTCACTGCTCCTCCCCCTCACCGATCTCGGAATCGGAATTATTTGCAGACTCGGAGAGTAAGCCAGGGACAGTCTTGCTGGTATTGTGACGGAAAATGTTGACGGCTCCGATCACTTCGTCGTCGTTGTCACGAATCGGAAAGACATTAACGAGCGCCAGGAGACGATTGCCGTTGGGATGCTCGCAAATCACATCGGCGTTGCGAACGGTGGCGCCGTTGTTGATCACCACGGATGGTGGTGCAAGTTCGTGCGGCATCACTTCTCCTGAAGGGTAACGCAGAAGGTGTGACCCGCAATACTTCTCCGAGGCTCCCAGAGACGGCGTGCGTCCCCAACCCGCGATTGCAGCTTTGTTGCACTTGACGACAGTGGCATCCTTTTCGAGAACGTATATCCCTACTGGGATAGAATCCATTGCCGCTTGGTCTGCAAGAATTCCTTTTGTGACGAGGTGCCCGTCGACGACTTCTCCTCGGAAGTCGATTTTGTCGAAGTCGCCATCCAAAATCATCGTGCTTGTTGCGTTGGTTGTCATTTTCAACCTCCTTTGCGTACCCACATTGTTCATAGGACCTATTCGGCCTTACACTCGAATTTGAGTAAGCATAGTCTCGCAAGTCACTACCGTCGTCTCACCGTGCGCCGCACGATGTCTCATTTTGCGCCGATCGCCATTCGGTTGTTGTTCGGTTAAGGCCGCGGAGAGGCGGGTGCGGTGATCAGCTCGCCCGCTGGAATCGAGACGCAAGGGAACTCTTCACATCCGGCTTAAAAAGTGGCAGCCCCAAAGTCTGGCACTCTCGCTTTGCCCATGTAACCGGTCTAAGGTTAGGTTCCAAGGCATTTGGTCGGCCCACGGGATGGTCATGCAAGTCCATTTTTCCACGGACCATATTGCGCCGCGCGACCGCGTGAGGTTCTGGTGCGACTATTTCGCGAAGCAGGCCCATAGCATCACGCCGGGCGAGATTCCGGATCCTGCTGCCTTTCGCGCGGAAGCGAGTGGATCGATTGCAGGTGAATTTGCGCTGCTGGAGATAAGTTCGGGACTTGAGAGGGTCCAACGGACGGCGGCCGACGTTGCCAGGGACAAGATCGAAGCGTTCTTCGTCCGCCGATTTCACGCGCCGGTCATCTGGAGGGCCGCGGCACGCAGCACGCCAGTCGACCTGATTCATGAGCCCGGTGATTTCTGCATAAGCTCGACCGAATGGCAATTCAACGCGGAATGGAAAGGCCCAGAGTCGTTCGACATGCTGATCATCCCGTGGGCTGCACTCTCGCCGATTATAACCGGGGGCCGACTGGAACGCCCGTTTCGGTTGGCCGGTGCCTCGCCGCTCGGCTCGCTGCTCGGCGCAGCCATTGATGCGGTGAAGGCGCAAGCCCCGCTGCTCTCCAACGAACACGGTGAAGCCGTGCTGCGCAATCTCTGCGGTCTCGTGGCACTGAGCTGTAACATCTCCAACGAAGGCATCAATCGGGGGCGGGATTCGCTACAATCGGCGCGGCTCGCGGCCGCCAAGCGTTACGTCGACCTGCATCTCGCCGATCCTTCCCTGACCGCCGCCAGCGCCGCGGCCGCGCTCGGCATCTCGGCGCGCCAGTTGCATCGCCTGTTCGAGGCAAACAATATCAGTTTCGCCCGATACGTTTCGCGCGAGCGACTGCTCCGGTGCCGCGACGCCGTCGCCGACGCGACGGGAACCGGCCGATCGGTGATCGATATAGCTTTTGGCTGGGGGTTCAACAGTATGGCGACGTTTTATCGCGCGTTCGCAAGCGAATTCGGTAGCCCGCCCACCATGCTGCGTGCGGCATCGCAAGGACGACTGAATGGCCAGCGCACGACAGGAAAGGACACATCGTGAATGCTCGGGGCGATCTCCCGCTTGGCGCTAAATGAGACGTTGCTTGGCGCTAAATGAGACGACCTCGCAACTGCTTCCGTGTGAATGACCCACGGAAATCGCGCGCCAATGAGATGCGTCAGGTTGCACGACGCTTCTATGCGCCTGAGGTGTCGCATCCGATTGCTATCATGTGTCGCGCGCAGCCGAGTGAGCCGCGCCCGCACGCAAAGGAAATGACATCGTGGATGCTGTGCAGCAGGAGCTTGTTCAGACCACCTTCGCCCGGCTGGCGGTTATGCCTGAGGTCACCGGGGCGTTGTTCTACGAGCGACTATTCGCCACCAATCCGAATTTCCGGCCGCTATTCAGAAACAACATGCGTATTCAGGGCGTCAAGCTAATGACCATGCTCGCTATGGTCGTCTACAATCTACCCGCGCCGGATCAACTTTCGCCCGCGATCCATGACCTTGCCGTCCGCCATGTCGAGTACGGGGTTAAGCTCGCGGACTACGACGCGATGCGGGAAGCGTTGCTCTGGACCCTCGAACAGGCGCTTGGAGAGGATCTCACGCCCGCCGTTCGTGAGGCGTGGACGGTCTGCTACGATGAACTCGCGGGTGAAATGAAGGCGGCGGCCGGCGTCTGATTTACGATCTCCCGCCTGGCACTAAGCGCCTTTTTTCCTCTCTGGAAGCGGTGATCCCGATATGTCCGTTCCGGGTCTTGGTTGTGTGCAAACGGATAGGATCGGCGCGCGGCCGTTGTCGGCCGACGTTTATGACCTTGTGCGTAACTATCAGATGGTGTCGTGGTGTCCACCGCGACCTGGACATTATAGCCGACGACACCCGATCCGCGTCCGCTGGTGGCCATCGAACGGGCATCCGGATCGGTCAGCGATATCTGTTGATCCGGCTATTGCGCATCGTACGCATACGACGAAGACCGCCTGATTGACGCGTGCGCGCGAGAGCCGGGTAGCGCTATGATAGCGCTACGTGAACGTTAGGCAGCTTGCTGAAGTGGTGATGCTGTGGCAACAAGAATGTCACCTATCCCGGGGCTCTCGGGGTACGTGCTGGCGCCCCTGCGGGAAAGCGCGGACTTTACCCTTTACCGCGGCCGAAAGCACGACGCCCCCTCGCCGGTCCTAGCGATCGCACTCTTCGAACAGCCGTCGCCTCAGAGCATCGGGCGGCTCATGCACGAATACTCGCTCGGAGCCGAACTCGATCCCGCGTGGGCTGCCAAGCCTCTGGCCATTGCTCGTCACGAAGGGCGGATGATCCTCTTACTCAAGGACCCTGGCGGTCAGCCGCTGGATCGGATTCTTGAGCGTGACCAGGGGCAACCGCTCGACCTGACTCGTTTCCTTCGCACCGCTATTGGGTTGGCAAGAACACTCGGTCAAGTCCATCAGCAGGGCTTCATACATAAGGATATCAAGCCTGCGAATGTCCTCGTCGACGACACCGGCAACGCGTGGCTCACGGGATTCGGGATTGCCTCCAAACTTACGCGCGAGCGCCAGTCGCCCGAACCTCCAGAGTTCATCGCGGGAACGCTCGCCTACATGGCGCCCGAGCAGACGGGACGAATGAACCGTTCGGTCGATTCTCGGAGCGACCTTTACTCGCTTGGGGTGACCTTTTACGAGATGCTGACCGGGAGTCTTCCATTCACGGCCTCCGACCCGATGGAATGGGTGCACTGTCACATCGCGAAACAACCAGCAGCACCGAGCGAGCGCGTAGGAACCGTACCGGCCTCGGTGTCCGCGATCACGATGAAGTTGCTCTCCAAGACGGCGGAGGAGAGGTATCAGACAGCGGCGGGAGTTGAGAGCGATCTTCGGCGCTGCCTGTCCCAATGGGAGTCCCAGGGGTGGATCGATGACTTCACTCCTGGCGCTCACGACACCCCAGATCGCCTTATGATCCCCGAGAAGCTGTACGGGAGGGACCGCGAGGTTGACGCTCTGCTGACCGCCTTCGACCGCATCGTAGGCGGTGGCCGTGTAGAACTGGTGCTGGTCTCCGGATATTCCGGCATCGGCAAATCCGCAGTCGTCAATGAGCTACACAAACCACTCGTGCCGCCACGCGGCTTGTTTGCATCAGGCAAGTCCGACCAGTACAAGCGCGACATTCCCCATGCCTCGTTGGCCCAGGCGTTTCAGAGCCTCGTCCGGCGGCTCCTCAGCCAGAACGAGGAAGACCTGCGCAAATGGCAGGACGCACTTCGTGAGGCGCTGGGTCCCAACGGACTGCTCCTCGTCGATCTGGTCCCGGAATTGAGGCATGTCATTGGCGAACAGCCGCCAGTGCCCGAATTGCCGCCGCAGGAAGCGCAGAGACGTTTTCAGATCGTATTTCGACGGTTCATCGGCGTATTTGCGCGACCCGAACATCCGCTCGCGCTCTTCCTCGATGACATGCAATGGCTAGATGTCGCCACACTCGACCTCCTCGAAGACCTGTTGACCCGCAACGATTTTCAGCACTTGCTGCTCATTGGTGCGTACCGGGACAACGAGGTCAATGCCACCCACCCGCTCGTGCGTAAGCTGGAAGCGATCCGTCAGGCCGGAGCGGCAGTGCAGGACATCGTTCTCACACCACTCAGTCGCGACGATCTAGGCAAACTGATTGTGGACTCCCTTCACTGCCAACTGGAGCGCGGCGCCCCATTGGCAGACTTGATCCACGAAAAGACCTCGGGCAACCCGTTCTTCGCAATCCAGTTCATTTCTACTCTGGCGGACGATGGCCTACTGAAGTTCGATTATCGCGAGCGCCGTTGGGTATGGGACCTGCTTCGCATTCGTGACAAAGGCTTTACGGACAATGTTGTAGAGCTGATGGTCGAGAAGTTGAAGCGCCTTCCGCCAGAAACCCAGAAGGTACTCCAGCAGTTCGCCTGCATGGGCAACAGTGCAGAGTTCGAAATGCTGCGGATTGGGTATCAGGGCTCAATCGAGCACATCCACGACCATCTCTGGGAAGCCGTGCGATTGGGCCTCATCTTCCGTGCGGACAATTCCTACCGTTTCCTGCACGACCGCGTGCAGGAAGCCGCCTACTCGCTAATTCCGAAGGAGCTGCGTGCCGAGGCTCACCTGCGCATCGGAATGCTCCTCGCCGAGCACACGCCCGCTGAAAAACGTGAGGAGGCGATATTTGAGATCGTCAATCAACTCAACCGGGGCTCCCATCTCATCACCTTAGTCGAGGATCGCGAGCGCGTCGCGGAACTTAATCTGATCGCCGGCCGGCGCGCGAAGCTCTCGACAGCATACGACTCGGCGCTCAAGTATCTCAGAGCCGGCAGAGCCCTTCTTGAAGAAGAGACTTGGAAACGTAATCACCAGCTCATCTTCTCGATCGAGTATCTGACAGCCGAGTGCGAGTTGCTCACTGTCACGGTTTGCCTCGCCGCCGGGGATCCACTCGCCGAAGTGCAAAAGGAATGCGAGAACGGCCTGGCATCCGCTAGGCGGGCGCGCTTCGGCCTAGCCATCGAGCGCTGCGAAGCACAACTCGGTTTGATCCTCACCTTGCGCGGGCTGACCGCAACTTTCGGATGCCTGGATCACGAGGGATACAGTGAAATCGATACCGAACGCCGCTTAGCCAAGAGCCCCGACTTGGTGCTCGCCGAGTTCTATTACTGGACGCGAAAGCTGCAGGCGCACTTTTTCGCCGGAGACCTTGCGTCGGCGGTTGACGCCTCGCTACACGCCGAACCGCTGCTTTGGACGTCGGCGGCAATGTTCGAGTCAGCGGAGTATCGACTCTATGGCGCGCTGGCGCATGCGGCGGTCTGTGATCGCGCTACACCGGAGGAGAAACCGAGGCATTTCGATTCTGTGCTGGACCACTACCGGGAGCTCCAAATGTGGACGGAGGCCAACCCCGAAACCTTCGAAGATCGCGCCACGTTGGTCGGCGCCGAAATCGCCCGCCTTGAGGGCCGGGTGCAGAACGCTCAGGAGCTGTACGACAAGGCCATCCACGAGGCTCACAAACACGGCTTCGTGCACAACCAGGCAATTGCCAACGAGATTGCCGGGCGCTTCTACGCAGAGCGCGGTTACGAGAAGATCGCCGCGACCTATTTGCGGGCCGCGCGCACCTGCTACCTGCGCTGGGGAGCCGACGGAAAGGTCCGCCAACTTGAGGAGCTTTATCCGCACCTCAACGTGGACAAGTCGATCCCGGATTCCGCGGCGACGATAGTGACACCCGTCGAGCAGCTCGACTTGACTACCGTACTCAGAGTGTCGGAAGCAGTGTCAGGCGAGATCGTCTTCGAGAAGTTAATCAACACGCTCATGAGTTCGGCAATCGAACACGCGGGCGCCGATCGAGGTCTCTTGATACTTTCGAGAGACGACAAATATCAAATTGAAGCAGAAGCCACGACCAGCGGTGACAACGTGAACGTGGTCCTGAAACAGGCACGCGTCACCGCCGCTGATCTACCGGAGTCTGTGTTTCACTACGTCCTTCGGGCAAAAGAAAGCGTCCTCCTGCACGATGCATCCAGTCCGAGCTCGTTTTCAGCGGATGCCTATATTCGCGACCATCGCTCGCGGTCAGTGCTCTGCCTTCCGATACTTAAGCAGACCAGGTTGATTGGAATGCTGTACTTGGAGAACAACTTTGCGACTGACGCGTTTACTCCTGCTCGAATGGTGGTCCTCACACTGCTCGCTTCCCAGGCGGCTATCTCAATAGAGAATGCCAGCCTGTACCGCGAGCTAGCCGAGCGGGAGGCCAGGATCCGACGGCTAGTGGACGCCAACATCATCGGCATCTTCGTCTGGGATCGTGACGATCGGATCATCGATGCCAACGACGCTTTTCTCCGCATCGTCGGATACGACCGCGACGATCTCGTCTCCGGTCGACTGCGCTGGCGGGATCTGACGCCCACCGAATGGCGCGATGCCGACGACCGACGCGTGGCTGAGCTGGAGGCGACTGGAACCGTGCAACCCTATGAGAAGGAGTTCTTCCTGAAAAACGGCAGCCGAGTGCCGGTGCTGGTCGGGGCAGCGACGTTCGGCGGGCGACACGACCAGGGCGTTGCCTTCGTGGTAGACTTAACGCAGCGCAAGCGGGCAGAGGAGGAAATTCGCGAAAGCGAGCGGCGCTACGGCGAGGTGCAGATGGAGCTCGTGCACGCGAATCGAGTCGCAACAATGGGGCAGCTCTCTGCTTCGATTGCTCATGAAGTCAACCAGCCGATCGGCGCGACGCTCAACAATGCCTCAGCGGCGTTGCACTGGCTAAGCAAAGAACCGGCAGATCTGGAGAAAGCTCGTCAGGCTCTCAACCGGATCTTTGCAAACGGCAATCGCGTCAGCGAGGTCGTCGGCCGGATGCGCGCGCTTTTCAAAAAAGCACCTCTCCGGAAAGAAGAAGTGGACATCAACGGAGCAATCCTCGAGGTCATCGCGCTGACCCGTGGTGAAGTCGAGAAGAATGGCATTGTGGTGCGGTCACACCTCGTGGACGGCTTGCCGCTCATTCAAGGAGATCGGGTCCAGGTGCAACAAGTGATTATGAACCTGATCATCAACGCGATCGAAGCCTTGAGCTCGATCTGTGAGGGGGCGCGAGAATTGGTGATTACCACCGATAAGAGCGAGCCGGATGGCGTTCTTGTCGAGGTGCGGGATTCAGGTCCAGGCCTGAGCTCAGCGGATCTTGAGCGCGTCTTTGACGCCTTCAATACGACAAAGCCCGGAGGCTTGGGGATGGGTCTGTCGATCTGCCGCACCATCATCGAAGCGCACGGGGGACGACTGTGGGCCACGGCCGCCGAACCTCGGGGAGCAACTTTTCGATTCACGTTGCCCGCGCAGTCAAATCGAGCCGCGTGAATCGAATATCCTACATCGAGCCAACAGCGGAGCGAATGTCTATCGACCGTGCGAATCTTGGTGTCTTTCGGCTTTGGCGATTTCAAGCACGTCCCCGTCGCTCAGGTGACAGAGCTGCACCAGTTATGAGTTCGCCCGTTGAGTCGCCTTGATGCAATGACAGATGGCGACCCCGGGGTGGCAAGCGCGCTTTAGTTGCTAATCCAAAAAAGGCCAATCAACTAACCAAGGGCGACCTGTGCAATTTGTTCTCACTTGTAGGCCGCGGCTGACTTTTAAGCCAACTTAGATTGATAGGTGATCGAGACCACGGAGCTGCCGGGCAGGCCAGAGACGAAGCGGAACTACTCACTCGATAAATCCGCAAGAATGAGAACGCCGCAACAAGAACCGAGCTTACCGTCACGCGCAATCTGCTCTATCTCTCGCGAGACATCAGGACAGCAGCGTCACGGATAACCAGGATGCGAACCTTATTCCCAGCGTCAACTGTATTGCCCACCGGGGTCGAAGTGACCGTGAGGGATACTAAACGCTGCGCCCATAACGTCGACATCCAAGGTCGCTATCGGCATATCGAGATCGGATCGACGCAATGCAAGCTTCATGATCCGGGGTTTTTTCCGGACCCTCGAATTGAGCTGATGTTATCCTCCGCGGCCTTAGCAGGAAAGAGCGTCGGTAAGAGAACTTTTCGCACCAGGGATATCGAGAGCTCCGGGCCGATGCACAGATCCCATTTCGTCGGAAACTCCACGACCATTCCTTTTGCCATCGCCCCTGCTTCCCATGGCGACGACCTGAAATGGTCCGGAGCATGGCAAATCTCTCGAGTGTGAGCATGCATCTGCAGTTCCATCAGGTGCGATACTTCTTGGCCCTCGCAAGGACGCTCAATTTTACGCAAGCGGCAAAGCAATGCAATGTGACTCAGCCGGCACTGACAAAGGCGGTTCACAAGCTGGAGGAAGAGCTCGGCGGAGCGCTGATTCACCGTGAACGTCGTTTCACCCAACTCACCGAGTTGGGCAAGATGATTTTGCCCACACTCGAGCAAGTATTTGCCGCCGCGGAGGCGGTGCGGCTTCAGGCGCGAAGCTATCAAAAGAAGACAATCGCCAGGCTCAAAATAGGACTGTCGCCGTCAATCTCGGCCGCACTCATTACGGAATTGCTCAGGGAGCTCACCACGACCATCCCTGACCTACGTCTCGATCTGCGCGAAGCCGATGCCAACGGGCTCGTTACGATGCTCTTGGATGGCGAAATCAATGCGGCACTCGTCGGCGACGCTGTGGAGCTGCCTGAGCGCATCGATCGCTGGCCGCTGTTCGAAGAGCGGTACATGCTCGTTCTTCCTCGGGAACATGTAATGGCGAGGAAATCCGTCATCCCGCTACACGACTTGCACGAGTTGATTTTTCTCGAAAGGGTCGGATGCGATGTCGCAAGTAGATTCGTGCAAGCTTGTCTTCTCGACCATCAAGGTCCAAAAATTGTGCACAGCAGCGATCAGGAAAAGCATCTTCAGCAAATGGCATCCGCCGGTTTTGGAGCCATCCTAGCCCCAGAGCACGCCCCCAGGCTGCCATCGCTCGCCGCTATTCCGATTGAGGGCGATCCCGTCCGGTGCGAGGTGCAGCTCTTGGCTGTGGCGGGGAGGCGGTATTCGCCAGCGCTTGACGCCTTCATCAAGATTGCCCGTGCTCGCGATTGGACGGGTGTGCTGGACACAATCCGCAACGCATCTGCACCTGCCTCGAACAACGACAACATTCGCAAGCCCGACGCACAAGCTGCAAGCTCCCTGTTTGAGTCACGGCTCCGAGCCGATCGCTCACGAGATCCTCGGATAATTGGGAGCGAAGATCGGGAAGCACGGAAAGTCCCGCAACCTCACTCAGTCGACCGGCGGTGACTACTCGCGAGAAACGAGCTAGCTGGGCTAGTGTGTCCCCTCCGGACCGAAGGATCTTGACCAGCTTGCCGCTCTTACCTCGGAACACATAGAGATCGCCGCCGTGCGGGTCTCGCCTGAAGGCTTCCTGCACCAGTAAGGCCAGCGAGTTCATGCCGCAGCCCATGTCTGTATGGCGCCGGTGGCAATCTACACCCGTACGCGCGACGCAATAGAGATCACCGCGGCCGTCCATCTGCCAGTGCCCGCAGACCGTTTGCGTCTGAAAGTTGTAGACGCACCACCGCCGGAGAGAATGAAAACGATAACGATACTGCATTTCTAACGGCGCGAGGACAAGAATACTGTCCTCATGCACCTCATCGATACTTGGTGGCAGCACGGGTCGCCCAAGCACAACGGCTGGTCTGGGGGCGCCGCCTCTACTCTCGATGTCCCAATAACTCGATCGAGCAGCCCAGCATGCAGGAGTTGCGTTATGCCCTTTTGCAACGTCACAAAGTCCATCTACACCTACCTAATCGACTATCCTGTAGCCATCGTCTTGATGGTCGCGCCGTTCCGGATAAACTTTGGTAAGAACAGTCCTGTCGCGCTCTGGTTTTCCGCGGTGACCCGCGCCACGGCGCTGCTGCCGCCGGCTTTCGTGGACTACGCGACGGGGATCGTCCGGATCATTCGTTCCTGGCTGCATCTGTGGGTGGATAGCGCATTGGACGCGATTTCCATCACTGCCCCGTCTACCGCCCATTTTGGTGGGCCTTACGTCTGGTGCTGCTGGATTCTCGCGGTTGCGGTCTTGCTGACGACCTCAGTTCTCCGCGCGGTCGAAGTCGGATTGGTGACCGACCTCGACACGCCGGCTATCAGGTGTCGATCGATTCTAACGCGGCATGCAGATTTGCCCAAATAGGTACGTTACGCCGATCGTTGCTGAATAGATCGTAGCCGTCGAGACTACAATCGATACGGTTTATATGTCCTCAATCAAAGAAGAAGGCGGCGTGGGTCGGCCGACATGGCTAGCGCCTACATCCTGCGCGCGGCGCCTTGCCCGACACCGAGCCGTTTGCTTCTTCGGGACGTTGCTTACAACGCTTAAGCAGTTGGCGGTTGCCTGGTGATCAAGTAGTTGTCGATAGCGACTTTCTGGACTACCGGACTGATCAAGCGGTGAATTCCGTTCCGAACGGCTGGAGGACCGCCATTTGACTGGGCGGCATGCCATCAAGACTAATGTCGGTGGTTATCGACAGTGTGTAAGTCGGAGCATGTTCTTGGATCCCCGATTGGCCGCGGTAGACTCCAGGGAAGTGAGGACGGATTTTCAGCTCTACAATCGCTCCTTTCCAGATCGCAGCGCAGCCACTAGGGGCCGCAGCTGCACCCCGGACGGCTTGACGTAACACCATACCACATTTTAGTTGTGCGATCGACAATGAGCGCACAGTAATCCGCGAGAGCCTGTCATGGCATTGGCTGGTTGACTTGCTCTGTCTAAGACCTTGCGCATTGATCGGTTCGCGCGGAAACTATTGGTCGCTTTCGACGAGACAATCTTCCGACTCCCACTATCAACGTCCCGTTCCGATTCGCGAATGTCGTTTCTCATTCCGTCGGCGCTATAAGCTCAGGGGCACGCGATCTCGGCCCGATCCGTTCGACCGACGCAAGAAAGCCAATCCGCGCAGCGCGGCCGAACGTGCTTTCACTTCATCGAAGAAGGCAGCCTGAACTGGGCAATGCCGGTCGGCTCGTGCATCGATAGGCGCGTGCCGTTCACGGACGAACGCGGATGATTTTCTTCCCGGTGATCCGTTCGGTCTGATTAAAGGCGGCCACAGCGTCGTGGAGCGGCGAGACGATACCGATGTTCGTCCGCAGCCGTCCGTCTCGCACCCGCTGGACGATCTCACTTAGTTGGGCGCGATCGGACTCGACAACAAAGTCGATTGTCAAGACGTTGGCGGGCCGTGTCTCGCTCGGCCCGACAATGGACACCAGCGTCCCTCCGGCTCTAACCAGCCGCGCGGACCGCTTTCCGATGTCGCCGCCAATAAGATCGAATACCAGATCGACGTCGCCGACGTCTTCCAAGGCGTCGTTCTCGAGGTCGACGAACTCTTGCGCGCCGAAGTCGAGCGCTTTCTGACGATCCGCGGCGCGTCCGGTTCCGATGACGTAGGCACCGGCCTCGCGTGCGAGCTGGGTCACCATCGAACCGACTGCGCCGGCGGCGCCGTGCGCGAGGACGCTCTGGCCCGCCCTGAGGCGACCGTGATCGAACAGTCCCTGCCATGCAGTCAGGCCCGAGATCGGCAAGCTCGCACCAACCGTGAAGTCCACGTCGCCCGGCAGCGGCGCGAGATTGCGTGCCTCGACCGCCACGTACTCCGCCAAGGTACCATCGCGATACCAATCGGCGAGGCCGAACACTCGCTGCCCGAGCGACAGCCCTGTCGTGCCATAGCCGACGGCGGTGACCACGCCGGCCATCTCGTGCCCGGGGACCGACGGCGTTCGGTCGCGGTCGCTGCGATCAGTCCAAGTCGAGGGCCACGCCAGCTCAGTCCCAACGAATCCTGACGCATGAACCTCAACGATGACGTCGTTTATCGCGGCCTGCGGCTCGGACCGCTCTCCCAGCTTCATTCCGGTCGTTCCCGCGGCCTGGACTATAATCGCTTTCATCGTCCACCTCTTCGAGTGTGGTATGGCATCATGATCCAATTCGCAGAGGATCGAACATACGATGTGAAACTCGGTGGTCCAATGACCTGTAGATATGGAATCGATGCCATCGATGCAGCGTGCGAGAAGTCAAAGGTGTGGCACGAGTAAAAACATCTGCTTCTCACGACGAAGCGAAATTGTGAGTGGTTGGGAAGATGATTTCCAGTGCGCATTTGCGTCTTCAGCCATAGGCCGGCACGCTGTGGAGGCCGGCGGGGCGTGGTGACGTCTGCCATAGATCGTCAGCAAGACGTGCGCCGGCGCTGGTGTCGAGGACCGTGTCGGAGCAGCTCTTCCTTCTCGACGAGTAGCCCGAGCGGAACTCTCGATAATCGCCAAAAGTGTTGACGCGAGTATCGCAACATCGCTTTACGGTGGACTCTTCATCAATAACGCGATCGCGGTGGGCGCGGTCGTCAGGGTGTGGTCGAGAGCGCACAGCTTAGGACAGCTAGAATTGCGAGTGCGTTCATGGCCGGGGCACTCGACATCGAGATCGATTACGCGGCGGCACTGAAGGAGCGCGATACGACATGTTTTCAGTGATTTTCGAGACGCTGCCCAATAGAGAGAACTGGAATGACTATCTCCACAAAGTTAAGATACTGCGTCCCGAGCTTGAGCTGGTCGATGGCTTCGTCGACAACGTCCGTTACCGTAGCTGACCCGCGAGGCTGGATCCTTTCACTCTCGAACTGGCGGGATGAGAAGTCGCTCGTGCGCTGGCGCACCTGCAGGTCCCATCATGAGGTTCAGCAGGAGGGCCGCGACAAAATCCTGGCTGACTACCACCTGCGCATCGGCCAGATCACTGCTGACAATCAAGTGCCGCCGGGGTACGCCCTCTCCGAGCAAAGGCTCGATGAGACCGAAGTCAGCGAGGGAACGACGGTCACTCTGATTAACGCGACTCGCCCCGCGGAATGGAAGCGGACCAACAACGCCTACGGATGCGCCGAGCGGCTCGGCCTGAATCCATGGGCCGCCGAAAGCACGTCCTGGGATATCTTCGATGCTTTCACGCCCGGCGATCTGATTCTGCTCATATCTTGGAAGAACGCGGCTGCAGCGCAGGCGTACGAAGACACTTCCGTGCTGGATGACAGCGCAAGGGTTCGGAGAGTACGGATTGTACGCGACTACGGAAAGTACGACCGTCGCGAGGCGCCTCAGTATTTCTCAGAGGCCAAGAGTGGCGAGGCCATCCACCCCTGACATTGCTTCGTCCTGGAGCCCGAGCAAAGTGGATCGTGGATTAGGCTTCGACCAGCCTCTCGATGCTTACCCCCCGCTTTGTTGATCTCCGACGACTTGTTGCCAACCAGGTCCTGAATGGGGCGTTGGCTTCACCCGGCGTCGTTCCTTAGGAGGCCCTACCCGCCTTGACACGACTGACGAGGCGTCATGTGCGTACAGAGCCATCTAATGCCAAGGATGGTGAGGGAACAGCCCTGGCCCTGCGCGATCATTTTGGTCGGTGGCTTGCAACCGACACACCCTCCCATCATTCGGTCCATAAGGATTGTAGCGAACGACCACCTTCGACTGAAATAACGGCGTGTGAAGGTGAGAGACGTGAACGCGTCGCGATTCGTACCGAAAGACGAGTGGTCTCAAACGAGGGCTCAGCTCCAATGTTTCGAAGCCACAGCCCGTTGCAAACTCGTTTGCGTCTCGCGGCTTGAGACCAGCCTGCTTGGATCACATGCAACCTCAAACGCCCCTCGGGATGGTAAATGCGACCGGATCGCGTTCAGAGCGAGCCGGCCGGCGTAACGGCGGGAAAGTCCTTCTCAGGCTCGAACACGTTATTGAAACAGTTCGCCAGAGAGTACATCGCTACGAGGGCGACAATCTCTATGACGTTCGCGTCCGTATAGCCGGCGTCGCGGACCGCTTTCAGATCGGCATCACTGACAGGACCTCGTGTCTCAATGACCTTGCGCGCAAACTGGACGGCAGCGTCCCGCCTCGGATCAATGGCGTGCTCCTTCCGAGCGAGAGCTATTTCATCGGCCAGAAGCTTGGCCATATGCTCGGCCGTAAAGCTATGACCGGCTAGGCAGTAGTTGCAGCCGTTCACTTCAGAAACCGCGAGGCCGATGCTGTCCCGTGTCTTCACGTCGAGCGCCTTGCTCAAGGCCCCGAGCAGGGTAGCCCAGGCGTTAAATGCGATCGGGCTTTGCGCGAAAGTCGCCATCATGTTTGGGGTGAACCCGATGGTCTTGGCAAACGCGTCGAGGGTCTGTTTGCAATCGGCAGGTACCTGTTCCGGCTTTAGATGCCAAGAACTTCAGTTCTAGTCTCCGAAATTCATATCACACGAGTTCCAGCACGTCGCTCACCGGGCGGCGCGGCTTCTGCGGCCAATTTCCCGGGCGCTCCGGCCCGACGGACAACAGCATGACCGGTACTTCGTCCTTACTCAGCCCGAACTCGCGGTGCACTGCCTCAGCGTCGAAACCGATCATCGGCGTCGAACCCAGCCCAAGCGAACGGGCCGCATAGATCATCGCCGCCGCGCCGAAGGTGCCGGTGCGTACTGCTTCGTCGCGCTGGCGCTGCGGGTACTCCATGTACAGATCGCGTGCGGGGATCTCCCATTCTGGCACCATCTCGGCAGGCATGATGCCGGCTTTCACCAGAGGTGCCAGACGATCAGGTATTACACCGGAGTCGGCCAGTTGGCCGCAGACGATGAAGGTAACGGCCGCCTCGGTGATCGCCGGTTGACTCCAAGCGATCGGACTCAGTCGCGCTTTGGCTTCCGGCGTGCGCACAGCGATGAAGCGCCAATTCTGCAAATGGAAGGATGTCGGCGCAGTGGTGCCGATCCGCACCAGCTCACGGATTTCTTCGTCGCTCAAAGTGGCGGCGGGGTCGTAATACTTGGCCGCGCTTCGGCTCAAGATACAGTCGATGACGGCGTTAGTCATTGGGATTCCATTGGTCATAGTCGTTCCGGCAAAGTTGCGGCGATGAGGCTGTTCGACATCTCATTTGGGGGCAATGTGAGTTTCTCAGCTTGCCCCCGGCGGGTCTGATAGGACGCGGTCGCCGGATCTGGTTGTCGCCGGCCCGCCGTTCCCCCGCCTGGTATGTCGGAACGATTGTCTTTATCCTCCACCAACTCGTGTGTGCGGTGGGCCGTCATCTTCCGCATTCTTTGCATACGAACGAAGCTATCGCGACGAAACTCGATGAACCAATGACCTTTGGTTATGGATTTGATGCCATCGACGCGGCGCGCAAGGATCAACTAGTGTCAACAATGTCCACTGCTTATGATGAAGGCGACTCTCAGTGCATAGGAGTGTTGATTTTCTCAGACCGATATCATTCGTCAGATGCGGAGGCAGCCCTCGGCGAGAATACGAACGAGCGCCCCACTTTCCAACTCGGCCTTCGCACCGATGAGGCTTGAGGCGACGATCCCCAGCCCGGCCTTCGCTTCGACAACCTAGGAGTGACCTGACTCGACAAGGTTCCGATGCGAAACACTCCTCGCAATTCTCCGGTGCCGCGAGCCTCGTGGTCGGCCTCCTCAAGCTCGGCCAGGATCGCCTCTACACGCATTAAGTAGATTGCTCCAGCGTCGGCCAGCGTGATCGCCCGGGTGTTCGGCTAAAGAGAGTCGCCCCCACTTCGACCTCCAAGGCGGCAATAAGGCGTGATGCGGACGGCTGAGAGAAATCGAGTTCACGACCTGCCCCCGAAAAGCTCCCCACGCGAGCTGCGCGAGCGAACAGCTTCAGCGCTGTAAGTTGGTCGTTCATCTGTGAACGCAGTTCGGTACCCACCTCTTCTTGATGAGATCGCGGGTCATCGAGTTAGTGAATGCTCCGTTCAGTGCCAAAGCAGTGAGCGGGAGTTTTTCGCTCAAAAGTTTGCTCGTCTCCAAGTGATCTTCGAATGCGTCGGCGTCAAGATGACCGATTTGTCTAAGACTTCGTTAGATCGTGCGAATGCGGGGAGGTATTCACGCGCATCTGATGTCCAAAGTGTCACGCGCTCCTTGCCGTTCTCGTGCACCATCTGTGAACATCTCTCGGGGCTGACCGCACGAACTCGCAGCTTCAGTCGAGCATGCCGCGACGCCATTAAAGGCGGGTTTGCCATCTGAAGGCGGCTTATAACTCGCTGCAGAATAGAAGCGTCGGTCTTACGTCCGATAAGGCTCGCATCTTTCCTGGCTACGGCATCATGTATGCGGCGCGCGGCAATAACGATCGTCTATCGACTTCATGGCGAGAGGTGATTTCCCTCGCCCACAATGCAAGGTCACTGTCGGACTCGCAAGGTCCCATCAATTTCAGGATCAGGCACTACGATGGCGCGCCGCCGGCTAGGGGCGTTGAACGATACAGATTGGCGCAGAGAAAGAGAAGACGCTGATGTCTCAAGAAGCCTTCGATATCGTCGTTGTTGGTGCAGGGGCGGCCGGATGTGTGGTCGCGAGTTATCTTGCCGAACGCACCGATGTTTCGATCGCGCTGATCGAAGCAGGCGACACGGACCGCGATCCGTTCATCCATATTCCTGCCGGCTTTGCCAAAATATTGGCCCAAGATCGGCATGTCTGGAAATACGAGACAGTGCCCCAGCACGGCACCAAGCGAGCATATCGCTCAGGCAAGGTGCTCGGCGGTGGTTCCTCGATCAACGCGATGGCATATGTCCGAGGCCAGAAGCGCGACTTCGCCGCGTGGCAGGCCGCGGTCGGCGATACCGGCAAATGGTCGTACGACGATCTGCTTCCCGTCTTCATGGCGCAGGAACACAACGACACGTTCCACGACGAATATCACGGCATCAATGGTGGTCTGTCGATCCAGCAGCCCAAGGGCATCAACGAGCTGAATCAATACTGCCTCAAAGCCTTCCAGGAATATGGGCTTCCCTATAACCCCGACTATAACGGCGAGAGCCAGATCGGCGTCTCGCCGGTGCAGTCAACGGTCGGGCACCAGCGGCGGTGCAGCGCAGTCGACGCTTATCTCCGTCGGCACCTCGCTTCGGGCCGCGTCACTCTTCTGACCGGCAAGACCGTTGTTCGCGTCCTCGTCGAGAACAATCGAGTCGTCGGCGTCGAGCTCATGGATGACGAGATGATCATGGCCGGCGAGGTTGTGCTGTCGGCCGGTTCGGTCCATAGCCCGAAGATCCTCATGCACTCGGGCATCGGGCCATCCGAGCAGCTTCGCCAGCACGGCGTCGCCGTTATCGTCGATTCTCCAGAGGTGGGCGAAAATCTCCAGGACCATGCGATCGTGCCGGTCCGCGCCTATGTAAATGGCGATCTGGGTTACCAAGCGGCCGCACATGGCCTCGGCAGCGTGAAGGCGGGCCTACGCTATTTCGTCACCAAGGATGGCCCGGCGGCGGGCAATGGCATCGAGACGGTTTCCCACTGGAATCCGTCGGACTTTACTGCCGAACCTACGATCCAATGCTATCACGTGCCCATCGTCGCAACTGGCGGCGTCAGCCCGACGGGGAACCGTTCCGGCATCACTTTCGAACTCGTGGTGCTTCAGCCCAAGAGCCGTGGCTGGGTGCGGTTGGCCGACAGCCACCCGACGTCGATGCCCCTCATCAATCCGAACTTCATGGGCGAGGAGGAAGACCTGAGGGCCGCAGTGGAATCGGTACGCGCGATCCGCGAGGTTATGGCGCAGGAGTCGTTGGCGCCGGTGATCGAGGAGGAGATCGATCCCGGCCCGCACATCCAATCCGATGCAGAGATCGGCGAATGGGTGAAGGGTGCAGTGACGACGATGTTTCACCCGGTTGGCACGTGCCGGATGGGGCAGGATGCGCGAGCAGTGGTTGACGCGAGGCTCAGGGTCCGAGGGGTCGACGGCCTCCGGGTAATCGACGCCTCGATCATGCCGAACATCACTAGCGGCAATACCAACGCCCCAACCCAGGCACTCGCGCGCCATGCCGCGGCGATGCTGGTCGAGGATCTCAAACAGTCTCGAGGAGCTCCGGCGCAGGCCGACGTAGGCAGACGTAGATAGTCATTGGGGCGGAACCGACCACATCGGGCCAACGTCAAAGCGCCGTCTGCAACTGGGCAGTCTCTACTCGCGAAGCTTTCTTATTCAGAGCCATCCCCGACGAACAACAACACAGCAGCACCTTGAAGGAGAGACCACAATGAGTTTAGAGGACACGAGAAAGCGCCGTGAGGCACCACTCCACACTCCGAGCACTCTCGGCTCCAATGCCACCACAGATATTTCTGCCGCCCTCTCCGTGCTTCTGGCAGATGTGTTCGCGCTTTACGTCAAGACCAAGAACTTCCATTGGCACATTTCAGGTCCGCACTTCAGGGACTACCACCTTCTTCTTGATGAGCAGGCGGCGCAGATTTTCGCGATGACGGACGACATCGCAGAACGCGCCCGCAAGATCGGGGGCACAACAATTCGCTCGATCGGCCACATCGCCAGAGTGAAACATATCAAGGACAATGACGCCGATTTCGTCACACCTGACGGCATGCTAGCCGAGCTGAAAGAAGACAACCTCGCGCTCAGCCAGCGCCTGCGGCAGACACGTAATATCTGCGACGAACATGGCGATGCAGCTTCTGCTAGCCTGATCGAGAACTGGATCGACGAGGCGGAACGTCGTACATGGTTCCTGTTCGAGGTGACTAGAAGGGCTTGAGAGCAACGCCAGCTCGCGAAATTCGGGCGACCGGATCGGCTGGACAAAGCAGAAGCCCTGTGGCCACACACGTTAGCCGTCGGACCGCGCTTGCCGGGCCTCTGTCTGCCCAATCGGGTGGCGTAAGATCTGCTCGACGCCGATACTGAATCCAAAATGCGACGCCGCGAGTCCGAAGTAACAGCGCGTGCGGTAGAACTCAGGGCCATTCGGCTCCAGAGTAGCTGCCGTCTAACAGGACATTTGCTAACGCGCGTGCGATCAGCGCACGCATCTCGACCGGTCTCACAGAATGGACTGGATACCTGACTTGAGTAATACAAATGGATTGCAGGGTCCGCGAGACGGGTGGAGGCCGGCGGCCGACGCTTCAGAGCCTCCCCGCGACCCGGAATTCGACGTCGACCTGTTCGTCATCGGCGGCGGTTCAGGAGGCGTACGGGCCGCGCGCGTTGCAGCCGGGTATGGCGCGAAGGTGATGCTCGCCGAGGAGTACCGGCTGGGAGGGACGTGCGTTATCCGCGGCTGCGTGCCGAAGAAGCTGTTTGTCTACGCGGGCCGCTTCCGCGGCACATTCGACGAGGCTACAGAATTCGGTTGGCACTTACCGATTCCTCGCTTCGACTGGCCGTCGCTCGTGGCGGCGAAGGACCGCGAGATTGCACGTCTGGAAGGGCTGTATGGCGCCGGCCAAGAACGTGCAGGCGTCGAGGTCGTGAGGTCTCGCGCTGTGCTCGACGACGCGCATACGGTGCGCCTCCTCCAGGACGGCCGTCGCGTGCGGGCGCGCACGATTTTGATCGCAACAGGCGCACGCCCCGCACTGCCTCCCTTCGAGGGCATTGAGCTCGGTATCACCTCGGATGACGTCTTCGACATGAAGACATTCCCCAGGAAGCTTGTAATTGGGGGCGCCGGATACATTGCAATGGAGTTCGCCGGTCTGTTCGCCGCGTTGGGAAGCGACGTCACCGTCGTCTGCCGCGGAAGCAATGTCCTCCGCGGCTTTGACGAGGATGTGCGCCAAGCGATGGCCGGGTCCTACACGAATCGTGGCATTAAGCTGATGTTTTGCGACAGCATCTGCCGCCTCAAGAGACGTGATGGGGACGTCGGCGGTGGCGACGACGCAGGAAGGATTGACGTTACGACCGAACAGGGCGGGAGGCTGGTGGCCGACCAGGTACTGCTCGCCTTCGGGCGCGCTCCGAACACGAGTTCGCTCGGACTCGACCGCGCCGGGGTCAAGACTGCGGCAGAAGGCGGAATCATCGTAGACGCTAACTCGCGCACGAACATCGCGAATATTTACGCTGTGGGCGATGTGTCGAACCAATTCAACTTAACGCCCGTCGCTATCCGCGAAGGCCAAGCGTTCGCCGACAAGGTGTTCGGCAAAAAGGCTTGGCAGGTCGACTACTCCAATATACCAACCGCGGTCTTCTCCAGCCCGGAGATCGGCACTGTTGGTCTGACGGAGCTGGAAGCCAGAGCTCAGTACCTCGCAGTCGACGTCTACAAGGTCCGCTTCCGCCCGCTGAAGGCGGCCGTAACGGGGGATTGCGAGGCCTCTCTTCTGAAGGTCGTCGTGGATAGCGAGTCTGACCTGATCCTCGGGATCCATATCTTCGCTCACGAGGCCAGCGAGTTGATCCAGGTGCTCGCGATCGCCATAGGCAGCGGAGCAACCATGAAAGACTTCATGTCGGTCATGGCGGTGCATCCAACAGTTGGCGAGGAGATCGTCGGAATGCGTACGCCGACCGTGCGTTACGATCGGCGCGACGCCGCCGCACCACTCGTCTCAAGCGCCGCTGTTTGATTCAGCCGCAGCTGGCTCGGAAGGACCCGCTCGGAGCGCCGCGGGACGTTGAGCTTCCTAAATCCTAAAAGCTTAGAGCGACCGCGAAACAATCGATAAGGTCGGGCCGCCTCCATAGCGTCGAGAGCGCTGCGGGGTTTGTGCCGCTTGCCCAAACCAGCCACTCGTCGAGCCGGCTCGCTCGCTTACGTGCGAACATCTGAAATCTCCAATCCAGGTACGATAATTCCCTTCTGTCCAACCCGACACTCGATCCTGCCAACGTAGTCCGCTCCTGAAGGACCGGATAAGCGCATCAGCTGGTACTTTCGACACGAGCAAGGGCGAGCAAGACCAGTCGCCATTTCGCTGGCCCATGGCGAGGCGCGAGCGGAATGGAAACGATAACGATCCGTCATTTCTAATGTTTGGCGTTCCGGCATACCTTTCGGTGCGTCTAACCGGACTCGCGATCGTTGTGCACAGTGCCCGCCGCCGTGGGGATGCCCCATCGTCCTCTTGGATGGGGGCAATCTCCTCGTCGCAAGGGCCGGCCCCAGCAATCGCGCAGGAGTCACCGATGTCATTTCGCTTCATCACCAAGTCTTTCCACGCCTATCTGATAGATTATCCCGTCGCGTTCGTCCTAATCGCGGCGCCGTTCGTGTTGAAGCTCGGCCAGAGCGGACCGTTCGCAATGTGGCTTTCGGTTGTTGTCGGTGTCGCCGCGCTGCTCTTGGCCGCCATGACCGACCATCCCACCGGTTTGGTCCGCATCATTCCTTATTGGCTGCACCTTTGGGTGGATCGTGCAGTTGGCGTTGTATTTGCTATCGTGCCGTTTGCCTTTAAATTCGCTCAGCTAGATGCCCAGTACTACTGGCTTCTCGCCGCCGCTATCCTGCTCACGACTTCAGTTTTTAACGCGCCTGAGGAGCCAGTTGTGACGCCTTCGGGATCGTATGGGCGGCACAGCAGTTGAACTCCCCATCAAAGTCGAAGGGTGATAGCGGCATCTCCGTCGCAATGGATCAGTACCTCGAAAATCCAGGATGCGCCCCAGTTCGTTTTCTGGCAACGTTTAAGAGGAGCTACCTCACCGGATGTCAATGACGCGGCCGGAGCTTGTCGTCGTGCATCTGGAGTTGCTGACGAGTGATGGTACACTTCTGAATACCAAAGGCTCTCGTGGGGTTCTTAGATAGAGCAGCAAGCAACGCTATCCCTCCGCTCATCCGTTTGCGGCGGCTGCCCGGTTCTCGGTTCATAAAGCGTTCAACGCGCTTCCCATGATTTCACTTGAATTGCCGCGCGACTGTCGCGCGCGACATGCAGCACAGGTCTGCGAGATTGGGCAGCTACCATGCGCTGACCGACAAATGTCGGTTAATCCGTTTCGAATTATTGACCCCTCCTTCTTAGGCGCAGCGTCGCTGGCAGCCTTCAGCACCTAAAATTTGGCGGCATTCCCCGACCGGTTCATTGAGATGTTGCTTCGCGGGTGCACTACGCAGATTGGGAGACACCCACAAGCTGCCCTGTTGAGGTACATTAGATCGACTTCAGTTTTGACTTCGGACCGATCATGGATCCTCGAGCAGCGATAAGTCCGGCCTGGGTGATCCGAAATCTCCCCCACCCACTCAGAACTATCCATCTGTGATCGCCGGCAAACCCAATTCCGCGCTCAGATTCGTAATCGTTGAGACCTGCCTCTGTGAGCCACGACTGTGCCATAGCGTCTGCGATATCGATATCCGGTCCGCACCCATGGTCGATGAGAACCCGCATCACACGCAAAGCTTCTTGTTCTTCCATTTCTGTGCTCCTAATTCCCCCGCGGTGAGGTACCGTCGGGTCGTGCCTGCCTTGCCACTTCGGACGGCGTAGTCCTGCAAAAGGGGACACAAATGTGCCTCTCGTCTACCAGCCCTGTCGAATGTTGGAGAAACTGAAGGATGCCTAACTCGTCTCGTCTCCGCATGCGAAGTGAAGACGGGTCCTCGAGGCCAATCGTGACGGATTCGCTTGAACGAGCAGATCGAAGAGCCGAGGGGCCAACAACAACAAACCTTGGCAACCAGCCATTTTTGGCTTGGCATCGCAGATAATTATCGGTTCCCATGCACCAACGATTCGCTGTTCGGAGTGCCAATATTCAGCAGTTGTCGCTGGTTCTCGCGCTCGATCAAGCTCCAGCAATGGCAGGAGATCTGCGCCAGCCGAAAAGCGTCGCGGACGACGAGGCAGCCACGCATCATTTCGATAAGCCCATCCTCCCTGAGTTGTAGAAGGCAGTCCGTAACGCCTGCGCGACGCACTCCGAGAAGCTGAGCAAGCACTTGGTGCGTGAGAGGGATCTCGTCAGATCCCAGGGCATTGCGAGCGATCAGGAGCCATCGCGCAAGGCGCTGCTGTAGCTGATGGGACGTATTACATGCCCCTGATTGAGCGGTCTGAATAAGCACGGAAGCGATATAGGCATGCACCACGCTGCGGAAAGTCGGCAGACGAGCAATCGCCTCCTGAAAGCGATCCACCGTGAGTCGATTAGCCGCGCCGGCCACCTGCACAATTCGACGGTGCATCGGCTGCGTTTTTGCCGTCAACGCGTGATGTATTCCCGCAAGCCCTTCTGAACCGATCAGCCACACCTCAACGAACTCTTGCGGCCCAACCTTGGCACCGACCGACACAAGGCCACTCTCAATGAAATAGACGTGTTGCATGCGAACGCCGTAGCGATGAAGAACTTGCCGCTTCGTAAGCGGCACCTCTTCCGAGAGCAACAGAACGTGCTCGAGTTCATCAGGTGGGAGCAGACGTAGTAATCTGTTGCGCACTTCATACATCAGATTCAACGTCCTAATACTTTCTGAGCAACCGAGCTATCCAACTGTACGTTTTCGTACCAAGAAAATGAGACGGAAAGCGACGTAACGCGCTCGCAGGTCAGCTCGGATTTAGTGACGGGCCGGGGACTTGGATCGTGCCACCATCAGACCTGAGTGTGCGAGGATGGTGCATGACAAGTCGACCGTAGCAGCTGCGTCATGATCAAGATGGTCTAGGTCAATGCAGCAGCACGCGCAACATCGATTGGTCCACGGCGGCAACGGAGTCTCTGCAGTTGGCGCCAGTTGAGTTCCTGGCTATGACACCTGCGGATCGCGGCGGCAATAACGATCGTTTATCGACTCTATAGCGGGACGTGATTTCCCTCGGCAGCGCTAGAAGGTCATTCTCGTCGGTGGTGGACAGTCAGTATCAACACGAATAGGGGCCGCCATGAAGATTCAAGTGGGAAGCGTGGCAATTGCTATTCCTCTCGCACTGCCGCAGACCCCCGCTAAATCGTCTGCTGCACCGATTGTACCGGCCGTGACAACGGACGTGCGCTATTGGGCGCCGCGGAGTCATCCCGATGCTTCCTACTGAGGCCATCTCGCCGACAGTTCGAGTTGGGGCAATCCAACGTATGATTCATATCATGGAGCAGACCGCTACCGATATTACACGTCAAGCTTCCCGCACCACACCTCAGCGCTTTTGCGACGGCGTCCTGGACCGATACGCCGACGTGTCCGCCGTATGGATAAACTTCCCCTGCGTTCTCCTGAGGAGAGATGCTGAAATGAACAAGGCTGCAGATCCCCAGCCGGTCAATCGACGGGATGTCGCATGGGCAATTTAGCGAACTGGCTTTATCTAATCGGGTCGCTGTGCTTTGTTCTTGGTACAGTGATCAACATGCTTCCGGTTTGAGGAAGGCGAACGTCTGTTTGAACGGTTTTAACCTTCCGCGGTCATGCGCACTGGTTCTTGAGCCATTCTCGACGGAGCCAGGCGATTCTGCCTGCCAATTGTTATCTACTGAAGCGACTTGACCCTTGCACGTAGGTGAAACGACGCGAAGGTCAAAACTCGAAATTAGCCCCAGTGCAAAGTCGATAGAAGCGTCGAGTGCCCTCATTGGTCAACTCGCTCCACCCCGCGATCTCGCACGTGCGCCCGATGAAGAGCAGCGTCGATAGCAGCCACCGGACCAAGTGCGGCTTTCCCAACACTAGGAACGGCCCGGATGGTCAATCGTATCCTTTGGTATGGTCGTTTCAGACAAATGCATTGTGCAGATGGACCTCAGTGCAATGGTCCGGTCCGTCTTTCCTGAATAGGCTTGGCTAAGAGGGAAAAGTCGTCCGGAACTTCCATACGGGAACGGCCAAAAAGAAAGGAAAGAGTGATGGGCTGGATGTTCGACAACGTCGAACGTTTGATCGCCCGGCTGCAGAAGCCGGCCAATCGGTGTGAGCCCCTCACCTCAGACGATGCAACGACGGCCCTACGCCACACTCTTCAACCCGGTGACGTCCTGCTGGTCGAGGGCAAAGGTCGTATTTCCAGCAGCATCAAATATATCACTCAGTCGACATGGTCGCATTCGGCGTTGTACGTCGGACCGATATCGGGCGCCACAAATGGCGGCGAGCCGCACGTCCTGATTGAAGCTAATATCGACGAAGGGGTCGTGTCGGCCCCTCTGTCGAAGTATTTGCATTGCCAAACCCGCATCTGCCGGCCAGTCGGCCTGAGCGATGCGGACCGCGAACAGGTCTGCCGGTACGCATTCGAACGGATAGGTCTCGGCTACGATTTCAAAAACGTTATTGACCTCATGCGCTATCTATTCCCTTGTCCATTCACGCAACGTTGGCGTCGACGAACCATCGCGCTCGGCTCCGGCGATTCGCGTCGGATCATCTGTTCGTCTCTGATTGCGCAGGCATTCGACGCCGTGCGTTACCCGATCCTGCCCAACATCACGCACATGGAGAACAAGTCCGGGCGGTGCGAGATCGCCGAAATCCGTCATTCGTCTCTATATGCGCCGCGCGACTTCGATCTATCGCCCTACTTCATGGTGGTGAAGCCCACACTACCCGCCGGCTTCAACTATAAAAACATGCGCTGGGCAGATCTCCAAGTTGACGCCGCACAGGCCACACTTGCGCCCGAGATAGAACGCGGGATCGCGGCAATCGTCCAGCCCGACATTCCGTAAGGTGAGGGCCAGACGATTGACTTCGGAATCGGTTGTGCTGTTGTCATTAGTCGCGATCGTGCTCTTTCAATAGGCTTGAACTCCGACTACCACTCATCGGCAAATTCTTCGCTGCTCTCAAAGGTTCAAAGCAAGCAGCGACCGGTTCGGAATAGCGCGCCATGACCAGCGGCTACTGACGCGTCGGCAGCTCTTGACCCGCGCCCGGAGAGAGCTGGGGTCTTTTCCGCTCCAAGGATTGGGGCGGCTTCAGCCGGTTCGCCCACCGCACGCCGTACGTTTCGGCCACCCAAGCCCTGATCGCCCGCGTCGGGCTATACACCGGGAGGCATGAAGCTCACCGCCTTGTGAGGCTCGCCACTCATTCGGTTTTCGCATAAGTTGGATCCGGAACTAAGCTCGAACATGACCATTCTCTGCGCAAAGACGAAATGACTGATCGCCTCCTTGCTCTCAAACTCTTCGTCCGTGTCGCACATACCGGTAGCTTCTCGCGGGCCGGCAAGGATCTCGGACTTTCGCAACCTTCGGCGTCCCGACACATCGCGTCGCTCGAACGCGAGGTAGGCGCGGCCCTTTTCGCGAGATCGACAAGGGCCGTTGTGCTCACCGAAGCCGGGGCGGACTACCTCGCGAAGGTCGAGCCCGCGCTTGCCATTCTGGAAGAAGCGACCCAAGCCATTCACGGCAAGGGCGTACTTCGCGGCGTGCTCCGGATAGGGTTGTCGCCTAGCATGGCGATCCGGGAGGTCATACCGCGACTTCCCGCCTTCATTTCGAAGCACCCTGCGCTGCGGATCGATTTGGCGATGGACGACGGTCGCCAAGACCTTATCAGGAGCGCGATCGACGTCGCGATCCGGTCCGGAAAGTTGGAGGATTCCTCAGCGACTCTAAGACGGGTAGGATCAAATCCTCTGCTCATCGCCGCCTCGCCGGCCTACCTGAAACGGGCTGGCTACCCGAAAGCGCCGAACGATCTGTCTGGACATCCTGTGTTGATTGGTGTCCCGGGCTCGAATGGCATCTGCTGCTTCGAGAAGAACGGAAGAACCGTTTCCATAAAGGTGGAAGCTCCACTGTCGGGGAACATCAACGAAGCGGCCGTGGCTGGCGGCGTCGCCGGAATCGGGATCGTGGCCTGCAGTCTCTGGGGCTGTCGCGCCGAACTCAAGTCGGGCGCGCTAGTGCAGATCCTCAAGGATTGGAACATGGGCGCCGCCGACGTAAACGCCATATTCCCGGCCGGACGCGGAGCGAAGCTCGCGGCGCGCGCGTTCGTTGAACATTTTGCGAAGAGCCTCAAGACCAATCCGTGAGTCCCGCCGTGCGTCGGCCTGTCGTCGTTCGCATAGCGTGAAATCGTGGAATGCGCCCAGCATCCGACGAGAGCACGTGGCGCATTCGTTCACTGTGACTCCTTCAAAAGCCACCTAAATGCGTTGCGCAGCTCAGCGGCGCCGTTTGCGTCGTGCCAACGGGCGCGCGCGAAGATAATGCGCTCGGGCTCCCAGGACAGCATCGTCTGGACCTCCACCTCCAGTTCATGCCGGTGCTGCCACGTGAAATTAGCCGCAGATCACGCGACACGCCGCTGTACGGCGGTGCGATGCCGCCGATCGGCGTGCGCGTGCAATCAATCATCTGGCGCGGTCGGGAGCGGCCGGCGTCCGGGCCCGCACAGGCGCTCGACCGCGAACGCCGCGCGTCCCGGTCCACGCCCCTAGGGGAACGCCAGGCCGAAAGCGGCCGGATCCGGCTTCTCGCCGTCCCGGGGGACCAAGAAGCGCTCCAGCCCACCCGGCACGAAGCTGACCAGCAGGATCGCCTGATCGCCGACCACCTCGACCGTATGCGGCACATCGCGGGGAAGGGCCGCGTAGGCGCCCGGCCCCACCTCGACGTGGGCATCGCCGACCCGCGCGATTAGCTTCCCCTGGACCACGTAGAGCAGCTCGTCCTCGCGCGTGTGGGTGTGCAGCGGCGGCTCCTCACCGGCCCGCAGCGTCCACAGGACAGTGCCATATTCGCCTCCGGACTGGCTGCTCTCCACTTTCAGCTCGATGCTCGAACCCGCACTGAACTTCACCGTCTTGCCGCCCCCGGGCGGCGTGAGAACCGGCTGCTTTACTGGCATTTATGGCCTCCTGATTGTGGACCTTCTTCGAGTCGGAGTGGCGGCGTAAGCAATGGCGCGCCTCTGCGAACAAGTTTGAGGGTGTCGCCGCCGCCGGATAAAGGGAAATGCCCTGTGATTATCTATCCGATAACCATTTATCATCGATCTCCATTCGGATGTGATCGCATCGCGGCGGTTTTGCCTGTTGCGGCTGCTGTTGCCACCTCGCGCATCTTCAATCAGAGTTCTGTCCATCACGCTCAGATTCTCCCGCGACCTGTCCATGCACTTGACGAAAGGCGCCGAGAAAGCTGCTGCAGCTCCCATAATCGACGGCGCGATCTACTTAACTGAAAATATTCTCACGGCGAGCATGTCGGCCGCACGCTTCATCCATTTGACGGAGCGCGGACTGCCAATCATCCGCCCCACCACTCCCGAAACCATACAGATAGTGCTGGTGAGTTCGTTGTTTAACCTGTGGTTCAACTCACACCACCGCCGCAGCGGTAATTCCGCCTGGGTGATCCGAAACCTCTCCCACCCACTCAATGTATTCCGGCGAGCCCTTCCGAGCCGATCAACCACACCTCGACGAACTCTTGCGGCCCCACTTCGCACCGACCGACACTGGGCTAGTCTCTATCAAATAGACGTGCTGCATGCGAACGCCGTAGCGATGAAGAACTTGGCGTTTCGCCAGCGGCACCTCCTCAGCTAGCAAAAGAACGCTCTTGAGTTCATCATGTGGAAGCAGACGCAGTAATCTGTTGCGGACCTCATACATCAGATTGGACGTCCCGATACCTTCCGAATAATTCGGACATCCAAGTGTACGTTTTCGTACCAAAAAAAGATGAGAGAGGTTTTCGCATTTGATTCACCGCCTGACGACAACTTTCTCCTGATGATGTTAGATCAACTGACTCGGTGTTCGTCCCGCTTCAACCGCGGGCACTTTCCAGCCTCGCATGAATGAACGCAGGTCACATCTTAATGCCTTCCAGCTCCAGCAAGATCGCGGTGTTCATTGACGGTTCCAATCTTCACTCAACCGCAAAAGCGCTTGGCTTCGATATCGATTACAAGTGCCTGCTGAAGGAATTCGAAAGCTGGGGGACGCTTGTGCGCGTGTGCTATTACACCGCGATCATTGAGAGCCAGGAATACTCCTCGGTGCGCCCGCTGCTCGACTGGCTGAACTACAACGGATTTACCGTGGCGACGAAGGCCACGAAGGAATTCGTAGACGCGAGCGGCCGTCGCAAGGTCAAAAGCAACATCGATCTTGAAATTGCGGTTGACGCGATGGAGCTCGCAGATCGCATCGACGAAATGGTGTTATGCTCGGGAAACGGTGACTTTCGTCCGCTGGTAGAGGCGGTGCAGCGTCACGGCGTCCGTGTTACCGTCGTATCCAGCCTCGCTACTCAACCGTCAATGATCGCCGATGAGTTGCGACGGCAGGCCGACGTCTTTTGCGATATAAGGGAACTGCAGTCAAGGATCGGGCGCGATCGTTCCGAACGAGCGCCATCTCGTATTGCGCGGGACAAGCGCCACGGTTGATGCAGCGCGCGATCGCGCGGTCGAGTGATGATGACGATGAATGGCGAACGCGCGGAATCGGGTGAAGTACAGAGAAGAACTGTTTCGGACGCATCCACGGCTGGAGAAAAAGAACAACAAGGCCGACGGGTCATTTTCGAGTACCCGCTACCGGTAAACATGATGGCTATCGACGGCACCTGGCGCCGCAGGTAGCCTTAAAGATGTTTCACAGCGCGGTGCGAGACTCCAAATTCAACGTCGATTGAAGGCCTCACACTGAGCGAATTCTTTCTTCTGCTTTCGTCTACCGGGCTCGCCTATCGGCGATGTCAACTCGTCCGCGTGAACGGCGAAGAGCTAGAGGTCAGCTTCATACGGAACAAGAAAAGACGAAGGGGAGAAGGGACCTTCCGACCTGAAAAGACAATGTCGCGAGCACCCGCAGGGTACGGCGCGCGCAACACGCACGCGAAGAGCGGAGCATCCCTCGCGGGCGAGCACGACATACCAAGGGAGAGCCAAAAAAGGGCGAGCGGCGCTCGGCAACAGACGGTCGCAATCCCGGCGAGCTCGAGCACCTCGCTAGATCCACCCGATCATCGACCGTGGGAGCGCCCCGCGCGGTCCCACATTGCGCTGGGCAGCAAAGCCGATCATCTCGCTCAGCAGCTCCGCATCAGGGATCTTCTCTACGAGCGTGCGGGGGTCATCATCTCATCGGTCATTGGTGGTTCCTCGAATCAGGTTGGTATCAGCAACCTGACCCTACCGGCGAACTGCCGGTGACCACCGCAAAGCCGCCCCCGCTAGGCTCCCTGGGAGGGCGCGCGTGCGGACGGCTTTGCTCTACCGAGCTACACCATCACCGGGACACGACCTTCTTCGCGGGTATGGAAGCTTCAAAAGTTACGCCTCGTCGTGCATTAGTGAATGCGCGCAACATTCCCCCGTGCGCTTCCACGATTGAACGGCAAATTGACAGACCCATCCCCATGCCCGATGTTTTCGTCGTGTAGAACGGCTCAAAGATCCGCTCAATGTCCGCTTGAGTGACACCGGGGCCCGTATCGCTCACAGCAACGGTAACACTTTCATCGTCGCTCCGACTGGTACTAATGACCAAATCCCTCGGACCGTCATAATTTTCGCTCATCGCCTCGATTGCATTGAATACGAGGTTTAGCACGACCTGTTGCAGTTGAACTTGATCTCCTTCAACGAGGGGTAGCGTCTCGCAGAGTTGCGTCTGCATAATGACGCCCTTGCGACTCGCTTCCGCCCGTGAAAGGGCGGCGACATCGTGAATTGCCGCATTAATATCAAGTGTCTCCCTTTGCTGCGGCGCTTTTTTGACCAGACTGCGAATGCGATCGAGGACGTCGTTCGCCCGAATTCCGCCCTGTCGGATACGGGAGAATACCTGACGTGCCTCGTCGACTTTCGGATCGGCGCCATCCAAAAAGCGCTGCCCCGCGTCTGCAAGTGTGATAGTCGCGGCGAGAGGCTGCTTCACCTCGTGACTGATCATCGCCAGGAGTTGCCCCATTGTCGTCAGCCGGTTTGCATGGGCGAGCGCCGATTGCACTTCCCGGTATCGCGCCTCGCTTTCGCTGGCTTCAGCTTCAGCGCGCTTTTGCTCAGTCAGGTCCAGCACGAAAGCAACACCTTCGTCCATACTCCCTGCGAAGTTGGCGATGCCCAGCAATACCGGGACACGGTGGCCGTCTTTGCGAAAAAGCTCCCTCTCGACTGGAGGTAACGTTCCGTCGCGTTTCAGCTTGGAATCCCAAATCTGCTCGTCACGTTCGGCCCAATCCAGAGGAGTCAGATCTGTCCACCGCACTTCGCCGAACTGAAAGTCATCGCGGTCGCATCCGACGATCTGAAGAAATGCGTCATTGGCTTCAGTGATGGTGCCTTGGCTTCCGTAAATGAAAATTCCGATGATATTGGCGTCCACGAGACGCCGGATCCTGCTTTCGCGTTCGAACAAATCGCGGTACAGCCGGGCGTTCTCTAGCGTGATCGCCGCCTGCGATGCAAGCAGCTTGAGCACGGGAATCCGGCTAAATGCGAAGATTCCCGGACCCAGGTGATTTTCGAGGTATATGGCTCCGATCAGATTGGCTTGGTTGACCAGCGGAAGGCACAACACCGAGAGTGCTTGGTGCGCGTTAATATAAGGGTCGGCGGAAAACGAAACGTCCGACACAGCATCGTCGAGTAAAACATTGCGCCTTGTGCGCGCAACGTAATTGAGAACCGATTCGGGCAAGGTCGCATCGTTTATGGGCTCATCACAGAGCCTCACCGTGACCGAGTCGCTCGAGGTAACGGCTTCGGCCTGGACGTTTAAACCCGTCTTTCGCCAAAGCATCAGCAGACCACGTGCAGCACCGGTATGCTCCATGGCCATTCGCATGATCGTGTCGATCAACTTCTCGAAATCCATTTCGACCGATAGCGCTTTTGACATCTTAAGCACAGTGCCGAGATCCAGACTTTCAACAGTCGCGCCGAAAGTAGCGTCGGGTGAGGTGATGGTTTCGTATGCAACTAGATGCGGATGCGATTCCTCGAGCTGCCGGACCTTGATGTTGGCACCCCAACGAAGGTAGCAGCCGCGGGCGTTGCGCAAATAGGCGTGTGAGACAATCTCCACGCCGCGGTCAGTGTAAAAGCGCGCAGCGAGTTCGCTGGCAAGGCCCTCGTTGTGCGGAAAGCCGTTCAACTGCGCGGCGCGAATCGCTTTTTCGAAAAGGCGTTCCGCGTCGAGGTCTCGTCCCTCGAGGCGCGCTATCTCCGCACCGACGAGCGCGGCCCGATCCTCGAAGTTTTCCGGGCCATTCCGCGCCCAGATCTCGAGCTGTTGATGATGAGCAGCAATCGTTTCGCACAGCTGCTGCCGTTCTTCGATCGGCTTACCGGTCAGCGACGCGCAGAGCGCAAGCGCCGCATAAAAATGAAAGTCCGCTTCCTCGAGAAAAAGCGGGGATGTCCAAAGCAGCGTACGTGCTTTTGATAGCGCATCGACCGCGGCCGTATAATCCCCGATCAGATAACGCAGCTGCAATTTGCGAATCCAGTACCAGCACTGAGCGATAGCCAAGGCAGGGCTGTTTGAAAGGTATTGCTCGACCTGATGCTCGTCCATGTCCTCATAGCCGAGGGAAGCAGGTTGTTTACCTGACCCGCGTAACGCCTTGATCAACGCAAGTTGAGTCGCGATGATGTGTTCGACGAGCCCAAAGCGTGCGTTTCGCACGAAATTGAGTCCCCACTCGGCTTCGCGCTCGGCATGGTCCAGTGGGTCGCCGGCAAAGAGAAGATGCGAATTCAGGTTGTTCCGAGCGTACGAGGCATACAGCAGGTCTCCAATATTGTTTGCATCCGTGAAACCGCGGTGGATCAAGGCATTACTCGACCGAACGTGCTTGATCCAGCGGAGGCCGGTGAACACAAACACCAAAATCGTCGACGCACGGAATCGCCTGTTTTCCTGCCGTTCGATGAGGTCGAATCCCACTTGACCAAGCCGGAAGCCCGCGTCGTACTGGCCGTAACGTGGGCCGGCAACGCGCGCGAACATTACATAAGCAAAACACGACGTATCGCTATTGCCATGCGCGAGACTGATGCTTACTGCCCTGCAGACTGCTAGTGACGCGAGGTTCAGGTCCGTGAACATGGCAGGCGTCTGCGCCTTGATTAATACTTCCATGACAGCCAGCGATGTTGGATCCTCCATGGATGGGGCCCTGAGGATCTCATCAATAGGCCGGCTGTTCAGAATATGCAGGATCTGGTCGTACTCCCGGCGCACCTCCTCGTCCGCAGGATGGGCAGACCAGTGAATGCCTTCGTGCGCCAGGAAGTCCAGCGCGATAGCAATCGCACAATCGCTCTGGCCATTTGCGGTGCAAATATCCATCCTCAGGCAGGTGACGGCAGCGCGCTCTTTTGTACCGACGGCAAGGATGTTCAATCTCTCGAGGCGCGCGTCCGCGGCCAGTAGTTCACCCGTCAGAAATTCGCATTCTGCACGCTCGAATTCGAGTGCGTATGTCAAATCGCGTAGACGAAGCTGACTATTCTCCTCTAATAGAGCGGCCCCCGCGATGAGGTATTTAAGTGCAGAAGTGTGAGCTGACGATGCTTTGGCACGCCGGGCGGCGATCAGATTAAGGTTAGCCAGGCGCTCGCGTTCCTCGCCGGTCACGATATGACTGACGGCCCGATTGAGTTGCCCGACTATGTCGAAGATCGCTTTCTCGAGATGCGCCGCGGGAGTATGTGCAACGAGAAGTCTTCCTATTTGCAGGTGCTTTTGTGCGCGTGTTTGCTCGGGTATGAGCGAGTACGCGGCCTCCTGTATCCGATCGTGGACGAACTGGTACTCATCCGGCAAGCGTTCTATAAGTTCCAACTGGCATGCTTCCCATAGATCCGCATCCACATCTTTTTCAGTTGACTGTCGAATTCTGGAGATGACCAGAACATCTCCCGTGTTGCCCAGACATGCAAGCTCCTGTAGCGCCTTCTTGCACGCCTCCGGAAGACGCTTGATCTTTTCGACCAGCAGTTCAATGACGTTCTCCGTGTGCCGCGACGCCTGAATGTTTTCGGCATCCCAATGCCAACATCCCGAAGCGCGATCGGGAACAATCGCGTTGCGCTCCACCAGAGCATTCAAGAACTGACCCACGAAGAACGGATTACCATCGGTCTTCGTATGCACTAGCCCCGCAAGCGATGCGGCGCGTTCGTGATCGCAGTGCAGCGCATCCGCTATTAGTTGCGCTAGATGATGGTGCTCAAGGGCATCGACACGAATCTCCGTGACTGCGGTTCCTGCATCGCTCATTGATTTCAGCGTGCGTGAAAGCGGATGAAGCGCGTCGACCTCATTGTCGCGGAAGGCACCGATTAAAAGCATATGACGCGGGTCTAGCCGCGTTGTCATATCCTCAATGAGGTCCAGCGTTGCAGCATCGAGCCATTGCAGATCGTCGAGAAAAAGCACTAGCGGATGTTCCGGTCTCGCAAAAACCGCGACGAACCGACGAAGTACCAGCTGAAAGCGACCTTTTTCCTGTTGAGGAGGGAGTTCTGGTACCACCGGTTGCTCACCGATAATGTGCTCGAGTTCAGGCACGAGATCGGTAATGAGCCTGCCGTTTGGTCCGATTGATTCCAGAAGAGCGTTGCGCCATCCTCGTAACTCGTTCTCGGTTTTCCCGAGCAATTGGCGTACAAGCCCCTGGAAGGCCTGTGCCAATGTCGAGTACGGAATATCTCGCCTCCGCTCGTCGAACTTTCCTGATGCAAATAGCGCATGCGTTGACATCAGGACCTTACGTAGTTCTCCAACGATCGCAGACTTGCCTATACCGGAGCCCCCAGATACCAGTACCAGCTCGGGAGTGCCGCTCCGGACGACGCGATCAAAAGCCGTCGTAAGCGTTCCGATCTGCTCCTCTCTGCCATATAACTTCTCAGGGATGAGCAGACGGTCTGATAAATCTAGCTCTGCTAGCGGAAACGGAACAACCTGGTAATTCGTTTCAAATTCCACAAGACAGCGCCGTAGGTCATGTCCGAGACCGACTGCCGTCTGGTATCGATGCTCCGCGGGTTTCGCGAGCAGCTTCATGATGACATCCGAAACTTGGGCCGGAATGTCAGCTAGTCCCTGTTCTGGAGGTACTGGCGTTCGCGCTATATGGCAATGAATCCACTCGCCAGGTTCTGACGCGGTAAATGGGAGCGTGCCCGTTAGCATGCGATAGAGGATCACACCGAGCGAGTACAAGTCGCTACGCGCATCAACAGAACGATTCATGCGGCCAGTTTGTTCCGGCGCCATGTAGGCAAGAGTGCCCGCGACATATTCGGGCAGTTCGGACATACGCCGCGTGCGCTGTAGCTGTGTCGCGATTCCGAATCCGGTCAACCGGACATGCTCCTCGCCGAGCGCAATGAAAATATGCACGGGCTTCAGGTCTCTATGGACGAGCCCCTGTTGATGAACACAAGCGAGCGCCTCAGTCAACTTGACGGCGAGCCTCAAGAAGCGGCCAAGCTCAAATGGTCTCCCGAGCAGAGCCTCGAGAGGTTCCTCGCCATTGTCCTCGAGGAGCAATGCAACGCGCCCACTTCGATTGACGAGCGAGAGAGGGCAAAGCGCCCATGCGCCGTGAAGCCGATCTTTTAATTCATATTCATGAGAGAGACGGGCCAGGCTGTCAGCGGATGGGATCGCATCCAAGTTGCTGACGGTGAAAACCCTCGTTTGCTCGCCATTACTGTTTGTTCGCCATTCTCGACAGAATATGCGTTCGCCGTCTCTCCATAGGACATCTATTCCGTTGTTTCTCACTGTCGATCTCGTTCATTCAAGAGATTAACTCATTATAGTCCGAGGCCACTCAGAGGCGTTGCCGCAGAGGCCAAGCCAGAGCTGCACCGTGTAGGAGACGGCCAGGACGCCGGCAAAGCGCACCGCAAGTCCGAGGATCATCGATCCCGCAAACACCAGCTCGGCCAGAAAAACAAGGGGCCCAAAGATCGTCATGTGAGGCCGCACGACATCCGAGGAATGTACGATGAAACTCGAATGCCGCATTGGTTGACTCCTGCTCGATCCAGTATTGCAGTCCATCGGACGCCGGCAGCGGTAGCTTCCATAACATGCCCGTAACCACAGGTTGCCGATGAGACCCTGACGACCCAGACACCCAGATGACGGCCGGTGCGTTGCGTCGGATCCTTCTGCCAATTTCGCTCGGCCATCCCGATGACGGCAATCATGAGCACCCAGAACAGCGCCAGGATCACGTAGCGCCAGCCCCCCGATGCATAGTCGTTGGTGTTTCCGGTCAGGAAACGCCTGAGATCAATGAAGGGATTGGCGGCATGCGCGGGCTCTCTGCTGATGGAGTAGTTTCTCTATGTGTCGCTTGATCAAATCGTTACTCCGCACGTCGGTTGACTGGCAGCGCGCACCGCCGAAGGGCCCAGCTGGTGCGCCTAAACCCGGACAATCAATCACTCAAACGACGACCAGTCTTCACTGCTCGTCCACCCAGTCTTCGGATCCCGTGAGTTTGCCAACACATCCGTCAAGGTAAGCCGGAACGATTTCCCATCGACATCCGGGGACTGCAACTTCCCTTTGGTTATGGAATCGATGACAGGATGTTTCGCATAACCCGGCCGGTTGTTGGCTGACACACCCGGACCTCCTGCGTTATTCTCTAGACCGATCCAGTTGCAAGAACTCGGCGTTCCCGTGCTCAGACTCCATCGCAACAAAGTCGATGATTGGCGGGAACTCATCCGAGCTTCCACCTGATATCATCTGGGTCGATCTAGTAGTTTGCGAACCCATTCTTCCGTCACATTTTGAGGCCGTTTCCGCACCATCCACAGCCGCCGCCATGACAAGCCCCGCAAGCAACGGCTTTCTACGACTTTTGAAAGCCGGGCCTCCCCGAGCTACTCGCTGGGACAATTGAGGGGGCTCGTGGCGCGCCTGCGCCGCAATCCGAACATGTGAGCTGGCGTTCGTACTCCGCCATTGGACGGAAGTCGGGAAACGGCCGCATGACGGGCGGTCGTATCCAAACGATAGCGACGAGGCTATAGCGCTAGAGGCCGTGCGTCGCTCTACCCTAAGCTGTGATGCGGACGACTTCCGGGTCACTTTGACGTCGGGACATGGCGGTGAACGGACCCGTCTTTGGCGCGATCCGCGCCTGCGCCCTTGTCAGCAGTGCCTGCCAATCGAATCGCCTGCAAATCTTTATAAAAGCCTCGAGCGCAGGCGAATATTGACGTCCACCGACAACAAAGAGCTCAACAGTGTGTTTGAAGTCGAAGTCCGCGATAGGACGGACGACAGCATCCGGCAATGCTGGCGCGTGCTCTGGGGTTAGCATAACGCCAAGGTTTGCGCTAACTAGGTGCTGCAGGTGCTGCAGCCCTTGCGCGCGGTGCCCGGGCTGTGCGACCTGCCCCTCGCATAGGTGCTCGCGGAACGCGCGGTAGATCTCGCAGTCAATCGCTTCAAGCCATTTCGCGGATCGCAGATCCTTCAGGCTAACGGTGGACTCCTCTGCCATCCGGCTCCCCTCGGCACATGCGACAAAGACTCTTTCGCGAAACAAGCTGAAACGCTCGATGCGTTCGGGCGTTGGCCCAATGCAGCTGCTACCCAGAGCGGCGCTGACGTCGCCGCTCAGTAAGCCTTCGAAGACGTTAGAGGATTCAGCATCGACCAGATCGACTTGGAGGCCCGGTAGCTGGGTCGTGAGCGCGGCGATCGGGTTCGCCAGGATCGACGCCGAGATCATCGGTGTCAGGGCCATCCGGAGTGTGGCGACCTTCTTCCGCTTGAATTTCTTAGCATTGATGCGAGCCTCCTCGACGGCGAGCAGCGTCCGCTCCAGCGTGGGCAGCATTAGCGTTCCAAGGTCTGTTAGCTGGCTGAGGTGCCTTTCACGGAAAACCAGTGGGCCACCAAGTTCGTACTCCAGCTTCTGAATTGACTTGGTCAGCGCAGGTTGAGAGACGTTGCACTGTTCGGCCGCCCGAGTAAAATTCATGCATTTGGCAAGGGCTACGAAATACCGAATTTGGTGGAATTCCATGGTGGCTCCTTCTTATTTCGTCAGCTAGCCCGTCAAGCGGGCTCTCGTCAGGGGACTTCGTTCGCAAACGAGATCCGGCTGGACGTCCGTCATGCGGCAACACTCCGTTGAACGATGTCGAGCAGCGATTGCGCCTCGATTGGCTTTTTGAAAAACCCGGCCGCTCCGGAGTACATCGCGCGTTCGCGCCACGACTCTTCAGGGCGCCCGGTAATGAGAATGACCTTAGGTGGATCCGACATCTCAACGACGCGCTCGACCAGATCGATACCGGACAGCCCAGGCATATCGATGTCCGCGACCACGCAGTCACAGCGCTCGCTCTCCTCGGAATCGAGGAAGGACTCCGCGCTCCCGAAGCAGGCTACTTCGTGGCCGGCAGCACGCAGCAGGTAATTCAGCGACTCCCGGAGGAGGGCATCATCATCGACGACGCAGATGAGAGCTTTCTTGTTCATGAAGCGAAACTGCGCCTATTCGACGCGCTCGCCTACTCTCCCACGGCTGAGGTTAGTCCTGTCCTTTTGGACAGGCTTCGATGAGCACCTACTCCTCGCCTTCCAGAAGTGCCGCCATCCGGGTCAATTCCGCGAGGCTGCTGGCCATCATCTTCGTCATGACCGCGCTCCGATGAAATTTCACGGTGCTCTCCTGGATCTCTAATGCGCCCGCGATTTGCTTGTTCATTAGGCCTGCACACACTAGCGCCATGACCTCGCGTTCACGTGCGGTCAGGCTTTCGTATCGTTTGCGCAATTCCGACAGCCTGTCCGGCGCCGCCGATGGCGGCTTCCACGTTCGGATCGCGTTGGCAACTGCCTCCAACATCTCCTGGTCCCGAAAAGGCTTTTCGATGAAGTCAACAGCGCCCGCCTTCATCGCCTGAACTGACATGCGGATATCGCCATAGCCGCTCATCAGGATAATTGGCAAACGGTTATTACGCTGAGCGAGCGACGCCTGCAGTTCGAGCCCGCTGGGCCCCGGCATCCTGACGTCGATGATCACGCAGCCAGGCACATCAGCTAGATCGGCAGCAAGAAAGTCCGCCGCACGACCGTAGAGCTTCACGGTGTAACCGACTGATCGCAGAAGATCGTCGATCGAATGCCTCATTAGGTCGTCGTCGTCGACGACATGGACGATAGCGTCGCCCGACATGGCTATTTCGCCTTCAGAGCAAGAGGTTGCCCTTCGGTCACGTTCACCGCTTATGGTCCCCAAGCTTCGGCTTCCAATCGATCCGACGCGCTTGTCCTCTCTATCATTTTGATGGGAGACATTGGTAGGCATCGAGTCAATTCCCAATGGGAATGGATGGAGTGCCGACTGCTGAAACGCGGACGGAGCGCAATTTTCCATCACCCAGCATCCCAATATCCCGGCGGGCGCCGCCACAGGACGTCCGGTTAGGGGATAGCGCTCCTAGGTCATCTCCGACAGCCATAGATGCCCAAGAGAGTCACGCCCGGAGAGCTCGCGGGCCTGTTGATGACCATCACAAACAACTGAGATCAACGTTGAAGATCACCGGACTTACCTCATACGCATCTGATTTCAGCGAGGCGAGCATCTTCACCGCCGTTATCGCCGCTCGTGCGCCCTAACCTATCGCTATTGTGTTTCGAGGATACCGCGCTCGTCCGGCGTCTAATCGGGCGCGGCTGTTCCTTTAAGGTCCATTGACTGCAAGGATCCTTATGGTGTCGCGAAGTCGGACCCGCGCCTCGCGAGGGGCCGCGATAACGTAGGGATATAGAACTTATGGCGACCGATGTCTCCAAATCGGTCCAAAGTCGTTCTCGTCGCGGTGTCGCATGTCGGCGCTGTGATGAGAACTTGAGGGAGACGCGAATGTCGGTCGTGAGCTTGCGAGAAACGTTGAAGTCAGCATTGGGAGCTAATCTTTCGCTACCAGATGCCGCCGCTGTTCCTATCGGAGACGGAGCGTTCGCGATAGATCTCTCCGCCGTGACAGAGGCGACATCTGCAAATGTCCGTAATGGTCGGGCGGAGATGCCTTTGCAAGGAGCAGATGGAGAGACCACCGGCGTCCTGTGCAAAATCAATTCCAACGATATTCCGATCTGCGGGCCCGCAGACATCGATCGAGACACCACGAAGATCTTCGTCCATGACATCGCAAATCTCTTGGCAGTTATCGATGGAGGCCTCCGGCTGCTTGATGTAAAGACTGACGCGCAAGATCGCGCTGTGATCGTTGAAAGGCTCCGCCGCGCAATCCAGCGCGGCGCGTGGCTCAGCCGCAAACTGCTGGACAGCAATCGTCCGTATTGCAGCACAGTTCGGCCCGTCTCCCATGACCATATCGTGGACATCGGTGATCTGGTCGACCAGACGCTACGCGCTGACGTTGTTGTCGACACGCACATCGACCCGGGCCTCGGGCAGTTCCAAGCTGATCCGGAGGAGCTCCATCTTGCACTCCTCAATCTCTGCAAGAATGCAAGCGATGCGATGCCCGAAGGTGGGACGATCAGTATTAGCGCGCGGAACGTCTGCGCGCAGATAGACGCTCCCTGGGTCGAGATATCGGTTTCCGACGATGGGACCGGCATGAGCCCGGACGTGCTCGAGCGAGCCTTCGAGCCCTACTTCACGACTAAGGAAATCGGCACAGGCACAGGGTTGGGTCTCACGCAAGTCAAACGCCTTGTCGAACGCTGCAATGGAACGATGAATATCCAGAGCACGGAAAACAGGGGAACTACCGTGCGTATGCTGTTTCCCTGCACGTAGAATGGCATCAGCGCGGCCGATCCGCAGGGGGGACTATCAAGCCGCACAGCTTCGCCGGCGGCTTTTTTCTTGACTAATCTCACCTCAGGAGGCGTTCGCCCTTGCTCGTTCGCGAGCTTCGCGGCGGCGTTCTCGGCGCTCGCGCCGCCGCTTGGCACGATCGGCGGGCTGCCGCAGCGCCGGAACTGGCGACAGGAAGGTCGCAATGGAATCCTGAACTGAATGCGCCTGGGTCGTCTCCGGCGCAGCTGGGCGGGCTTCCATGATCTCGAGCGCTGCCCGTCCTTTGGCGGTGATCTTCCATCCCCCGCTTATGCGTTCGACCAGCCCTTGTGACCAGATGTCGAGGTCCGGAACCCTGGCCGCGAGGCGCCTGGTTCGATCCGCCCAGTCGCGGCCGCTGGTCGCCAGGATGGCCATGTCACGCTTGAGGTCGTCCATCACGGCAAACCCATCCGGATATGCCGCCAGGATCTTCAGGACCGTGACCTGGAAGTTCACGTCCGCCCCCGCTTTAGTCAGCGCCACATCGTGGGCGCGTGTGAGAGGGCCTTTCGGCCGACCTGCCTGAGGTCCTCGGGAGAGAGCTCGCCATTGGTGGCGGCCTCCAGGATTTTTGAGGCCACGTGCGTACGCGCCCCGATCTCGCGCTCCGAAAGGCTCTCGCATACTTCGTCGAAGACCGCGCGCAAAAGCGCGGTGGTCGCCATGTCGAACATGAGATGCCCCCAGTAAGGGAAAGCGGCATCTTAGCCGAGTTTTCCCGGTCTGAGGATTCAGGAATGTTAAGCTTCGCAGAAAATGCGTTCGACCTAGGAAAGAGGACCCAGCGCAAATGCCACAAGGTGCCAGCTCTCGCGTTGCAGCAGAGTTTCAAGGCAAGCGCGGGGGCGACCCGGCAGGCCCGTTTTCATCTGCCGCGACCTGGGAATTTTTGGACCGGTCATCCCAGAATTTTGCGCCCAAGCCTTCAGACGGAACTCACGATGCATCCTAGTCGTTTCTCCTCCTCTCTCGTCCCGCCCTCCGACCATGTCCCGAAAATCAACCCTGCCTCATCGCTTACAGCCCATGCTGGCCACGCTGACCGATTCGCCGTTCGACGATCCCAATTGGATCTTCGAGGACAAATTCGATGGTTTCCGCATGGTATCGGAAATCCGGAGCGGTCGCGTCGCGCTCTACAGCCGCAATGGGAAAATCATCAGCCACTCCTATGTCGAGGTCGCGAAAGCACTTGAGGGCGTGAAAGCGGACGCCGTGCTCGATGGCGAGCTCGTCGCGATCGGCAAGGACGGCGTTTCCCATTTCCAGTTGCTTCAAAACGCCTTGCGCCATGAGGCTAAGCTTTTGTACTGCGCGTTCGACCTTATGTTCGCAGACGGTGAGGACCTGCGTGCGCTGCCGCTCCTCGAGCGCAAGAAGCGGCTGAAGGCCATCCTGCCGCGCCACAAGCTGATCGCATTCAGCAAGCACCGCAAAGGCAGCGGCACAAAGTTTTTCGCAGAAGCCGAGCTGAGACATCTCGAAGGCATCATGGCCAAGCGCGCCGATAGCCCTTACGCGTCCGGATGCCGGACCGCCGACTGGCTGAAGGTGAAGACGGCACAGCGGCAAGAGGTAGTGATCGCGGGCTTCACGGCGCCCAGGCGAACCCGGCCTTTCTTCGGCGCGCTCGTGCTGGCGGTACGCGAAGGGGATGCATGGCGGTACATCGGCCACGTTGGCACCGGATTCAGCCACCAAGTTCTCGAAGAGCTTCACGGCAAGCTCGTGAGGCTCAAGACAGCCAAGTCACCCTTTTCTGCCAAGGTGAAGGACGAGCGGGTCACGACCTGGGTGCGTCCTTTGTTGGTCGCGGAAGTGAAGTTCGCGGAGTGGACGAGCAAGGGCGAGCTTCGCCAGCCGGTCTATCTCGGGCTGCGGTCCGACAAAAAGGCCAAGGACGTCGTTCGCGAAAAGAACTGGTCGCGAAAATAAATCGCCAAGACGAAGCATACGACCTGGAGTTCAGCCGGCGGTGCGCTCGGATGCTGAAAGCCACGTCGGCAGGGGCGGCAACCCGAGAGCTTTGCGTACTGGTACGACCTCCGGTGAGCTGCGCATGCACCAAGCCTGGCGAGCGCCTCATCGTGAGCCGGCACCGGGTAGCCCTTGTGGTCCGCGAATCCGTAGCCGGGGTGACGCAGGTCGCCTCGGCGAAATGGGCGAACCGGCGGTTGCCAACGGTACCCTCGAGGCGCACGCTGACCGCGACAGCCACGCTTCTCGAGCCCCCCAAATGATTGGTTTCACACAACCTCCCTGCGAGGCTAACATTATCCGGGCGACACCAGCCTTTGACGCGACACCGTCGCAAAGACGCAAGCGGCTGACGCTGGCGGCGACCATATTCGGGTCGAGCATGGCATTGGTCGATGGGTCGGTCGTAAATATCGCCCTGCCGACGATTCAGCACGTCTTGCATGCAAGCGTGGCCGCGACCCAATGGATCGTTAGTGCTTACCTGCTGCTGCTAAGCGCTACGGTGCTGGTTGGAGGGGCGGCTGCCGATCTTTACGGCCGTCGACGCATCTTTGTTTTCGGCATTACGATATTCACCTTGGCCTCCATTACGTGCGGCCTGTCCCCCAACATCACGGTGTTAGTCGCAAGCCGCGCAATCCAAGGGGTTGGCGCCGCGTTCCTCATCCCGGCGAGCCTCGCGATGTTGGGAGCGACTTTTGACGAGCACGAGCGCAATCATGCGATCGGAGTATGGGCTGGTGTCGGCGCGCTGACCGCCGCCGTCGGCCCGGTATTGGGTGGCTGGCTAGTCGATCAGGTGTCGTGGCGCGCGATTTTTCTGCTCAATGTGCCGCTGGCGGCCGTCGCAGCGGGACTTGCGAGCTTCGCAGGCGAAAGCCGAAATGACAACGCAAAATCGTTGGACTGGGCCGGAGCGGCCACCATCGCCGCCGGTCTCGCCTCGATCACCTGGGGGCTTAACGCCATTCCGGCCGCGGGATTTTCTGACAGAACCGTAGTCGGCGCGCTCGGATCGGGATTTCTATTGCTCTTGTTATTTCTCGCAATGGAAGCCCGGCTCGGCGCACGAGCAATGATGCCGATATCGCTGTACGGTTCGCGCAGTTTCGCCGCAGCCAACGCATTGACGCTGTTGCTTTATTTTGCACTAGGCGGTGCGCTGTATTATTTGCCGTTTGGCTTGATCCGGCTCGGCGGCTACTCCGCGACACAGGCCGGTGCTGCACTGCTTCCATTTGCTCTCATCATGGGTTTCGGGGCGCAATTCGCCGGCACGCTTTCCGACCGTTTCGGGCCGCGGCAGTCGCTCACCATCGGACCCGTCATCGCAGGCTGCGGTCTGGCGCTGCTGGCTTTTACCGATTTCCAACAATCCTACTGGGCCGGAGCGTTTCCGGCGATCTGCGTATTTGGCATTGGTATGACCATCACGGTCCCGCCGCTGACGTCGATGGTAATGTCGTCGGTGGGTGACGCCCACGCCGGACTCGCTTCGGGCGTCAACAACGCGGTCGCCCGGGTGGCAGGTCTCTTGGCAGTCGCGGCGCTTGGCGCCGTTTTGTTTGCCAGTTTTTCGTATCACCTTGCCGGTGCGCCGCGGGCACAAGCCAACGAAACGCTGAATGCAATACTGGCGGGACAAGCCGGCATCACCGAAGCCGCAACAGCCGCGTTCGAACGCGCGCTACGCATAGTGTTACAAGTGGCGGCGCTCTGCTCCTTGCTGGGCGGCATTCTTCTTCGGTTTTGGATCCGACCGATTGGATCGCAAGCGGCGCGTTGAAAGCGAACACCAAGGCAGATCCGAGTCGGGCGGCGCCTACCGTCGATGGAACGAGCAGTCCCGCCGGCGCAGCATAGCAGCTCTACGTCGCGCTTAAGGTGCTCTGCCTGAACAAGGCGAAGGCTGGTCGAACTTCATCTCTTCCTGTCCAGAGGGCGGGGCCGAAGGGGGTGACCAATCGGACATTCGAGCGCGGCACGATCCCAGCCTCCGAGGTCCGCTGCCGCACGATAGGTGCTTTCCAGAAACGACATGAGCGTCGCCTCCGGATCGCTCGACTTCCTCACAATGTCGTAGGCCAGGAGATATTCTCCGAGCTTCTGATCGAAATATGCGCCCGTCGGCAAAATCTGTTCGTCGGCAAAGCCGTTCGGAGTGGGGTAGGCATAGGAGTAGAAAGCCGCAAAGTCTGTGCCGCCTCCGCCCGGCCAGAACCCGGCGGATGAGACTTCATCACTGTAGGCTTCGCGCGTCACTTCATCCGGTAAACCCGGTACGCCCCCCGGGTGAAGCGGAGCAGGACGTCCGGAGAAGCGCGTCACCGCGAGATCGAAGCTGCCCCAAAAGAGATGGACTGGACTGACCTTTCCGGTGAAGCCCGTCCGAAACCGATGAAAAACACCGTCGATTGCAACCAGGGCCCTGAAGAACCGCGTCGCGGCGTCTGCATCATAGGGGCGGATCTGACGGTCGTCCTGGAATGGGATCGGATCAGGGACTTCATTGGGCCGGCCGTCGAATTCCGGTGTGCCGCCGAGACGTCCCACCAGCTCACAGAACCTGGTGTGAAAGTCGGCAACGGACATCGGCCCGAGCGCCATTTCAACCCTGCGCCCGTCAGAGGCCTCTGCGATTACGATGTGGCGGGAGAGATCGAAGGTGATCTCGATACCTGAGGCGTCTGGAACCAGTGAAGTCGTGAGCCCGCGAGCATTCACGTAGAAAGTCGCGTGCCATGAATGGTTGATCCACGGCGTCCTCGCGAGCCGATACTTGCCGGCAACTTGGCAATACAAATGAAGCGCGGAACAGGTTTCGCGCCATGTCTCGAAGGGGATTTCCGGCCAGATCGCGCTCATGGCGTTTCCTCCTTTGTGTTTGATCGCCCGGACGAGGCGCTCGTATCTTATTTCAGTATCTTATTTCACATATGAGCCTTGACGGTGGCGCGTCGCCAAGTTCGTTGAGGTCCGGCCATTTTCCCAAGGCTATCGGCGGTCCGGTTCCTTGCACGCCACGTCCGCGACGCTTGGACGAGCGTCGCGTTAGTCAGCCTCGGGCCATTGCCGGCACGCGCTGCAGGCCTATTCACCCGACCTTACCGGCCGGGAGGTGCGGATCTTTAACGGGAGCAGGCGTAAGATCGAACGAAATGAGATGGCCGTGCGGGGTCGACCTTTGCTTCACCGTCACATTGACCAATGCCGGCTTCAGCTTGCCCATAGCCTCGTACGCAAACCACGCATCGCTCGCGCCCGGACCGAGTCCCCGCAGCACTCGCACGCGTTGAACCGGAGGCGAGTCAACCGACCTCGACTGAACGGCTCACGCCACGGCGAAACATGCCATTCGTTCGATTGTACCAATCCGGGCCGCGCGAGTCTGGTCATGACTTCGAACAGCAACAGCGTACCTGCCAAAACAGACACAAAGGCGAAGGGGGCAACGACTTGTTTGCCTACCGACGCATGCAGCTTGCCTGTTGCGCAGAGCGTCTTGTAGAGAGAATCGAATGCCTCGCCTTCGATTGTCGCCGGATCGAGGTGCGGGTGCTTTTGGGCAATCGCCGCCGCTGCGGCCGGCGATACACGACTGGTCTTGACCTCGTCGACACTCACGCCAAGGTGTTCGGCGATGATCTGGTCTTGCGAGGCCTCTTTTTCATCCGCCTTATACAGGCATCCCATGCAGGCGAGGTCCGAGCCCGCGCGGTTATAGTGGATGACCACCTCGCGAATGTCCGTGGTGGAGGCGTCAAACACCTCAGCCGCTAGCTCGTTCTGCAATTCACGGCGAGCACGCCGGCTGTCCACCGCGACGATAAGGCGCTTCAACCAGGCGCCTGATCGGTTCGGCAGGTCTTGCAAGCGCATGGGTTCAGGCTTTAGCCGGCAGCCGGGGATGTGTGGCTGCGCCTTCTCGCAAAGCGTTGAGGCCTTGGGATCGTCGATATCACCCTCGCCAAACCAGACCTGGCGCTGGAGATTGCCGGAGGAAACAACGTCATCATCGCAGACGCTGAGTTCTCCGCGCAGGTCAACGTGGCGAGCTGCCCACAGAAAGCCGTTGCCGATAGCGCCTGCACCGGCCAGGTGGGTCTCACCGATATCTAAAGCTTCATTTAGGACACTCAGGTCGGCCAGGATCTCGTCGTACCTGATTTCCAGGTGTTCCGGCGGGGGATTGGGAATGCCCTCTCCAACCGCACGGTGAACCGCGACAGCGGCACCGTAGCAGGCGGCGACGACCGAAAGCGCACTGTGAACCGGCTTTGAGCTGTGCACGCCTTCCGGCACGGGACTGAAGCAGCAGCTGTCCGGCCCGAGCCCGACGAAGACCGTAGCTGCACCTCCTCGCGGTTCGACTTCGCCGATGACCATTTCGACCAGGTAGCGCTGGCCGTCAGGCGTGTCGTGAACGTCTATGGTCCTCCCCAACACCGGCCGCAGTTCTTCATAGAACTGGCAGGCAGCAGCGTCGTCACGATCGAACGTGCAGAGCACTCGGCCATCAAGGCGCTCGGCGGCCTGTTCGGACGTAATGCCCGCCGCGAGCGCCAGCGCCTTGACGTTTTCCTGGCGCGCCTCGGGTGTCAGGATATTTGAAGCCATTTGCCAATCTCCCAAGCCGCCAGTTCTTGCCAGTGATTGTCGGCGCTGAGCCTGAAGGTCTTTTGATCCTGCATGAATGAGAAAGCGGTGGTCTGGGCCGCGAAGTACGGCACGACCAGCGACAGCGCATTTTCATGTCGCACGATGGCCCACTTGTCGTCGGCCAGTGAATGGAAGGCCTCGCGCGGGTGCGAATGAACCTGCGCGGCAATCTTCCAGCCGTGTTGGGCGAGGATGCCGATGATCTCGCGCATCGCCGGAGGGGGAATGCGGAAGATGTCCGCGCCCGCAACCTGCGCCGGCCGGCACACGGCCTCGATCTCAATGCCTGCAGCCGATTCGCGACCGAGCCAGAGCACCACGCACTCGTTGCCACGCCGGCCCGCTTCCTGGAGATGCTTCAGCGTCTCCTCGATGTGGTGGCGCTTGCAGATGACCTTCGACATTATCCGGCTCCTTTCAGCCATCCGTGCCACAGCTTGGTCATAAGGTCGCCGATGCCGAAGCCTGGCTTGCCCCTGAATTGGCTCCAAGGCTCAGCGAGGTGGCTTGAGTGTGTGTGAAATTCCCGGGAGCCCGCCATGCAGACGAACGGCCGGCCGGTGATGGGGTGAGCTGATGGGTTGTAGATATTTGAGAGGTTGGGAGGCAGGGACGACAGCAGAGCACCGGCCGAGGAAAACAAGGCTATCGACGGCGGCAGGTCATCCCAGTCATCGAACGACATCTTCAGCCTCAGCGGTGTCCGGCCGGGGCGCGTGAACTCGTAATCGATCACCGGGTAAGAGACCTCGTGCATTATCCAGCCGCGTGTAGACGCGAGATCGGGCGGCCAGCGTCCGACCTCTTCTTCGAAGATCAGCTTGGAAGCTTCGGGGTGCATTAGCAGCCCCCGCCGCCTTCGCGCGGACCCCAGTGGATCACGACCGTGCCCGTCAGATGATTCTGCTCGTAGGTCTTGTTCGGGTCGATGACATTGCCGTCGACCGTCGCTTCCCAGCCGGTGACATCCGTCAGGTGCAGCGCGTGCTGCGCCTGCTTCAGGATCTTATCGATCAGATCATCCGACTTGACCGATTCGCTGCCCTTGCGGGGAAACGCGCCAGACGTCGTGTAGACCGACGCCTGGATAGTCTTCGGATTCTTATCGTCCTGCTTCAGAACGTTCTCCGTCTCCATTTCAACCACCTCCTTTCCTTCGGCCATCCTGAAACAGGATGATTCCGTCCTCATACAGTAATGTTGCGGGAGGCGAGCTGTCAAGCTATTCTAGGACAAATCAATCCCAAAACAGGAGAAGTCCGGATGGCGAATATTTACAACCACATAGGAGAAACAATTCAGAGGCTCCGGACAAACTGGCCAGAAGGAAAGCTGAGTCAGGAGGGTCTGGCCGAGAAACTGGGGACAGCCGCAAACACGGTTTCGAGGTGGGAGACGGGTACTTACAAGCCAACCGCCGAAGACCTAGATAAGTTGGCGCGCCTGTTTAAAGTTTCAATCACCGTATTTTTCCCGGATCTGCAACATGATGACAAGCGAATCGCGGCGCTAACTTCAGCGACCGGCGGACTCGATAACGATGATTTTGAGGAAGTGATTCGGTACGCCGAGTTTAGAAAGGCGCGCCAAGCTCTTGAGAAGGCCAAGCGGCCGAAAAGCAAACGTTAGGAGATCCTAAATGACCCGCGATGAGTATTTTGAAGGGCTTAAAGCCCTCGCGCGAGAAAAGCGCATGTACCACGCGGTGCGTACAAACTCATTCGGCCTGCGAGAGGTCCGCCAAATCTACAAGAAAGAGGGCATCCGAATCGACCCCTGGCCTTTGCCCGCCAAGATCAAAGCCATGTACATGTGTGCGGACGGTGATTATTCCGTCGCCGTCCAACGGTCCTTGCCGGACGAGCCCAAGCTTTTCGCTCTCGTCCATGAACTCAAGCATCACTATGTCGACCAGGAGCAGATAGCCAACGGCGTGGTTACCTGCGGCGACTACAACCGCAATGAACTGATTGAGAAGGGCGCCGAAGTTTTTGCCGCCGAGTTCATTTATCCCGAGCAGGAGTTTTCAGAACTCGTGAAGTCCATCGGCATATCGACTTGGCGCCCGGAAGATATCGTCCGGCTCAAGCGTCGTATAGCGGCTAAGATTAGCTATACTTTCGTTCGAAAGCGTCTCGAACGGCTTGGGTTAGTGAGCCGCGGTGCGTTTGCGACGGTGCAGTTCAAAAAGCTCGAGGAGCAAATGTTCGGAGTGCCGTATTGGAAAGCGCGGATGCGCAGGAGGGCAGCGGGGTAGCTAGACGCACTGCAGGTCAAGTATGCGCCTCATTCAGCGGCCTGGCTTTTTAGCTCTGCAAACTTCGCCGCCATCGTCGGATTGCCCCGGGTCAGCTTCTTGATGGTCACATCCTGCGCCTTGTCGTTTGCGAGGCGCAGGTTGCGATCTGCACCTATCAACGCATCCTTCGTCTTCTGAAGATGGTCGATGGACTTGTCGATCTCAGTGATCGCGGTCTGGAAGTTCCTGGAAGCAAGATCATAGTTCTTCGAGAATGCGGTCTTGAAGGTCTCGAGCTGGCTTTCAAACTGAGTGATGTCGATATTCTGCGCCTTCACAAGCGCCAGCTCGGTCTTGTATTTGAGCGAATTGATCGCCGCATTCCGCAAGAGCGTAATCATCGGTAGGAAGAACTGCGGCCGGATGACGTACATTTTCGGGTAGCGGTGGAAGACATCGACGATGCCGGTATTGTAGAGTTCGTTGTCCGGTTCAAGCAGAGAGACCAGGATGGCGTATTCGCAGCCCTTCTCAGTGCGATCGCGGTCGAGCTCCTTGAGGAAATCTTCGTTCTTGCTTTTCGTAGCGGTTTTGTCGCTCTCGTTCTTCATCTCGAACATGATCGAGATGATCTCCATGCCGGCCTCGTCCAAGTCCCGGAAGATGTAATCGCCCTTGCTGCCGGTCCGCGCGTCGTTGTCTTTCTCGAAATAGGCTCGTGGGAAGGCCATCGACCGCACCCGGTTGAACTCGGTCTCGCAGTGTTGTTCGAGGGTCTCGCCGACCATCTTGGTTGATAGGCGGGCCTTCATATCCTTGAGGCGCTCGATCGCGTCATCGCGATCCTTGATCTGGGTTTCGTACTTGTCCTTGAGCGACTGCTCGGAGAGCTGCTTTTCAAGCTGTACCTGCTTGATGCCGTTTTTCAGCTCATCGCGCTCTTTCTCAATGGCGCCAACCGCTTCGGTCACGGCCAGCTTCTTCTCAAGCTCGACGGATTGAATTTTGGCCTTCAGCTCTTGGATTTCTTTTTCCGTGGCAGCAGTGATTTTATGCTGCTCGCTGGCCAGAAGCGCTTCAGCAAGCTCCGAGGCCGCCTTCTTTTCGCGCTCGGACTCGGCTAGCGCGTTCGCGAGCCTGTCCCGCTCCTTCTCGACGGCGCTGAGCGCCTCAGCTACCGCGAGCTTCTGGGCGACGCCATTCCCCTCAACCTTGGACTTCAACTCCTGAATTTCAGCGTCCTTAGTAGCTGTGATCTTCTGCAGATCGCTGCTTACCTGGGCCTTGGCCAATTCAACGGCGCTCTGATTGGCGCGCTCGGCCAGTTCCAGCCGCTCGTGCAGTTGCTGTGCGAAATCGGCGTCACGGACCTGCTTCAAAATCTCGGCATAGCCGGACTCATCTACCTTGAAGGCCTTGGTACAGTGGGGACAGAGGATCTCGTGCATGGTACCTGACTGGATTCGGGGCGGCTGCTGTTGTCGTTCAAATACGGGCTAGGGCCGGCAGAATCGACCGGCCGCACGAGAACAAAATTAGAACAAGGAAATTTAGCGGGTCAAGCTGGAAGCATTGGTTTTGCGCAACCTGCTGGAGGAAATTCCCTCTCCTTAAAGCTAATCATGCTGTCTCGAAGACAGAGATCTCGACGGCTAACGCCAGCGTGCTTGCTGATCTCTGACGCGCCGCGCCGAGGTCGGCTCGTCGTCCACCTCCTCGGACTCCTCGATCTCAATCCAGAGCATCAGCAGCGCGAACCCATCCTGCTGAGGATAAACTTGCTCAAAAAGCTCCGCCGGCTGGCCATCCTTCAGTTCCAACCAGTGCTCCGGAATGATGGATGACAACTCGCCGGCCACCCGCTGGCGCAGATCTTTCGCATAAAACTGGACGCGCGCGGGACCGGCTTTCCATAGGCCGCGGAAATCCACGGGAACGTCGGCCCCTTGTGGGCACGCCGGACTATGCCGTCCTTGATCACGACGATGGCCAGCTGCTTCGGATGATAGCGGGCGTAGGCGCGGGCGGCAGCTTCCTTGCTGACGTCAAAGTTCTTCGCGACCAGCGGGACCTACGCAAGTGTCGGATCGCCCTTGGGGATGAACTTCTTCAGGGCCGGCGGCGGGACCAAGTCGGGATGAGTCTCATCGAAGTGGGCGACTTGTTGCAAACGCTGTCTCAGCTCAAAACTAATGGTCTTGTTCATATTTGTGGATTGCCCTGCTTAGAAGAACCCCAGTCGGTTCAGGTAGAGGTCTTAGCCAGATACGCGGGAGCGCAGTAAAGACAGATGAAAATTCTCATCCGTTTCCGCCAGCGCTCTCTAAACGCAGAGGTTTCGAAATGGCTTGGCGGGACACCATGAGGGGGAGTTTGGTCTCGTTACGATCCGATCCGTGAGATAGAATAAACCGAAACTAAAAATTCGGAGTCGCGCTGGCTCGCTATATGCTCGACAACAAACTTCGCGGCATCAGGATCACATCGAATGATACGATCGACATGCTCACCCATCTTGCCTGAAAGTGGGTGCGGCCCTAAATCGCTGATCACAAGAGGCGCAACACCATCCCTCCTGGTCAAATTGAATTTGATAGGCCGTCTCGCAACATCGATTCCTCGTAGCAAAGTTGATTTCGATTGTTGTTCCGTTTGGCCGCTTGGTGGGTGTGCAGTAACCAGCAGCCGGCCGAATTCGGGGCTGTCGGGCAGCGCTAACTTCATCATGTCTTTGATCAATCGCTGATCATTGAGGTTCTTCTCTTTCAAGAGCTTAAATTCCACGAAGAGCTTCTCGGTTTTGCTCTCGGCGTAAAGATCTATATTGACATCGCCCCTATTCAGTCCTTCGAGGTTCCACTCGCACCATTCCCCGCTTATCCGCCAGCTTAGGCCCCGCCTCAGGGATTCGAAAAGAGGAATAGCAAGCATAGCTTCGCTAAGCAGACTTTCATCGAACCCAGAACTCGCCTTCTCTGCCAGCCAGCCGGTCGTGGCCGCTGCGAGACTTTTACCCAAGTTGATGATTTCGGACTGGTCCATAATCCTCCCCTTCCGCCATTCGCTACGCATATCAAGTTCTACAGTCGGAGAGCTTTTGGCACATCCTTCGTTAAGCAATGCACGCCACCACCACCCCTGGCGATGTGATCAATACATAGCATTCTGACTTTCCTCGTCGGGAATGCCTGCTGCAAGGCCTGGCGGGCGGCTTCGTCGCGTTCCAGATCTCCGAACCGTCCGGTTATAACCGCACCATTCGCGATATAGGCGTTCAGATAGCAAGGTGCGAACGTTTCATTTGAAAACCGCAAATAACGGTCGCGTGGCGGCAATACAACGTTCACTGCTAGCTTGCGCCCATTCGTATCGAGCTGACCGCGCAACGTGTCGATTTCAATCTGCCTGCGACGTCCCTCAGGCGTTTCCTCTCGATCGACTCCTTCGACAAGAATCCTGCTATCGGCGGCGAACAGAACATAGCCATCGACATGTCCGCTCGTGATCGGTTCATCCAAATCTCCTTCCAGCCATACAACCTTGCTAATTCCAAAGGCGGCGAGGCTCTGCTCGATTGCATGCATCTGCTCCTCCTGTGTCCGCCCGAAAGCCTGGTTGCGGTTGGGATTGAGCAGGCAACTTTTCGTCGTTATGACCATGCCCTGCCCATCGCTAGCAAGCGCCCCTCCCTCGGCAATGAAGGATGCGGGGACGGACGGAATTGACAAGGATGCCGCCAACAAGCCTGCCAGCCGGTCACCAGGACGTGCGGGACGAACTCGTCCCGATCCCCACCCGTTAAAATTCCAGTCGATGGCGCAAAGCCGACCATTCTGAAGAGCATATGTCGGGAGAATATCGCGCATCCAAATGTCATCGACGGGAGCCGGAATAATTTCGACAGCTCCACTGAAGCCCTGCTGCTTTGCGTCGGCCACCAAATCCGGCGGTACCAGCAGCCGGACCGGTTCGTGATCCGCAACAGTGGAGATGATTTCGCGAAGCTCGCGCTTCACCTTTTCGGTATATGAGCCCCATTCCCGATGAACCCCCCAGGACATGAAGCAAAAATCATGCGGCTCCCATTCGGCGGGTATTCTGATCGCGGACATGACAGCTGGCTCTATGACGTCCCGAGAGCGATTGCCTGGGGAGCAATTCGCAGCCTTCCTTCGAACAAGCTTCCGTCACGAGCGATCTTTTCGAATCCTAAGGCCAAACGTTTTGCAGAAAGCGCTCGAACCAGGTCCTGTACCAACGAATTCAAAGGCAGCGATCTCGCATTGCAACACGCCTGCTCATCTAGCCCGAGCATCTTGTCGTCGGTCCAAAAGAATTTATCACAGTAAGCCAGCGCCTTTCTGATTCTCGGATTTCCAGCAACCGTTTCGCACAACACCGGCCCGCAACCGGACCAATGCTTAAATCCGACAACGACGTCGTAGGAGTCCCGGACGTGCGGCAAGATGTCAGGCCAATCAATCCGGCTAAGCCCACAGGAGCTCATATCAATGAGCGCCAGAGATGCGGATGCCTTCCTCTGAGAATTGATTGCCCGCACGTGAGAACCTATGTGACCGTGGCCATCAAGGTGAAACGAACACTGTCCGACGCAGGGGTCGAATCCATACCATTCCGTTACGGCACTAAGCGTGGCTCCGACGCTTCGTGTCAAAGTTCGGAGAGAGAATACATCGTCCCAGATCACTGTCCGTCCGACTGACGCAGGGAGGCTGCTGCTGTCGATCTCGCTGACCCTAAAACTCCAAAGATCGACGGATACGGCCTGGTCGTCCGGAAAGCATTGTCCGCTCGTCGTTGCAAAAAGACAGCCATGCCGAAGCTCATCATCGAGAATGATCGGCGAGTGCTGGATTGCGTCGCTCGTCCCAGCGTCTCGTCCACAGATCAGCGGCAAGACCGAGCAGATGCCCACTCCTCCGATAAGGCTGCGTCGAGAAAGGCCTTTCAAGATGATCTCCACAATCCTTGGGTGAATGCATAATGAATGATTTGTCAAATAGCTCTAATTCCCAGACAGATTGTCGTATCTGCTCCTTACACCTTCAACGATGCCCCAGGCCTTAGCTGCCGTAAGCGCGCTGATGTCCAGTTTAAACGTCGACTTTGACTCCAGAACCATCGGTCATCACGGCGAATCTTAACAATTCGATGTCATGCTCTTTCATTGCAGCGTGAATGTCATTTGGAAGCACTCGGTCTTTCGGAATTACCAAGAATTTGCGCGGCTTCGGTTGTTCTGCCGAGTGAACAATGAGCTGTCCGATGGCGGTATAGAGAACCTGTCGGTCAACTGACGTCTTAGCTTCGTAAACTTCGGTCAGCACCCCGCTGTCTCGAACAGCGAGATCGATTAGATTGGTATTGTAGATGACCTCGCCCGGCGTTTTCAATTTGCTGCGCTTGCGGTACAGTTCGTCGATCACATCGCCATGATAGCTCAGGTATTCAACGGTGCCGTCGAGGTAACCCATTTTCAAGCCGGCGAACTCGGGGCTGAAGTTTTGAAGCTCCTCGACAAGTTCGCGAAACTTCGGATCTTCATGATGCCCCTGTTTCACGAATTCTTTGAACAAGGCGACTCTTTTTACGAATCGTTCAACTCTCCCGACGAATGTTTCGCGATCGAGAGAACCAATCACAATTCCTGAACGCTGGGTACCGCCGGATACATCCAAGACAGGAACAACCGGACTGCGGCTCCAGGCCAGGAAGGCGGTTTTGCCCACTCCCTTGGCTCCGCCACCAACCTTGCCGGTGTGCATTAGGTAGATCTTCTTGGTAGCCGGATCACGCGCGAAAAAGCCGGACACTCTCCCACTGTTGTCGTCGACAGCGATGTTTAGCTCGACAGTGGGAGTTTGAGCGGAACGAGATTCGTCGTAGATCCCAAGCGCGTTCCAATATCTTGGAATTTTTGCGTCCTTTAACGTCAGTGTTCTTTCACCGTACCAAAGATGGCCATCCCCCTTCGTAAAGAGTTCTAGATCGTCATTGCCGCCTGGGAATCCCACGGTTTGGACGCCTACCGAAGGCGATGCGCTCCGCACGATGCTTGACAACGTCTTCTGAAGGCGCGCTTTCTCGTTTTTGGCAATAATCAATTCAAGCATTCACTATCCTCCTCTAACACGATTAGATCGTCCAGTTTCTTAGAGCTACTCAGCCCACAGAGGGCTCACACGCCGAATCGTTTCGCCGCACCATGTATGTTGGTCTTAAACATCATCCCGCGACTTCTGCAGACCTATCGTACCTGCCGGCGTACCAGGCCATGTGCAGTCGGGGCCAATAGTGGCCCCGGAGAAGTCGGCGCGATCAAATGCAAAACGGAATCGCGTCGCGTTGACGGTTGTGTTCCCGAACTTCGTTCGTATCAGCCGTGATCCCGCGAAAGAGTTCGGACAGTAGACGGCGTCGCCATCGAAGCGCGAGCAGGAAAGGTCCGCATCTACCAGCGACGCATGCGTGAACTGGGCGCCACAGAAATACCCTCTCACCCGCGCCTGCTTGAAATCAGCGAGATCGAGATCCGTGTTGATGAAAGTGGCGGCGGGCGAAAAGTCGTCGGCAGAAACGTCTCCGGTCTGCCTTGCGGCTGGCCAGCCCCAGACCACGTGATTGCACAGAGCCCGACGCAAGGTTGCACCGCTAAAGACCGGGGCAGAAAGAAAGGACGATGTCATCCGTGCACCCTGGAGCGAGGCGTGGTGGAAACTCAATTCATTGCCCCTGATGCCGGAAAGATCCGCGCCCGTGAAATCGGCGCCTCGCAGATCCACAGTGCCCGGCTGGTCCGAGAGAAAATCGAGTCCCGAGAGGTCGCAGTTCGCGAAGACGGCTCGGGCGCCTTCTGTCTCGTTCGTGAGCCACCGGAAATGCAGGTCGATTGCTTCGGCGAGACCCGATTGCGTGACGCGCAGTTTGCGGTGCCTCGCAACAACCGGGCTGGCAATGCCCGGCCCTGCGCCAAGGAGGCATGCTGCCGCAAGAACGGTACGTCTGGCAAAGCGTTGCATGAAATGATCCAGCGGCTGTTTCGCTATCTCCAGCATGCACTCGCCCGGTGACAGATTCTGGCATGTCTTATGGAAGAGCCGGGAAGTCGGAGCGCCTGTAGAGAAGCACCATCTTCCTCAGCGCTTCCGGTGCCAGCACCTCGACTTGGTCACCCCACATATATAGGTGCCAGCACATTTCGAGATGACCGGAGGCCCAGAAGCGCACAATGAGCGAGCCATCGGGTTGGTTTTCGAACACCTGGCTGGGGTGGAAAGCGAAGGCACGCGCATGATCGGCTGCGGAGGGCGTGAAACGCCAGACTACCTCGCCAAATTCCGTATCATTGTGGAATGCACCAAAAGCCTTTCGCGCGTGTTCGTGCAGGTCGAAGCCTGGATCGCGAACGAAGCTCTCGCCCGTCAGCTCACCCGACTGGATGCGCTCCGCCACAAAGTGTCGGAGCGGACCACCGGGATCGTCTTTCGCCCTTGCAACCAGATAGCGCCGGATTCCGATCAGAACACCATAGGGCTCAACCACACGCATGCTCGGCTCCGCGGCCCCTCGGGAATGATACGTGATCCTGAGCCGCCGCGAGGATTTGATGGCATTCGAGATGACAGCGGCGATTTCCGGTCTGATCCTGGCAGCCGGACCCGGCCGGGAGGCAAGGCCCTGAGCCTCCAGCAGCACCTCATGATCGGTCTCAACCCTCGCCATTTTGCTGCGCGGCACAAGCGCGAGGATTTTTTCCTTCAGACGCCGCAGCTCGGCAGCCTCGAGGCCGGACGCCGTGCGCTGAAGGGTCTCGATCGCCAGATCCAGTGCCGCAAGTTCTTCGGGCGACAAAGTCAGCAGGTCCCGTACCGCGCTGGTCTGAAGCCGCCAGCGCTTGAGTCCCTGCTCGTCGTAGCCTGACGCGGTGTCCGGAAACTGCGCTTCCAGCGCCTGCATCATGCGCTGGGCGGTACGCCGCGAGATCTCGAAACGCTCCTCGACATCCGCGAGCGTCACGCCCGCACGATGCGCCATGACGTAGGTCGTAAGATCGAGAAATTGTTGAGTTTTTTCGAAAGACATGACTGCCAACCGCCGGGGTGACAGCTATTGTCATCCATACCCGTTACGGTAGTCTTACACACGGGGGAGTTATGCGAGTTCAGGGGCAGCAGGTCCTTCTATCGGCGTCCGATCTGATGCGTTTCATGTCTTGCAAACATGCGACAGCGCTGGATTTGCGGTTTGCCCGGGGCGAGGATCTGGTCCCCACCGAGGACAGTGAAGACGCCCAGCTTCTTCAAAAATACGGGGACGATCACGAGCTCCGCTACCTCTCGGCCCTGAAGGCCGATGGCCAGAAGGTTCTTGAGCTCAACCGCGACAGCGACCTTGCGACCGCGGCGAATAAAACGCGCGAGGCTCTGGCGACTGGCCCAGACGTTGTCTTCCAGGGTGCTCTGCTCAGCCTCCCGTGGGGCGGCTGGTCGGATTTTCTGATCCGTGTTGAGCGGCCTTCTGCCCTTGGCTCGTTCTCGTACGAAGTGGTTGATACTAAGCTTAAGCGCAAGCCGGATCCCAAGCACATCCTGCAGCTCGTGCTCTATTCCGATCTTCTGTCCGAAATTCAGCACCTCGAGCCCGAACATGCGCATGTCGAACTCGGCAACGGGAAGCGCTTTTCATTCCGTCTGAACGAGTACGCCGCATATTCACGTTATGCGCGGCAGCGGCTCGAGCAATTCGTGGTCGCGCCTCCGACAACGACGCCGGATCCCGTCAAAATGTGCGGGCTCTGCCGCTGGCGCGATACTTGCGAGAAATTCTGGAATGAGACCGACAGCCTCTCATTGGTGGCCGGGATCAGCCGCAGCCAGCGCGGCAAGCTGCTCGCCTCTGGCGTCACCACGATGACCCAGCTCGGGCAACTCAGTCAGCGCATTCCCAAGCTTGCCGAAGCGACCCTGCAGAAGCTCGCCGCCCAGGCGCGGCTGCAGACCCTGCGGCGGGCAGGCGGGCCCCCGTCTTTCGAGCTGAAACCGTTCGACCCCAATCGCGGCCTCGCGCTGTTGCCGAAACCCGATCCGGGCGATGTCTTCTATGACATCGAGGGCGATCCTTATTTCGAAGGCGGCCTCGAATATCTGCATGGCCTGTGGTTTCAGGATGGTGGCAACGGCGTCTTTAGAGATTTTTGGGCCCATGATCGGGCGGCCGAGGGCGAATCTCTAAGGAAACTGATGACGTTCTTCGCCGACAGGCTCGAGGAGTACCCCGGCGCCCACATCTACCACTATGCCGCGTATGAGATTTCGGCGCTCCGCCGCTTGACTTGCAGTCACGGCGTCGGTGAGGCTCTGCTTGATCAGATGCTGCGGGACCATCGTTTCGTCGATCTCTACACCGTCGTCTCGGGCAGTCTCATTGCCTCGGAGCCCGCCTATTCACTGAAAAACCTCGAAGTCTTTTACATGGAGGCGCGGTCCGGCGAGGTGAAGACGGCCGGCGCAAGCGTTGTCGCCTATGAGAACTGGCGCGACAGCCGGGATCCGAAAATCCTGCGCGAGATTCGCGACTACAATAGGGACGATTGCATCTCGACGCAGAAGCTGCGCGACTGGCTCGTGTCCAGTGTGAGGCCCGCAGACATGCAATGGGCCCCCCTGGGCGGGCCAAACGGCAAAGGCGACGGCAGACGCAACTCCGTCCATGACGATGAAGCAGCGGTCGCGGCACTGCGAAAGAAGCTCGTCCCCGTTCACGATCGATATGGGGAGGGTATCGCCGATCTGCTGTTCGATCTCAGCTGCTTCCACACCCGTGAAAAGAAGCCAGCCTGGTGGGCCATCTTCGACAAGATGAGCAAAGAGCTCGACGATCTGATCGAGGACGCGGAATGCCTGGGCGGACTGGTTGCCAAAACGCGGACCATCGACGCGGGCCGTTCCTGGGAGCGCACCTATGACTTTCCCGATCAGGAGAGCAAGCTCAAGCCGGGCGATTGCCACATCGAGGTGGATGGGCTGCCGGTCTCAGTGAATCTGATCAACCTCAATTACGCCCGCCGCACCGCGACGGTTCGGTTCTCTCAATCGCGCTTCCGCGAGGCGCCGAAATTCATCTCACTGCTGCCGGGACGTCCCCTCGACACGGATGCGATCGAGGGCGCAATCGAACGCGGGGTTGACTCTTTCATTCGCGGCAATGGGCGCTACCCGGCCATACGCGACTTCATCACCCGATCCTCGCCCCGGTTTACGAACGCGCGCCGTCTAAAAGCTGTCGTAGATGCCGGCAAGATGTTTGTGTCGGAGGTCGTTTCGGCGGTCGCGGAGCTGGATTGCAGCGTGCTGCCAATCCAGGGCCCCCCAGGAACGGGCAAGACCTATGTCAGTTCATGCGCGATCCTCGAACTCGTGCGCCGCGGCAAGCGCATCGCCGTCGCATCGCACAGCCACAATGCGATCGACAATCTCCTCTACGCAGTTCTCGATCGCGCAGCCGAGACCGGTACGACGGTCAGCATGGCCAAAAAGGGCGGCGGCGATTTCGACGCCAGGTACGGTGACCTGATCCACCAAACAGAAAGAAATGAGGATGCGCGGCTATTGTCAGCGTCGGTCGTGGGCGGCACGGCTTGGCTCTTTTCTCGAGTCGATTTTGAGGCAAGCTTCGACTACCTGTTTGTAGACGAGGCCGGACAGGTCTCGATCGCAAACACCGTGGCGATGGCGACTTGTGCGAAGAACGTCGTGCTGGTCGGTGATCCGATGCAGCTGTCGCAGCCGATCCAAGGTGCGCATCCCGGGGAGAGTGGCCAGTCGGCGCTTGAATATCTCCTCTCCGGTCATAATACGGTTCCGGTGGATCGCGGGATTTTTCTGCCGACGTCACGCCGGATGCACCCGGACATTTGCCGCATCATTTCGGATTTCGTCTACGAAGGGCGGTTGAATAGCGATGAGGGAGCTGCCCAGCAGTGCATCATCGGCGAGACTTATCCCCTGCGTACGGGAGCCCGTCTGATCGAGGTGCCGCACGCGGGAAACACGCAGAGCTCGCACGAGGAAATCGCGGCGATTCGAATTGAACTGCAGCGCCTGCTGGCATGTAAGTTTCGCGACCGTGCTGGACACGAGAGCAGATTAAGCCTCGATGATGTTCTGATCGTCGCTCCCTATAATCTTCAGGTTAACGCGCTCAAGGCGGCCCTGCCATCGGGTGCGCGGGTCGGAACGATTGATAAATTTCAGGGCCAGGAGGCTCCGGTCTGCCTGATCTCGATGACCACATCGTCAGGCGACGAAATCCCACGAGGCGTAGACTTTCTCTTCAGCATCAACCGCATTAACGTCGCAATCTCACGGGCGCAGGCTCTCTCGTTGATATTTGCGAGCCCACGATTGCTTGAGGTGGCCTGCAATACTGTCGAGGACATGCGGCTGGTCAACAGTCTCTGCGCGCTGCGGGAGCTTGATAGCGAAACACGTGTCGTGCGTTGATGTGGGTGGGTAAGAATCGCACGCGGCAGCAATACGTTGCTTGTCGCTTGCGCCCCTGCGTCGCAACGCCTTGGTTAAGGGGCCACGCTGTTGCCCCTCCTCGAGCTTACAGCTCAGCCTGGGCCAACACCCGTTGCACAACCGAGGCGCCGATCTCGAGCGTCCGGCCTATCTTGAGGATTTCCATCCCTTCGGCCCGGAGGTCGCGTTTGCGCGCTTCAACGGAAGCCTTGACTGGGCGCCGACCAAGTTTCACGCCGCGCTCCATACTGAAATCAAGTGTTTTCCGTATGGATCGTTCGTCCAGGCCGGTCCTCTGAAAAATCAAGGTCTTCCGAAGGAAGGAAACGTTGGGTTTTCGGTATGTACGCATACGACGAAGGCCGCCTGATTGACACATGCGCGAGCGCGGCGAGTTCTATGATGGCGTTGCGTGAAGGTCAGGCGGCTTGCTGATCGGCGGACTTGCCGGCTTGGTGCAGGAGCTTCCATTCCCAGGGCAGCAGTTCGCGCAGCCGCGACGCGGGAAGATCTGCGATCCGGGCGAGGACATCGGCGAGCCAGGCCTTTGGATCGACGTCGTTGAGGCGGCAAGTCGTGATCATCGTCAGCATGATCGCGGCACGGTCGGCGCCACGTTGGCTACCAGCGAAGGTCCAGTTGCGCCTTCCCAAGGCAATGCCTCTCAATGCACGCTCAGCGCAATTGTTGGTCAAGCAGATCCGGCCATCGTCGAGGAAGCGGACGAAGTCGTCCCAGCGCTTGAGCATGTAGTTCATGGGCTTCAGGACCTCGGCGGAGCGCGAGAGGCTTTCTCGCTCACGGAGCAGCCAGTCATGCATGTCGTCGAAGAGCGGCTTGCTCCGCTCCTGGCGCACGGCACGCCGCTCGTCGGCACTACGGCCGTTGATGGCGCGCTCGATCTCGAACAGCGCATCCAGACGCCTGACCGCCTCCAGCGCGATCGGGGAGACCGGTTTGCCCTTGCGGCCTTCCCGGGCGGCTTTCTCGATGTCAGCCAGCTCGAAGAATCCCCGCCGCGCATGGGCCAGGCAAAATGCCGGCGTGATCGGCATTGCTTTCCTTTTTGGGTCGAACAACGGCTCGAAGCCGCCATAGCAATCCGCCTGCAGAATGCCGGCGAAGGCGGCCAGATGCTTCTGAGGATGTTCGCCCCGTCGGTTGCCCGAGGCATAATAGACCGCCGCCGGCGGCGCAGGCCCGGCGAACGGCCGGTCATCTCGCACATAGGTCCAGATCCGGCCGGTCGTGCACTTGCCCTTCGCCAGGATGCGGATGGTGGTGTCGTCGCCATGAAGGCGCTCGGCCGCGAGTACATGATGCTCGATCAGCTGGAACAGCGGCATGACGGCGAACGTTCCGCGGCCGACCTGGTCGGCCAGCGTCGACAGCGGCAGGTCGATCCGCTCAGCCTTGAAGCGCACGCTCTGGCGATTGAGCGGGATATGCATGCCGAACTTGTCGAACAGCATTGTCGCCAGCAATTGCGGACCGATGAAGCCGCGCGGCGTGGCATGGAACGGTGCCGGCGGCTGGCTGATCTTCTCGCAATCGCGGCAGGTGAACTTCTCGCGTACCGTCTCGATCACCTTGAAGCGACGCGGGATCTCCTCCAGCGTCTTGGTCACATCCTCTCCGACCTTCGCCAGCCGAGATCCACCGCAGCAGGCGCAGCTCGTTGGAGCCTCAATGACGACGCGCTCGTGTTCGATGTCGTCCGGCCAAGGCTGGCGAACCGGCCGCTTGCGCATGAAGGGGCGAACGTTCTGCGTCTTCGCTGCTGCGGCCTGCGCGGCAAGCTCATTCTCGGTCGCCGTTGTGGCGAGTTCTTCGAGCTCCAATTCCAACTGCTCGAGTAACCGCGCCGTGCGCTCGGAGCGCTGCCCGTGCAGTTCGCGTTTAAGCTTCTCGATCCGCAGCTCAAGATGAGCGATCAGCACCTCGCTGTCTGACAGCTCCGCCCGCGCGTTGGCGGCATCCGCGACTGCCACATCGCGTTCAGCCTGCAACGCCTCGCGCTCGGCCAGCAGAGCAAGGTAGGCTCTCGCGAGATCCGACGGAAGATCGTTCGGCTTCGATGTCATGATGCCATTGAATCAGATCGAGCATCAGATTCAAACCCAAAACGATTATCCGACCCGCGTCGGACGCTGGGTTTCTTGCGGATTGCGCCAATCGATCCCGGACAACAGGTAGCTCAACTGCGCCAGCGAAATCGTTACCGCTTCACCGGCAACCGATGGCCAGATAAACTTTCCTCTCTCGAGTTTTTTTGTGAACAAGCAGGCTCCCTGACCATCGTGCCAGATCACCTTCACAAGATCGCTGCGGCGACCGCGGAAGACAAACAAATGACCGCTGAGCGGTTCTTTGTGCAGCACCTCCTGCACTTGGAGGGCCAGCGACGGAAAGCCTCTGCGCATATCCGTGTAGCCTGTCGCCAGCCACACTCGCACATTCCCTGGCACAGCAATCATCGGCGTCCAAGCACATCGAGGACCCGCGCCAGCGCCTCCGGATCGACGTGCGCATCCACCCGGATGCACCGTCGGTTGCCGAGATCGATCTCTATCAATCCAGTACGTGCGGCTGCCGCCGAGCGAACTCGGCCATCAACCGTAGGCAAAAGCTTCGCAGTTTCTTCAGTCGAGGCCGCTACGGCGGCGATCTGCACCGGCGTAAAAGATGGTGCAACTTGTCCCGATGTCCGTGCTTGTCGACGCCAGGTAAACACCAGGCTGGCCGCTACTCCGTTGCGCCGCGCAACCTCAGTTACCTTCGCGCCCGGTGCCAGCGTCTCCTCGACAATCCGTGCCTTGTCGTCCTGCGACCAACGACGCCGCCGCTCCAGCCCGCCCAAAACCTCGACCCGCATCGCCTGATGACCTTAAAGCTAGACTTAAGGTCACACGCTTCGCGAATTACCACCCCTCACGCAAGACGGCCCCCATCGGAGGCGTACTTCGGTATGGACTACTGTGCTGCAGAAACGCGCTGATCCAGCCCATGCCAGATAGCGGGGGTTGCTCGGAAAGCTTGCTTGCCAAAGTCAAAACACTCTTCATCGTCGCAAAATGCTGATCTTGGCTGATCGTTGGCCTCGCGCGCGGTCCGCCAAGGCGAGCATTTCGACGGCTGACAAGGTCTCGATCTAGGGAAGGCCGGAATGGCAGAAGAATAAGTCGAGCATCTCGGACTCTTCGCGGCTGATCGATCGCAACACGACTGATCCATCCTTTCTGACCAGCGCCTTCCGAAGGTCTTCAGGATATAGACGCACCCGTCACTCGAATTCCCGCTCAAATTCGATCATGCCAGCCTGCTCAATGCTCGAGAGCCGATTCGTCAATTCCTTTCTCTCCTTTGCATTAGCCAATTTTAAAGCTTCCTTGCCATCTCGGCCTCTCTGCGCGCGGACAGCAGGATGTAATGTTCGGGCGGCGCTGGCTCACCAGGCTGAGACTTCACGCCTCCCCGCAATGACGCTCTGTGGTTGTATGGACCTATGTTGGCAGCAGAGTTCCCCCAAGTTTCCACGGACACTAACAGTGGACGCGAGTGCTGTGGGATTGCTCACGAACGCCACCGGCAATTCATGAGCTCCGTGCGTCCTTGGGGATGGCTAAGAGCCGCCAAACTTCAGCTATTGGCTGCCGCCCTGGGCCCACCGAACACATCCCACTTGGGACCTGATCAGAGCCAAGTAAACGTTACGCTGTCTCAAACTCGCGCGCGATTGCCCGAAAAGTTTGCGAAGGTTCTCCAAAACTTACCAGCCGGACGTCGAGGGCGACATCCTTGAAAATCTCTAAGGCCCTCACAATGGCATCGTGAATCCATCGCTCGTCGTTTCCAAACGCTCCACCGCCAAGTGACGTGAGCAGCACCTTGTTTGATCCGCCGCGCGCAAGGTTGAGGACTCCACAGAGCAGTGTTGCCTCATAGGCCGCCTCAAGTATCAGCCTTGCGAACGGCTCCCAGGCCGGCCTAGGAATGCTACTGTATCCCACAGGAAGGGCAGAGCAGAATGCTTGAGACAGTAGTGGTCCCGGTTGGGCGCCCAGAACCTCGGTAACCTCGACGTCGCTGTGAAGGCCGATGCGAAGTTTTGCCCGGAGCGCATCAATTTCGCTCTCATCCAGCTCTCCCAAGTGAGCTGTTATCGCCTGCAACCCGCCTCGAGTACATAAGGCATAACCGTTCTTCATCTGCCAAAGCGCGGAAACGGGTTCGCGCAGAACCGTCGCCAAGGCGGTCCCAATGTCCGAAAGGCCGTCAAGTTGACGGGTGGCCGTTTGGCCGTGCTTATCGCCAATTGGGACAAAGTAGTTTCGATAAATGGTAGCCGCCCCGGCAGCAATCGCACAGGCCGGCCCCTGGGTTGGATCGCTCTGATACCGTGTGACGCCCCGTTCTGGGGTGATGTCGGGAGAGACCATTTCTAAGAGGTTGAACTGGGAAGCCACCTGGAAAAGCGCACCGGCGTTGGCCTGCTCCCGGTGCATGGGCCTGACGTCCCCGGTAACAATCTGCACCTTGAGTTTTCCACGCGCAGCATTTGCCGAAATTGCGGTTGCGCGAAGATCCGCTACCGACACCAGCTCAAGTCGTCCAACGCCGTAACGCTTTCCGTTGACCAGAGAATGCAGCTGACGTCCATCGACGGATAGCTTGGATCGCGTGTCGTCATACGTAGTTTCACGAAATCCGGTCAAGCGCTCAAACCAATCCATTTTTGCCTCCGCATGCAGTAACCTTAGGGAATAGCTACCGTTCGCCTTACCAGGGTCTCTTGGGCTAACGTTTCGATTGCACCTTTGCGCGCACGTCTCACTTCCCTAATGGCCTGTTCGGGCGCCATCCCGAGCTCGACCAAGAGCCGGGCTGCAATCATGCCGGCGCGCCCCAGTCCACCTTTGCAATGCACAACTATATCGCCGCCAGCCCGCAAGATCGCCCGGATTTCTTTGCCCTGCCTTTCCCAGTCCTTTTCGAAGCTCGGCGTCGGGACTGAGTAGTCGGCAATGGGCAAATGTCGCCACTCTAAGCCCCGACACTGGACCTCCGAGCCAAGATTTTGAACTCGAAGCGCTTCAAGTTCGTACTGCTCGACAAGCGTGATCACCATACGGGCGCCCCATGCGGTTATCACATCCAGATCGGCGGAAAGATCACGAGCCCACGCACCCGTCATGGCCGCATTGTCGTGCTTACCGGGGCAGAATGTGATGCCGATCCTCCCGTGTGTCGGGCTGGCGCGTACCGCCGCGATTTTGAGTGGATCGGTCTTGCTCGTGCGCGCCATGCTAAATTCACCCCTGACCTGAATAAGCGGAGCTAGCTTCGATTAACGGCGGATTGTTGCAAACGCTGCGCCATCACGAAATTAGATTTCTCTGCCATCGCCGACAATTGCCCTGCCTGACGACGGGTGTATTCATATATGGGTCCCGACCTGGCGCGATGGCGAAGACGACGAGATTGCGTTTGTTCAGACGCTTCTATGGTGTTACGGCGAAACTCAGTCCTACCCATGTGTAGATGTTGCGATGGCCTCGTTTGGCCAATTTCGGCCTGCTGCAAGATTATCCAGGGCGGCACGAATCATATGCGCTCTTGCTCGCAAGAACGCTTCATAATCAGCCTTGACCTTTCTTTGCCGCTCTTCGGAAGATGCTAGCTTCGCATATCCTCCCACATGCAGTTCCTCAAAAGGCACCACATGCGAACGGAGCCGATCCCGAATTACAGACTCTCCAAGATTTGAACGCGCGATTCGCTCTGACAGATATTGGATAGGCTCCTTCGCGGATATGTTCCGATTTGTGCTCATCGTGATCAAAATGCAATTGATCGCGCGGCTTCGTTCCTTTTCCGCGAGTTGTCCATCGTCGCGCAAGAGCGCATCAGGAAACAGGTGATGATACTCTCTCTTTGAAAGCCGCTCGCGCGAGACTGAATTTCCATCGGCAATGTCGGAGGCACCTGCTTTCAGAGAAACCGCGAGGATCGCCCGCGCAAGAGTTTCCTTTCGCTTTGGCCAACCCGCGTCAATGAGCTCGTCCACAGTCGGAAGAGGATAGTCAAGCTCGATAAATACGGGAACCGCTTCTTTCGCGGCACCGATCTCGAAATGATCCCGCAGCGCTCGAAAGTCCTGAAGAGAGCGGGTCGACGAGGAGTTCTCGTACCTCGATGTCGCAAACGACCTCCAAATATAGGACCGAATAACGGCCCTCGCATTTCCATGCTCGTCGAGCTTCTTCGGTATGTACTTGTGGAGCGCAGCTAACACCGGCATCACCGTGATCGTGGGAAGCCGCTTCTCGTCCAGGACGCCCTCCTCCTCGAGGACCTGCACTGCCCACTTCACCCCTTCGGTGATCTCAGTCCAATCATCATCTAGGCTACCGAGTTCGAGCTGGAAGAAACTGGCGTGCCCCGGCAGTTTGTTGGCGCGCAGGGCCGCGGTCTGCAGTGAAATCTGCTCGGCGGAGACATAGCTCCTTAGCGCAGGACATTTCTCATTCAGGTCTGTTACCAGCTTGTGTAGAGACTTTCCCGAGCGGGCTTCGAATTGAGCTACAATGATGTCAAAGGGATCGAGCGGGACAGCTGAGGTATTCATCTTCACAAAGACGTCTAAAGCGGTGGCGGGCTTCGTCCCGGCCTCGAGGATAAGCATGGGAAGATTGAACCGCTTTATCCTTTCCTGCAAATCTCGGAGCCCACTTTCAATAGTGCGGCTCACGCCAAGATCTCCTTTCGCTACATTATCACACCATTCCTGCCTCTGCGCCGAAATGTCGGATGGCTGAAGAAAGGATACAGGGGCAAGACGTCGCGCATAAACTTCAGCCGCATTGTCGGCCCACAATGGCAACCTGCGACCGTCCTTACCAAGCCAGCGACGAACTCTCACTATCCTCGATGGCACTTGGCCTTCCTCCGACGGTTGCGGCTCATCGAGCTGAACGAAGAAGGTTACATCCGCGTATAGATCATGAAGGCTGCGCCACAACGCAGTGAGCCGCTGCTGACCGTCGAGCAAATGCTCCGTGCAACGTTCGGAAGGGGCAGGCGCGCCGACGATTGACCGTGTGATGAACGGTTCTTTATCGCCGATTTCAAGTATAAGTGTAGAACCGATCGGTAGCCCGCTCAGTATGGAGTCAACAATCGATGCAACGCTCTCGTAATCCCATGCCTCAAACCGTTGAAACCGCGGCAACCTCAATTGGCCGCTTCGTATCCGGTTAAACCATGTTTCTAAATCTCGATCCCTAGCTTGCATTCCGTTCCCCCAGTCAGCAAAATAGCGCGGCGAACTCTATGGCTCGTGTGGAAGCTCATGGCTTTGGAACACCCGACATCGTTCGACCTCTCGTTGCACGAAAGCGCGAGGATCAACGCCAACATTAACCCCGAGCTCGCGGTAATTCCGGAAAATGTTTAGCACCGCCTTATCAGCCAGGCTCCGAGTCCCCTTTTGCACGACTAAGATATTGAGGAAGGGCAGATTGTTCACAAGGCAGTAGTACGCCACTCGCTCAAGAGCGTTACCGACGGTCTTAAGCGAGAAGTTTGCCTTCCAAGGGTCCTTTCGGAAAGCCTCCCATATTTGGAGATACGTGACGAGCCCATCGTCCGACGTTCTTGAGAGCTCCAAGATCTTGCCTGCGACGTCGCGCGTCCCGAAGATACTGGGAGTACGTCTCTTCTGTTCTAAGCGAACCTCCGCAAGAGTAAACTGCCCCCCTTCCGTTTTATCGTATCGCTCGTAATTTGCCGCGAGCTGATTGAGTTGAGCTTCGGAGAGATCTTTAATCGACGTCGCCATTCTTCTCACACAGGAATAAAAGTATTTGTTTCAATTGTGCGAGCTATGCCTCTTAGCTCTTCCGCGATCGAAGGGCCCACGACCCGATCGCTTCGTCTGCCGGAATGCAAGTCATCCAAAAGCGACTTCATATCCGGCCATTTCAATCGACCGCCTGTACCCGCCGATCGCAAGCCCCGTCCATCCACTAGCTCAATGAGCTTATCTTGCGCATCGGAGGACAGACCGACGGCCTGCGAAGTATAGATGAACTCTCGCCCCGTAAGAGCTCTCAAATCTTCAACCTCTCTAATAGGCTCACACTCAGGCAACCTATCCGGAATTCCGCGCATTAATCCGGGCTCAAGGATTTCAACTTCTTCCCAAAAACCCGTGCCGATCGTGGTCGACACGGCTTTAATCCAAGCGCTAAGAGCGCCATGGAATGATAGAATTAGCTCCTTCTTAGCCCTCGTCATCGCGACGTAGAGCTTGCACGAAGTTCGGAACTCCTCTTCTTTCGGAGCGTCTCGTGGCGGCAGCACGCCCTCGGAGCACTGAACAATGATCAGCGTGTCGAACTCGTATCCTTTGGTTTGCTCAAGATCGCAAAATACGATTGGAGCTACGGCTGGACTGTACGTCCCGTCCAGAGAATCTACGCCATACTTCTCAGCAAACATGGCAATGTCTCGTGCCGAGAAGCCAGCAAATGCGACGCATGCAGATTTCGCGGCGTCGCCAACACGGGTCTCGGCGTACTTGTAGGCATACGCGATCTCCTCCTCTAGAGTGTTCGCTGCAAGAGCCATCGGAATAGGCCCGCTAAAATTCGCAAACTTCGGGTCTAAGATCTCGAGATCTTCGTCACCGATGATTTCGTCATGTAGATTATTCTTAAGCACGTCGTACGCTGCGCGCAGTATCTCTCTCGAATTTCGATAGTTTTGGCGGATGCGCTCTCGTGCTACGAGGGACACTCCGGCCTCCGAGAGCAAGCGATGTTTCGGCAAGATCGTTTGCGCAATGTCGCCGCAGAGGAAAATATCATTTTCACCCGGCGGAACCAGACGCCTTACAATACCAAGCTCGGTGGTGCCGAAATCTTGGGCTTCATCGACAAGGATGCTGGAATATTGGGGAACGATCTCGGCGAGATGATTGCTCAGGGCTGAAGTGAGGCCCAGATAGTCAATCACACCAACATCTCGCATTTTCCTCTCCCAGCCGACGAGCCCTAGCAGCACATCCTGCCTCCTCTCCTCGGCAATCGGAAACTTTCGGCCCTTCCGTTCCATTGTTAGGAAGGCTTGGCGGCTGTGCGGCTGCACCGCACTTCGAATCCAATCGAATTCTTCCCGAACATAAGTTTCCGCAGACACGCCTCGCGCGGTAATAGTCTTATGTACGGCGAGCAATGCGTCTGCATCGTTGTTGTTGGTCCAGCACCTGTAATATTCTCGGAACACCTCGTCCACATGCTCGCCCAACTTCCAGGTCACGTCCGCATAGAGCTTTTGATTGAGCGGCTCGAAGCTGGCTAACAGCTTCTGCGCTAACTCAAAAAACGAACTGACCTGAATTCGCGATCGGACCTCATCATCGGCGCAAGCGGCATCGATGAGCAAATTAAGCAAACCGGCCAGACTTCGATTCAGCGTAAGTACCAAAACATTTGATCCTGAGGACCGAGCTAGCCGAAGCGCACGGCGCACGCAGACGCAGGTCTTACCAGAACCGGAGACGCCGGAGAGCTGAGCAACACCGGGATAATCTTTGTTGACGACCTTCTCTTGCTCAGGATGCAAGTAAAGGAACCACTCGTACCAAGCGCTCTGTTTCTCGAAGGTTCGGAGCCAATCCTCGTATTCTGCGGATCCAATCCTAATTCGCCGAACATCTTCGCCGTCCAGAACCTCGATGCTCTCCAACGGGTCCCAATCCTCAAAGCTCTTAATACGCCCAATGCTGAGGTCAATGTGTGCTTGAGCACCATCGTAATTGCCTTCCAGTAACAACGCGAAGACGGCCTGCACCAAATCTCTTTTCTTTGGATCCTCGATGAGAGCAACTATCGAAATGAGCTGCTGAGGCGTGCTCTGCCCATCTAAAGCTTCAAGTTTTCTAGCGACGCTTCGCGACAGACCGTCCAGCACATAATCCATCTCATCGGTCCCGAGCCGCTCCGCAAGCGGCTGGTATTGATGATCCGCTTTGTGTTGACTTATGTGACGAGCGTCCCTGCCGACTCCTGGCACGAGAATTGTTCTACCATCTTTGATGCCGAACAACTGACCCTTGTGGCCATTCAACCACCGGTCAGCGTCCTCATGGTCGCCAACAAACAAGAAAAAGCAGGTATTGTTGGTCTGCTGGGTAACCAACCGCCAACTGTCATCAAGCCAGTATTTGACGCAACTTGGAATTCGACTCTCGCCATTGTTCGTGACAGGAATCCCGGAGAACGGATCTCCGTAGGCAATACCACCCAAGATCGCCTTCACTTTGTTTGCGATCTTTTGGCTTCTGCCGCCTGCCTGTATCGCTGCGCTTAGAGATCTATCGAAATCTTTTGTTGTGAAATAGGAGATGGCCATCACTTACAACCGACTATCGCTTTCTCTAGAAAACAGATGCCCGTAGGCTTCCCGATCACTCCCAATCCGCTGTTTTAAGTCCAAGACTGCGCGCGTTTTCGGAAACAGCTCGTTTGACGTTGTCACTCGCTCCGTCGGGAAAGTCGGCTGAAACCTCTACCGTGAGGCGAATGTGCGCGTTGGGATCCGACGCGAGCACGGACACGATCTCATCGGCAAGCTGCACCAGCCGCATCTTAGCGGTTGCCGCTGGAACGTCGGCAGTCCCGAAAAATGACTTCACTTTCGCCGCCACCGGGGTAAGCGGCTTTCCAGTTGGTTCGGAGACTCCACCAACAGGTGTTGCGCCGGGAACGGGGTACCCTGGGCCGGTGGTCGGAATTGCTGGGATCTCGCCAGTACCTGGTCCAGCGGGCTTTGATTTCACTTGGTTCGCTTCGTCATAAGCGCGCGCGGCCTCCGGCTCGATCAGAAGCAGCGTGTCATCGAAGACGACGTTGCCAACACCCAGCGCGAAGCCATCAAACTTGTCGTCCGTGTGGCCATAGGCCGTGCCGAAGAAATCCGTGGTCTTCGCGCCGGTATGGATCGCTTGCGCCAAAACCTCCTTCGATCTCAGTCGTGGCATGTAGAGGTATCGCAGCGTATCTTCAAAGAAAGCGCCAGCATTGGCGGTAATCTGCCCATTCTTCCAATAGAGTTCTTTGAGCTTCGCGCGTAGATGGATAGGTGACCACGCGATGATCACCAATTCGTTGTCGGTGCAAACTCGCTCGATCTCAGCGCCGGCCGCGCCGCCGGTCGTATTGAGGGCGAACGGCTCGATTCCGGGCTTGGGATCGGTCGGCGTATCCTGCACGGGGCAGAGAAGCCATTTGTAACATTCGCGCACGGCGCGCGGCAGAACGTCCTCGGCGCTCTTGAGTTCTTTTTCGGCCTGAGTCTTTTGCAAGAGGTCGATGTTGAGCCGGCCATCCTTCACATCATCGACGATCGACGCCCACGCGAGTGCGACTCGTGTTACATCGTTAAGTCTCGCAAGCGCACCGTGATCAGCGACAAGGAAGATCAGGCGGTTGCCGCGATAGCGGGGCTTTGCGCCATTCTTAGCGATGAACTCGAGAACGCAATCGAAAGCGGGACGGGTTTCATCCTTGGTGTACCAAGCCTCGGGCGGCAGGACGACCAGACGCAAGGCGCTATCGTCAGGCACGTCGCCATGGGGCGTGAAAATATGCAGGCCATCAAAGAACGACACGCTGCCGACGGCCTTTTTCACGGCCTCGGCAATTCGGCCGCGCACTTCGGTCTTGTCATCGAACCTTCGTTTGCGGTCTTCCATTTCGCGCCGAAGATTGGCGCGGGTATCGAACCAGAAGCGCGTTGCGTCCTGGCTCTTGTCGCCGGACGTGTTGAGGTAATGTAGCCGGTCTGCAAGGCGGCTGAGCGCGTCGGCGAAAACAGATGAAGTCTGTCCTGGCTGCAAGCAACCAAGAACGATGTGTGCGCGGTCAAGCCCGCGCACGGCGGCCTTGGACACGACGGACGACGGCGCGCTGCCGAGGAAGATGGTGCGCGCGATACGCCGCGCGGCGCCGACCTGGCCGAAGCGCGGCTCCCGGCTTTCAAGGGCGGTGGTTTCGGCGCGCTCGCCGTCGATGTCGCGCTCGATCACGGCATCCCAGCCAGCAGGCAGATAGTAAGTAAGTTCGTTACGGCTGCTGCCGTCATGCAACGGTAGGCTGCCGGGCATGATGAGAAGGTCTTTGTTGTCGTCTTTCCACAGGCGATAGATCACCTTAGCCATCAGCTTAAGGACGCCGCGCGTGCGCTGGAACCCGTCGATGGTAGTCCAGTCCTCATATAGCCGGTCAAAGACTTCGGGATGGATGGGATAGGCTTGTAACAGCCGCTCGCAGTAGCGCCGCTCCAGCGTCTCGGTGGGGAGCTTCACGCCTTCGGCGACATAGAGGTCGGCGAAGGCACGGCAGATTGCTTCGCGGGCCTTTTCATCGCGCACCGGCTCGAACAGCCGCCGCCGCACGATCTCGAACCCTTCCTCGGTGGCGACTGGCTTCCAAAGTGCCTGCACGCGGCCAAAGGTTTTTTCGAGAGCCCGCAGGGCGGCAACGCCGCGCTGGCTGCCAGCCTCAACATCGGACTCGGGCAGGGAGGCCAGCACGATGGCGCGCGGCGCTAGCTTGGCCGCTTCGGTAAGAGCCTGCACAAAAGATAGATTGCTGTCGTAGCTGCCCCCGCTGATTGCCTGCGATTCCGGGAACTGCCGGACATAGGCGACCAGCTCGTCGATCAAGACGACGCATGGCGCGTATTTTTCTAGCAGCGCCCGCAATACGTCCTTGCCAGGCGACGTGCCCGTGGCATCGGCGTCGGTAACAAGGGCAAACGCTTCGGCACCGCCGAGCTGCCACGCAAGTTCGCCCCAGATCGTCTTGACGGGCTGGCTGCCGCGCTTCCATGGCTGGCCGGGCGAGTGTGCGGTGCCGTCGAGCACTGCGACGCGCGCCTGCGGCACGTCCATCAACCCAGCCTTATCGACAAGAGCCGGAATGCCAGCAAGTTCAGAGATCGCACATTTGCGGGTGGCCAGATGATAGACCGCCAGCATCGTGTGTGTCTTGCCTCCACCGAACGCGGTTTGAAGTTGCACTACCGGCTCGCCGCCTTTGCCGGCAAGGCGCTGCGCGACCTGTGTTAGTAACAGCGCCATGCCTTCGGTTATAAAGGTGCGGTCGAAGAACGCGATGGCGTCCTGATATTCTCGGCTGGCCTTGCCGGTGGCGACCGCCGTGATGTCAGCGGCAAACTCCGATTGCTGGAACGTCCCCTCAAGAACATCTTGATGGGGGACAGCCACTTCCCTCCAAGGTTTCATGTCAGCCCCCTCAGCCGAACAGATCAGCCTGTTGCGCCTTCGGGGCCGCGGCGGCGGACTCGATGGCGCTCCAGCTTGTAACGATTTCATTGTAGGCGCGGGCATCCTCAGCCCAGCCCGCGCGCTCGCACAGCGTATAAAGACGATAGGCAAGCTGCCGCGTCGTCTCAGCCTTGGCCGCGACGGCGGCCATCAGCTTGCCCGCGCCGCTCTCGCCCTCTGCCCTGAACACCTGGATCAAGCGGTGCAGCGCTTCCCATACCGGCAGCCTGTCATCCTCGGCTGGATTCCAATCGGAATCGTATTCGCTCCACTTGAATAGACGCACGATGCCGCCAGAAGCGAACAGCACGCCCGACTGCTTCACGCCGTTAACGCTGGTGCCCTTGGCACGGGCCAGCGTGTCGGCCTCGCCGAACTTGCCTTCTTTCCATCCGTACTGCTCGAACCAGTGCAGGCAGAATTGGGTGTCGTGGTCGAAATCGTCCTCAGCCAGGAAGCGGTTGATAAGGCGCAAAGCGGTCTGCACGCTCATCGGCGTGCCGTCCGCTTCAAGCACGGCGGCGTACTTAGAAAATACCGACATGCCGGGGCCAATGATCGCCTGCGACAAATCAACCGGCGCCACGGGCGAGCGGTCATCGCCCGATCCACGCGTCATTTCGTCCAGCGCCTCGGGCAGGACCTGATTCAACTCGCGCAGAAACACGCGGCGCGAGATCGTTTCTGCCGTCGCCAGACGCGGACGGCAGACAAGGATGATGCTCGATGCAAGCGCGTTAGATTCCTGCCCGCGCATCCGGCTCCCCAACTCGGTACGCATCGGCCATGTACCTGTCAGGGCGAAGCCCGAGCGGACTACGGCATCGAGGAAAGTTTCCCAGCCGGTGCTCGAAGTGCCTTCGGTGGTTTCGGTTTCGGACTGCTTGAAGGCATAATAGATGGTGACGGGCGCAGACGGATGCGCCTGTCCACAAAGACGATGCATCGTATTGGTCATGCCGTCGAGGAAGAAGTTTTCTGCTGCGGTCTTGCCATGATGGCGGAGGGCATCCGCTACGAGTTCCTCTCCCTTTGGCACAGCGATGGTCACAAAGAGTTCAGGCTCAACCGAGCGCAAACTCCTACGCAGCCAAACATAAAAGAAATCTGAAAGGTCAGCGTAAGGTACGTTGTCGTAATAGGGTGGATCGGTGGACACTATCTTGTTCACACCTAACGTTTGACGAGCAGCATCGTCCTGAGAAGCAAAACTCGGAGTGGCCGTACTGCTCGCCATCAGAGCCTTGGCAACCAGATCAACTCCACCTAGGAAATTGCCCGAGGCATCGCCGAGAGGATTTGATTCGGCAAAATCCCACGTCATTGGCAAAGCCTGACGGCTAAAGGTATTGATGATCCCGCTTTGGGTCGGCGTTGGGTCCCAGCGACCGAGAGTCGAACCTCTATCTGCCACTTTGTCGAGCGCGAAGGCTAGATAGACCGACACCGCCTCCGCATACGCCCGTGAGCCTAGACCACCTGCCCCAAGCCTAACGTCGTTGTCATCTAAACCGGCCGCAATTGCGTCCTCAACAATTTTGTCTCTAACTTCAGTGACAAGATCGCTGAATGTAGTGAGTGCAACAATCTGGCGCTGAGTAAAGAGGGCACCAAAATTATCCAATCCGTAGGCCCAGGGCGTCATATGCCGCGAATTGTGCGCGAACGGAAGGTCGGGTCGCCAATCTGGATTTGCATTGGCCGCGACAGTTTCCTGTTCTTGTGAAGGCGGGAGATAGACGCGACGCCGATCCCCTTCGGCGACTACGGCCATAAGGCGGGTCCCCATACGGCCAGCGTTGGCTTCCTGCTTGACGTAATCTGCGCTGATCGGCGCTTGCGAGAGGACACATTGGAAGCTGCCGCGCCCGAGCTTCGCTCCGTCTTTAGCGCGCGCAGAAGGTTTTCCAATTTTCACAGAAAATCGGTAGCTGTCGCGGTTGACGATCGGTTCGATGTAAGCTTGTTGGCCTTCCTTGCTGGACAGCACGAAGGTCGATGCCAGAGGCACGTCAACATGGTGGAAGGCAGGGTTCGGGCTCTTGACCGTCCGCGTCCATATCCAAGCGATGACGGTGAGTTTCTTCTTGACGAGTGGCTTTAGATCAGGTCGCTGTTTGGCCATCTCGGCCGTGATCTCGACCGGCGGATAAAGGCTACCGATACGCTTTCGTGCTTCCTCGCGCATCCATTGACCATAGTGGCGCACGTCCTCGGCAAGGCCCTGCGCGCCGCTCCACTGCCTGCTCCATGAGTCCCGGCTGCTGCAGGCTTCCGGGTTCACAGGCGGACGGCCCGCAAACTTCGGCGGATACTCGATCATCGCCTTGTTAATAAGGACGGCGACGGGATTGAGGTCAGACGCATGGGCCTCCAGCCCAAGGCGCTGTGCCTCAAGCGGTAGCGCGCCACCGCCGGCAAACGGATCGTAGAACGCAGGTAGCTTGTCGGTATTGAAAAGCTCAGACGCCTGCGGATGGTCCTTGTTAAGGTCGCAGGTTTCGCGCCAAGACTTGCGGATTTCCGCACGGGCTCTCTCCAGGACCGTTTCGTTCGTGGTGCTTTCCCACTTCACAAGGTCTTTGATGATATCAAAGAGCCGTTTGCGGCTTGCTGCCCAACTAGCTTTCAGATTGTTGGGAGGAATTTCGCCGGGATGCTCAAGCTCCCATTTCCACGATGGATCGTTGGTCATCTGCGCGAAGATCACGGCGCGCGCCGCCGCCAGCGGTCGTCGCGCCCACCACAAATGCAATGTGCTGGGGTGGCCGTGCCGGATCGACTTCTCCCTCGCGGCCGCTTCGTTGATCGCGTCCAGCGGCAGCGCAACTTCGATCAGTTTCTTGGGAGTCTTCACCACAGCACTCATTGGGCTTCTGCCTTGGCGAGCAGGTCGCCCAGATTGTAGTTGACGGACGCAACGCCCCAGCTCGGTTCACGGTCAAAGGCGTTGCGAATGTAATGCGGGCCGTCGATCGTGTCGTCCTCGCCGACAAGGGCGACGGCGAGGACGAACTTGTCGCCCTGATTGAAGGCATAGAGCATTTCGTTACGGGTGACGGTGACAGTGCTGGCGCCCTTCACCCGGCCCTTCACCTCAATATGGCGCGGATCGGGTTGCCTGCCGTCGATGGCGGGCGGATATGAACTCAAGTCCCACCCGCACTTGGCGGCGGACACATCGACGACGCGGCAGCCTCGCGCTTCCTCAGCCTTCTGCACGGCATTCATGGCAAGCTGCTCGATGCGCGAGCGCGCCGCCGGATCGGCGGCGAACGTCGCGGCGGCTGGATCGACCGGTTCATCGCCACGGAGCTTATTCATCAGTCCAGCCGGAACGATCAAAGCCGCGCCCAGCACGACCGGGGTGCCATTGACGACATGGCGCATGGCCTGAAGCTCTTTCTTGCGGTTCTCAAGTCGGCTTTGCAGGTCGGCAAGCGTGCGTTCGACATTCTGAAGATTGAGTCGGACATCCTTGCCGGCCTCGCCATCTTCCTTGAGCTTGAGCCAGCGATCTTGCCAGAAGGCGATTTCCTTGCTCAGACGTTCGTGGACGGCGCTCAAGGTTTTCTCGACATGGGCGATGCGGCGCTGCGCCACCTCTCCGTAGTGCTCGGGCACCAGCGTCGTCGCGGCTAGCGATAAGGCTCGCTGTTCCTGGCCCGAGGCGAGCCACGATGCGTTGAGCGTATCCTTGAGCAAGGCGCGCTCACTGTCGGCCAGCGGCTCAAGATCGAGATGTGGTGCCCATCCAGCGAACTCGGCCTTGCCATCCGGCCCGACCCGCACGAATTGCAGCCGCTTCGACAACACAGTGCCGTCGCCGGATTTGATTTCATGGGTGAGAAGGAACAGCAGCGCGGGGTCGAGCCCTTCATCCGCAGGATCGACCAGAACGGAACCCTGCCGCAGCAGGTTGGCGTGCTGCTCTAGAATTATGTCCGACATGGCGAGCATGAGCGGATGGCCGGGGTGCATGAGAACCGCGCGCTCAAGCCCCGGCTTATCAAGCGGCTGGATGGCCTCGCGCTCGAAACAGATTCGGCTGTAGCGCCGCAGTACCGGCTCATGCTCGCGGCGGCTTCGCCCGGTGAGGCGTCGGTCGCGTTCGCGGATCGCCGCCGGGATGTGGGTGATCTCATAGCGACCGGCCTCGCGCGGATGCGTGGTGCCGCCAAGCGCGTCGAGCGCTTTGGTGAAGAAGGCGCGCACGAAGAAAGGCTGTAGGCGCCTTGCTTCGGCCTTTTCCATCTCCTCCTTCACGGCAAATAGCCGTTCGGGACTCATCGTTTCCTGCGCGAGCGCATTGCGGTCGAGCAACGATTTTAGGTGATCGCGGTCAAGAACCTGGTCAATCTTCTGCGTCAGGCGCTTGCGCACGTCGTCCCGGTCGCCGTAACGAATGGCGTCGATCAGAAGGTCCTTAAGGCTGGTACCCTCGAACACCTCGCCAAGAATGTCGAACACGCGGCCCTTGAGAGCATCACTCTCAACTCTGAGTTTTTCGAGGAGGCGATGATAGACAGCTCCCTCACGGGTTTCCTTGGCCACGAGATTCCACAGGTGACAGACCTCGGTTTGCCCGATGCGGTGGATTCGGCCGAAACGCTGCTCCAGCCGGTTCGGGTTCCACGGCAGATCGTAATTGACCATTAGATTCGCGTTCTGAAGGTTCACGCCTTCCCCGGCTGCGTCGGTCGCCACCAGCACGCGCACATCGGGATCTGATCGGAATAGCGCCTGCAATCGGCGGCGCTCGTCGCGATGCGTCCCTCCATGAATGGTGACTATGGCATCTGGATTGCCAAGCACGCCAGCAATCTTGATCTGTAGGTAGTTCAGCGTATCGCGGTGTTCCGAAAAGATGATGATCTTGCGCTGCCGCCCTGAAGCATCATGCATTTCGGGATTGTTCTGCAAAATTTTGGACAGCTCGTCCCATTTGCGATCCTGCCCCGAAGCGACCAGGGCTTTCGCCTGCGCCTCAAGGCCATTGAGGATAATGATCTCGGCTTCAAGCTCGGCGACGGTCTTTGCCGCTGTCGCCTCGTCGATCAAATCTTCTTCAAGCGTTTCCTGTTCTTCGGCGCTCAGATCGTCATCATCTTCGGGAACATCGGCAAGGGTTTCAGCGATAGGCTGGCGGCCCTTGATGCCCAGCTTTAGTTCTTGCAGCCGGTTCACAAGTCGCTCGCGGCGGCGCCTGAGCGACTGGAAGATCGCCTCGGGACTAGAGGCAAGACGCCGTTGTAGGGCTGTTAACGCAAAGCCGACAGAACCCTTGCGCGCGCCTTCAAGCTGGTCGGCCTTGCCCATTTCGGTCTGCACATAGTCGGTGACGGCCTCGTAAAGCGCGGCTTCAATCTGCGAAAGGTTGTAATTGACCGTGTATGCCTTACGCTCAGGGAACAGCGGCGTCCCATCGAATTTGACAAGTTCTTCCTTTACCATGCGACGCATGAGATCGGACGGATCTACCTTATGTACACCGTCCCGGAATTTTCCGTAGAACCGATCCGAATCTAAAAGCGACATGAAAAGCTGGAAGTCTTCTTCCTTGCCATTGTGGGGCGTGGCTGTCATCAGCAGCAGATGCCGAACGCGAGTGCCCAGCTTCTCGGCAAAGCGAAAGCGCCCCGTCTTCTCAAGCTTGGAGCCGAAATAGTGTGCTGATAACTTGTGCGCTTCGTCGAATACAGCCAGGTCCCAGCCAGGAGCGCAGAGTTTGTCCTGTAGGTCTTCATTACGAGAAATTTGATCGAGGCGGACGATCAAACGAGGATAGTCCTCAAACGGATTGCCGCTCGGCGATGTCTGTTCCAGAAGGTTGGAGTAGACATGAAACTCCAATCCAAACTTTTCAAACAGCTCGTCGCGCCACTGCTCAACCAAGCTGCCTGGGGCGACAATGAGAATACGGTGCGAGTCCGCTCGCATGATGAGCTCGCGGATATAAAGCCCGGCCATGATGGTTTTGCCGGCGCCGGGGTCGTCTGCGAGCACGTAGCGCAGCGGCTGGCGCGGCAACAGTGACTCGTAAACGGCGGTGATCTGGTGCGGCAACGGCTCGACGTTCGAACTGTGCACCGCCATCATCGGATCGAAAAGGAAAGCGAGGTCGATCCGCTTGGCCTCGCATGCCAGTTGAAATGCCCCGCCATCGCCGTCAAAGGAGAACGGGCGCTCGGCGCTCGCAATTGCAATTGTCGGTTCGTCAGCTCGCCCGAGCAGCCGTTCCTTCATCGCGCCATTAGGCGTACGGTAAATGAGCTGCACGGAGCCCTCGGCGAGCGGGACCAGGGCCACTATCGAAACAACTTCCGTCGGCTCAATGCCTGAGAGGCTCTGCCCTAGGGCCAATTCTTCAAGTTTCATTGCCGCAATACCGCCTCCAGACCAATTTGCCCGCCCCACTCAAATCGACTTACATGCTGACGCCTGTAATAAAGCCAGCCTAAGAAGGCTTGTACAATCAACGGTAGAGGAAACATTAGGATCAGGAAAGCCGGGCCGGAATGGTACTTTTGGATATCTGGTCGTCGCGAAAGAGTTATGCAGCAGGACCACCTTCACCTGAGGTGGCCTCAAATCACCTAAAATGTTCGCGCAATACTCCGGCGTCATGATCGACAGCCTGGCGCGCTCAGTTCGATGCCAAGAGTTGCTCGTCATCGAGGATTCTGCAAGACCACGGATCGAAAGGCACGCTTCAGTTGCCGTTGGGTGCTTGCTCCCCCGTAAAACCCCGGGCTTCGGGGTGGTAAGCTCCTGAAGCCGTTTGTTATCGTTGGCCATACTTCTTATGATTCGTATTGTTGCTTAGGCATTCTTTGAGTGACACGCAGTGAGCTGCAGGTCAACGCGCCGAAGGGCGAAGTTACTACGGCCCAACCTATCCAGCTCGAGGTTACAGGTTCACCATGAAGGACTGGACTACGGTATTGAAAGCTGCTGACGCTGCAGCGCGGTGGCATGTTCACCAGCGAAGGAAAGGTGCAGCTCAAGAGCCCTATATGAACCACTTGCTCGAGGTCGCAAGCCTCGTCGCTGATGCGACCCATGGTCAAGATCCTGAGCTGGTCATTGCAGCGCTTTTGCATGATGCCATCGAAGACCAGGGGGTTCCCTCCGAACTCATTGCGCGGGAGTTCGGCAACAAGGTTGCCGAGATCGTTGTGGAAGTGACCGACGACAAGTCGCTGGACAAGGCGGAGCGGAAGCGGCTTCAGGTCGAGCACGCGCCCCAAAAGAGTAACGCAGCAAAGATCATCAAGCTCGCAGATAAGACCAGCAACGTGCGCGCAATTGCATTTGCGCCCTCTCCCGACTGGTCAGTCAAACGCCGACTCGACTATATCGACTGGGCCAAGAAAGTCGTTCAGGGGTTGCGCGGCACCTCTCCGTGGCTAGAGGCGCAGTTCGATCGCGCCGTAGAGGATGCTGAACGTTCGTTGGCCGTTCCCAGATCTCGGACTTGATGACTGCGGGGGCATGCCATCGCCAAATCTCGTCCTTCATATCCCCCATAGCTCCCGACTGATTCCGCCTGAGGAAAGGGCCCAGCTTACTCCGGACGACCGAACGTTGGTCACGGAGTTGCTTCGCATGACCGATGCATTCACGGATGGCCTGTTCGCCCCCACCCCTTTTGAAGCTGCGCGGGTGGTCTTTCCCGTCAGCCGACTTGTCTGCGACGTCGAACGATTTCCTGACGACTCCGACGAGCCTATGGCCTTGCGCGGCATGGGTGCCGTCTACGTAAAGACCACGAATGGACAGCCCCTGCGCGAGCACCTGACGGCGGCCGAGCGAGTTCGGGTGATCGAGACCTGGTACCGCCCCCCATCATCAGAAGCTCACAGAGGCGGTTGTGCAGCCGATTGTCGAGGGGAGGAGTTGCATCATCGTCGATTGCCACAGCTTCTCGTCGCGACCTCTGCCGCATGAACCCGACCAGGACCCGGCCCGACCGGATATTTGCATCGGAACGGACGCATGGCATACGCCCGCCCGACTCCGCGATGAATTGGTTGCCGCAGCATCCGCTGCCGGATTTTCCGTGCTTATCGATCGCCCCTTCGCCGGCGCGCTGGTTCCTGCGAAGTATTATCGGCGCGAGCCAACGGTGCGAGCCGTAATGGTTGAGATCAATCGACGGCTCTACATGGACGAACAAACCGGCGAGCGACTGCCGAACTTCGGAGAAATCAGGCAGGCCGTTTCGGAGATGCTGGCGGTGGTAGGGCAGTATTCGCAGTGAGGGAGCCCCGACTTGGCTTCGTCCTGCCCGACCCAACAATATTGTTTGAACACGGTTGTTGTCAGGCATCCGTTACTTTCGTGATCTCGTAACGATACGGCGCGGTGTTGCTCAGATGAATAGAGTCACCTTCCTTCACGCCTGCACGGGTGAAGAAATCACCAACAGGGCCACGCGCGCGGAGGATGCGCTTCGTTCGATCAATGTCGGTCTCGACAGTGCTGCCGGGATTGAACGTGACCGAGATCGTACGCGAGGCCAAGTCCGTTTTGTTGCTGCCTCCGATCGCGTCGGCGGGAAAGAAATCGAGCGGGAGATAAATGTGCTTGTTCCGGACGTTGCCGCCCGTGACCCTAACAAGTCGGCTCGTCACTGATGCCGGTTCATGTAACGGAAGCCCCTTCTCGGCTCCGGGAGTGGGTTGCGGTTTGCTCGGCTCAGTGGGCGCCCATGGCTGTAGCCACGACACCGCCCGGCGCAACAATGATGGTCGGCGAGTTCTTTCGTCGTTCAGGCCCACTGAATGCGTCTCTATAGGGATGTCCTGCCTTTGGTCTGGCAAGCCGATTTGGGCCTCCACAGCGCGAATCACGGCAATGTCCAAATTGACCCAAATTACCGCTCCGGACGGATGTTTGTAGGACACGGGACTAACCAGCGGCTTGGCGTTAGCCAAGACCCAGGGCGTCTGCCACCCATCTGCAAACGCCTGGCCTTGGCGCTCAGGAGGAATGCGGTGGCTCAATTCAGCTTCGCGATAAGCCGACAATGACGAAAGCGGGCTGAGCGAGTCAACGATATCCGCGATCCCGACAACCTGACCACTACCTTTGCGGATAAGCGCGATGCGGCCGCGATGGTGACAAGCCGTCTTGCGCATTTCCCAAGTCTTCTTGCCCGCCAAGATCAAGCTGATCCACGGTTCGTCTATGATCAAACCTTTCATGCCCCAATTTTCTCCCAAACCGATGTGCTCCCGTCTGATCCGATCTGTATTGACCCGCGCAACCTAGCCATTCAGTTTGCCGCTTGGGAAACACTTAACTTGAGTGACAGACATTGAGCAGGGGATTGGGGCGGGTCGCCCTGGGGCTGAAGCAGCTATTCGAGAAACACCCAACAAAGTCGTTCTCAACGTCCGAACTTTGCCGAGGTGTATATCTAGGAGAGCTGGTGCAGAAGAAGCACAGGGTCGCCGTGCTACGCGCGCTGCAAACATTGGTGAGACGAGAGAGCCTTGAGATCTGGCGCCTCGAGCTCGGCCACGAGAAGACTGATCTGGAGTGGTTCGGTGCGCGATGCCCGCATATGCCGAGATCCGCTCGACGTCTGCGCGTGTGACCAGGTTTTCAGTTGGAGAAAAGTTGGAGAAGCGCCGCGCCGAAAGCGCGCGAAAGCAGCCAAGTACTTGAAATAGCTGGCGCTCCCTAGGGGAATCGAACCCCTGTTTCAGCCTTGAGAGGGCTGAGCAGCTGAAGCGAGTTCGCGGCCGATATTCTCGCCGGCTTCAAAACCAGTCCTCGGGCTTCGCCGAGCACGCGATCCGGCCTTGATCCATCAAGGATTAGATTGCGGGCTCGGGCTTTTGTCAGAATGCGTGGCTAGTTCCACTTGATGCGTGCCGGCGCGGAGGATCGAGGGGCCTGCCGGTTCAAGCGAATGAGAAAAGCAGCAACGACGACGGCCTTTGAGAGATTACCTACGAAGGATTCAGCTACCGCGCTCAAGGACTAGATTGCCGTTCGCAGTGCGCGGCGCTACCGATGCGCTACGGACCGGGATTCGCGCCGACGCGATCCACCTAATTTATTGATGTTGTGAGGTTTTCTGGTAGCGGGGGAGGGACTCGAACCCCCGACCCCAGGATTATGATTCCCGTGCTCTAACCAGCTGAGCTACCCCGCCACAGGGCTCGCGGTGGCCGAAACGGCCGATCTCGCGAACGCGCGGCATATAAGGAAGCGGGCGGCGGGAAGTCAAGCAAAGCCCGGTCGATTAGCTGAGTGAATTCAGCGACGGACCGGCCCATTCCGACACCAGACCTGTGGAGAGTCCCCCTCACCCGGAATCCGCGCTTTTCCGCGGATTCCGGCCTCTCCCCGCCCCGCGGGGAGAGGCGAAGGAAGCAAAGAATCAGCCTATTTCGGCCGCACATTCGGATCGCCGCCGGGGCTGCCCGGGGGTGGGATCACCGGGGTGTTGGCGCCGGTGTCGGGCGCGGGCGCGTGCATCTCGGGGTCGATGCCGGCGGGCGGGCAGAGCACGCCCTCGGATTTGGCCAGCTTGTCGCCGAGCGGTTCCCGGGCCTGGCCGGTGGTGGTGCCGTCAGGCTGGCGGTTCAGACGGTCCTGGGCTGTGCAATTGGTCGGATGTTGCGGAGACGGTGGCGCGGTCTGTTGCGGCGGCGTCGCCGGGGCGGGCGGGGCCTGCGCGATCGCGCTGCCGGAGGCGGCGATCAGGAGGCCCGCTAGGATGATGTTTGATGTGGTGCGCATGGGAAGGAAACGCGCTGGGCGTGGGCCCGTTCCCGGGCGCAGCGCGATGTGATCGCGCGGTCCCCTGAGGTATTCCCCCGTCATTGCAATGACGGGCTGGTGAAAGCTTTATCCGCGCGAGAGATATCGCTGGTGGAGAGAGCCCTCTCCCCTACCCTCTCCCGCAAGCGGGAGAGGGGGCGCGCTGCCGGCTTGGCTGGCTGCGCGCCAGCTCAATCACGATCACGATTTGCGGTAGCGGATCAGCGAAAAATGCCCCATCGGCGGCATCGGTCGGCGCTCGGCAAGCGTGACGCCGCCGTGCTTGGCGGCCCAATTGACGAGGCGCTCCCACGGAAATTCCGGGCGCCAGCCGAGGCGGCGAGCTACAGGTGCGAAGGCGAGCTCGAGCATTTTTCGCGGGCCCGTCTCGGCGCCGATGTGGTTGACGAGGATCAGCTCGCCGCCGTGCTTGAGCACGCGCACGAACTCGTCGAGCGTGCCTTCGGGATCGGGCACGGCGGTGATGACATATTGCGCGACCACCGCATCGAAGAAGTTTTCGGGGAAGGCGAGGTTTTTCGCGTCCATCACCGAGAGCACTTCGACATTGGAGAGCCGCAGCGCACGCACGCGCGCCTGCGCCTTGCGCAGCATCGGCTCGGAGATGTCGACGCCGCAGATTTTCGTGGTGCGCGCATAGTCCGACAGCGACAGGCCGGTGCCGACGCCGACGTCGAGGATGCGGCCGCCGATGCGGTCGGCCTCGGCGATGGTCGACTGCCGTCCGGCGTCGAACACCTTGCCGAACACGAGATCATAGACCGGCGCCCAGCGGCCATAGGCCTTCTCGACCCCGGCCCGCGAGATATCTGCTGCCATGCCCCCTGCCCTTACTTCACCTCTCCCCTACGGGAGAGGTGAACCCAGCCCGACCATCTGTGCTTGATGTCGTCATTTCCTCAGCCGCGCACGGCTTCCGCAAGCGGCCTTGCCGTGCTCGTAGCGACCTTCGCTGCGGCGCTCTGGATGAAGCCGCCGCCGAGCACGCGCGCCTGGCCGCCAGGCGCGTCGTAGAACACGCAGGCCTGGCCCGGCGAGACGCCCTCCTCGCCGGCGACGAGCTCGATCTCGTAATGACCATTGCCGCCGCGCAGCCACGCCGGCTGCGGGCTGCGGGTCGAGCGCACACGCACGAACATTTCGAGGCCGCCGCCGATGGCGCGATCGATGTCACCGTCGCCGATCCAGTTGACGTCGCGCAGCACGATGCGGTGCATCTTCAGGGCATCGCGCGGACCGACCACGACGCGGCGATTGGCGGCTTCAAGGCGCACCACGAACAGCGGCGCGGTCGCGGCGATGCCGAGGCCGCGGCGCTGGCCGACGGTGAAATTGGCGATGCCGTTGTGCTGGCCGAGCACGCGTCCGTCGAGATCGACGATGTCGCCGGGGTCCATCGCATTCGGCCGCAGACGGGTGATGATGTCGGTATAGCGCCCGGTCGGCACGAAGCAGATGTCCTGGCTGTCGTGCTTGTCGGCGACCGCGAGCCCAAAGCGGCGCGCGAGCTCGCGCGTCTGCGGCTTGGTCATGTCGCCCAAGGGAAAGCGCAGGAAGTCGAGCTGCTCGCGCGTGGTCGCGAACAGGAAATAGCTCTGGTCGCGATCGGCGTCGGCTGCGCACACCAGCGCGCGCGAGCCATTGTCGAGGCGGCGCGAGGCGACGTAATGGCCGGTGGCGAGCGCGGTGGCCCCCAGCTCGCGCGCGGTCTTCAGGAGATCGCGGAACTTGACCGAACGGTTGCACTCGATGCACGGCACCGGCGTCTCGCCGAGCGCGTAAGAGTCGGCAAAGTTGTCGATGACGGACTCGCGAAAACGGTCCTCGTAGTCGAGCACGTAATGGGGAATGCCGAGCTTGGCCGCGACGTCGCGCGCGTCGTGGATATCCTGGCCGGCGCAGCAGGCGCCCTTGCGATGGGTCGCCGCACCATGATCGTAGAGCTGGAGCGTGATGCCGACGACGTCGTAGCCCTCAGCCTTGAGCAGTGCAGCCGTCGTCGAGGAATCGACGCCGCCCGACATGGCAACGACGACCCTGGTGTCCTCAGGACGGCCTTCGAGATCCAGACTGTTGAGCATGGGCCTTAAAGCGTTGTGACGGCGGCGTGGCGTGATCCGCGTTTCCTGTGCTTCCGGCGGGATATCGGGCGATCCCCGGGAACCCTGGTTCCCCCGGGGGGCACGACTGCCCGGTCGAAAGCGGCTGAGAGTGACCTCTTTAATATAGGCGGCATTCCGGTGAAGCAATCACGCGGGCGGCCAGCTTAGGGCAATTCTTGCCGGGGCGGCAGAAATGACGGGGTCGCGGCAGGCCTCGCGCGGCCGCACCGATTTCGCAAGACTTTGATTTTGCTGTTGAAATAGACATGAAGGGGCGCTGGCCCGCTCCTTGCTACCCTCCATGCCGAAGATGTTTCCAAGGGGTCGCCTGTGGTCGGTCGGACGTCAGATGTCGTGGCAAGCGTGCAAGTCCAAAGCACGCAGCAAAAGCCTGCCCGGTCGCAGGCGACGAAGGATCCGGCCGCGACCGATTCCTTCGGCTCGCTGGTCGACAGCAACACCCAGGCGATCAGCAACAACGCAGCCTCGCAGGCGCAGGACACTGCGCCGCGCCGGAGCGATGCATCGTCTTCGTCGTCCCCCACGGACAGAGCTGCGCGCGACACGTCGTCCACGGATCAGGCCCCGCAGAGCAATGCGAGCGACGATACCGACACGCCCGCGTCCGCCAAGGACGATAGCAAGATCGACGACACGACCACCGATCCGGCCAAGGACGCCGGCAAGACCAAGGACAAGGTCGAGACCTCCGACGCCAAATCGGCCGACAAATCCGACGAGACCAAGGGTGACAAGACCGACGGCACCGACCCCCTCGCGCCCGCCGTCGATGCGGCGGCCGCCGCGGCGACCGATACGACGCAAGTCGCCGTGCCCGATCCAAACGCGATCGTCGTTGCCGCGCCGGTCGTGCCGGTCGATCCGAATGCGGCTGCGAACCAGGCCACTGGCTCGGCCTCACCGCTGACCATCGCCGCCGCCGGCCTCGCCGCCAGCGCCTCCACCGCGGCGCAGATCCAGGGCGCCAAGACCGATACCGCCACCGCGGGCGACAAGAGCGCCAAGACCGCGAGCGCCGAGGTCGATGCGGACACCACGACCACGCTCGGCGAGACCGCGACCGGCACGAGCGAGGCCACCGCGACTGATGCGAAAGCCAATGGCGGCCTGATCGCCGCCGTGGACCAGGGCACGCCGAAGACCTCGTTCAAGGCCGCGGCCACGGCGCAGGCCCAGACCGACATCTCCAATATTGGCCAGGACAGCGGCAAGGCGAACGCCGCCACGCCGCAAGCAGCGGGCGCAGCGCCCCTCAACGGCGCCGCGCATCCGCAGGCCGCCAAGCCGCAAGGCGATAGCGGAACGACTGACGCGAAGGCGGCTGGCACCGAGCGTACCGCTGATGCGGTCCCTGGCGCATCCGCCACGCACGTTCATGCGGGACCGCAGGCGGCTGTCGCCGCGACGGATACCAGCGCACAAGCCGCCTCCGCCGTGCAGGCGCCGCTGACCAATACCACCTCGACCGCCACCGCATCGACCGCGACGCTCACCGCGACCGCGGCAACTCATACGGCGGTGCCGATCAGCGGCGTCCCGATCGAGATCGCGGCCGCCGTGCGCGCCGGCAAGTCCCGCTTCGACATCAGCCTCGATCCGGTCGAGCTCGGCCGGATCGACGTCCGCATCAATGTCGACCGCAACGGCCAGGTCACCTCGCATCTCACCGTGGAGAAGCCGGAGACGCTGCAGATGCTGCGTCAGGACGCGCCGCAATTGCAGCGCGCACTCGACGATGCCGGCTTCAAGACCGGCAGCAACGGGTTGTCCTTCAGCCTGCGCGACCAGAATTCGTCAGGCCAGAACTCCGGCCAGAACAACGACAATGGCGGCAATGCCCGCCGGCTGATCATCAGCGAGGACGAAACCGTTGCAGCGGCGCCCGTCGGGCGCGGCTACGGCCGCATGTATGGGCCGAGCAGCGGCGTCGACATCAGAGTGTAAGGGGTATTCGACATGGCCACCACGAATGCCGCCACCGCACCTTCCGTCGTCTCCGGGACGACCGACATCCCGAAATCCTCCTCGTCGAACTCGCTGAGCTCGACCACGGGATCGACGCTCGCTGGCAATTTCCAGACCTTCCTGACGCTGCTGACGACGCAGCTGCAGAACCAGAACCCGCTGGATCCGCTCGACACCAACCAATTCACCCAGCAGCTGGTGCAGTTCGCCGGCGTCGAGCAGCAGCTCAAGACCAACGATTCGCTGTCCCAGCTCGTCACCCTGCAGCAGACCACGCAGGCGACCCAGGCGCTGGGCTTCGTCGGCAAGACCGCTCTGGTCGACGGCTCGACCGCGACCATGACGAAATCGTCGGCGACCTGGCATCTCAACGTGCCGACCGACTCGACCGTCGACATCACCGTCGCAAATGCCAGCGGCCAGACCGTGTTTACCGGCAAATATACCGCCGCTGCCGGCACCGACATCCCCTTCACCTGGAACGGCATGGGCAATGACGGCACGCAATGGCCCGACGGCAAGTACACGATCTCGGCCACGGGCAAGGATGTGGCGAACAACACCGTCGGCATCGCCGCGCAGGTGCAGGGCACGGTGTCGTCGGTCGACCTGACCCAGTCGCCGCCGCTCCTCACCATCGACGGCGCCAGCTACACCCTGAGCCAGGTCAAGAGCATCATCGCAACCGGCAGCAATTGAGGCGCGGGCACGAGCTACACATCCGTGTCATCCCGGCGAAGGCCGGGATCCATAACCACAGGGAGAAGTTTGGCGAAGACCCGTAGTTGGGGGTCTTCCGCGGTACTGCTGCCTACGTCGCATCGACAGATCACGCGGTATGGGTCCCGGCCTTCGCCGGGACGACGGCTGAGAGAGCCCGCGCAGGCCTCGTTCGTTAGTAAAGTATTTACGAAGTCCCCCTCGACTGGCCTGGACGCACCCGTCCCGCCGGCCGAGACGAGCGCGTTCCAGCCAGTTTCAACGAGAATTGTATTGAAGCCTTAGGCTTAGCGGATTTTTAAGCCGCGGGGCGTAGGGTTACGGCGTGAGTTCAGTGGTTGAGAGTTTGTGAGTACGCCATGACAGAACCCCATCGCCCGAGGGTAAAATACGTCATCGGGCCGGACGGCAGTCCGTTGACGATCGCGGATCTGCCCGCACCCGGCACCAAACGCTGGGTCATCCGCCGCAAGGCCGAAGTCGTCGCCGCTGTGCGCGGAGGACTTCTCTCCCTTGAGGAGGCCTGCAGCCGTTATACCCTGACGGTCGACGAATTCCTCTCCTGGCAGTTTTCCATCGACCAGCACGGTCTGGCGGGTCTTCGCACCACCCGCATCCAGCAATATCGCCAGTAAGCGATCCGGAAATCTGCAGCTTTTGACGAAAATCGGCCTCGCCCTGCGGGGCCGATTTTTCATCGTGTTAACTTTTGTCGGACCTCTTAACCGTCGTTAACCATATCGAAACCATCACCTAGGCAATAATTGCCCACTCGGCCTTTCCAGTGAAAGCGGCCGAATCTGTTGGGGCGGTTGCTTGCAAGGTCTGGTCGACTTCCTGAAAGGTATCGGGGCCGCCCGATTCGGGGCGATGATCGCGGTCACCGCCGCGCTCATCGGCTTCTTCGCGTTCGTCATCATGCGCGTCACCACGCCGCAGATGACGACGCTGTTCACCGACCTCAGTGTCGAGGATTCCTCGGGCATCATCAAGGACCTGGAGCGCCAGGGCATCCAGTTCGAGATCCGCAACGAGGGCTCCATCATCATGGTGCCCAAGGACAAGGTCACGCGCCTGCGGATGAAGCTTGCCGAGGGTGGCCTGCCCAAGGGCGGCGGCGTCGGCTACGAGGTGTTCGACAAGTCGGACGCGCTCGGCACCACCTCCTTCGTCCAGAACATCAATCACCTCCGCGCGCTCGAAGGCGAGCTCGCCCGCACCATCCGCGCCATCGACCGCATCCAGGCCGCCCGGGTCCACCTGGTGCTGCCCGAGCGCCCGCTGTTCGCGCGCGAGGCGCCGGAGCCGTCGGCCTCGATCGTGGTCCGCGTCCGCGGCTCGCTGGAAGCCCAGCAAATCCGCGCCATCCGCCACCTCGTCGCCTCCGCCGTCAATGGGCTGAAGCCGCAGCGGGTCTCGATCGTCGACGAAGCCGGCCAGCTGCTCGCCGACGGCGCCGCGACCGATCCGGAGCAGGCGGTCGGCGACGAGCGCCGCATCGCCTTCGAGAAGCGGATGCGCAAGCAGGTCGAGGACATCGTCTCCTCCGTGGTCGGCTCCGGCCGCGCCCGCGTACAGCTCTCCGCCGATTTCGACTTCAACAAGGTCACCCAGACCTCGGACAAGTTCGATCCCGAAGGCCGCGTGCTGCGCTCGAGCCAGACCCGCGAAGAGCAGAGCATGACCGCCGACAACAACGGCCAGGTCACCGTCAACAACGAGCTGCCCGGCAATCAGCAGAACAACGGCGTCGCGGCCAAGGACCAGAGCAAGAAGACCGAAGAGACCAACAATTACGAGATCTCCCGCACCACCAAGACCGAGGTGACCGAGGCCGGCCGCGTCAACCGTATCTCGGTCGCGGTGCTGGTCGACGGCATCTATTCCAAGAACGACAAGGGCGAGCTGGCCTATCAGGACCGCACCAAGGAGCAGCTCGACCGCATCGCCGCGCTGGTGCGCTCGGCGATCGGCTTCGACCAGAAGCGCGGCGACCAGGTCGAGGTCGTCAATCTTCGCTTCGCCGACGCGCCCTCCACCGCTCCGATCGGCGAGCCTAGCGGCTTCCTCGGCATGCTCCAGTTCACCAAGGACGACGTCATGTACTTCGTCGAGCTCGGCGTGATGATGCTGCTCGGCCTGGTCGTGCTGTTCCTGGTGATCCGCCCGCTGGTCAAGCGCATTCTCGCCTCCGATGAAGTCGCCGCCGCTATCTCCGGTGTGCTGACGGGCCCCTCCGCTTCGGAAGAGGCCGCACCCGCCACCGGCCAGCCGCTGCTGCCGGGCGGCGCCGCCAGCGCCATCGACGTCGCCACCATTCAGGGCCAGGTCCACGCCCAGTCCGTTCATCGCGTCGGCGAGCTCGCCGAGCGCAACCCCAACGAAACCGTCGCCATCATCCGCCAGTGGCTGACCGAACCCGCGAAATAACCCAAGCCAAGTAACTTTGCCAAGTGAATCAAGAAGTGATCTGACATGGCCGCCAATCTGCAGAACGCCAACTCCAACGACATCACCAGCGTGATCTCCACGCTCGGTCAGCGCGCCGGCAACCGCGCGGGCGGCGCCAAGACCGCAGCGCTGGGCGGGCCGAAGCGTGCCGCGATCCTGATGCTGGCGCTGGGCGAGCAATATGGCGGCAAGATCTGGTCGCTGCTCGACGACGACGAGGTGCGCCAGCTCTCGCTGGAGATGTCGACGCTCGGTACCGTCGAGGTCGACACCGTCGAGGACATGCTGCTCGAATTCGTCTCGCGCATGTCGGCCTCGGGCGCGCTGATGGGCAATTTCGACGCCACCGAGCGGCTGCTCCAGCAATACCTGCCGCCGGAGCGCGTCAACGGCATCATGGACGAGATCCGCGGCCCCGCCGGCCGCAACATGTGGGAGAAGCTCTCCAACGTGCAGGAAGAGGTCCTCGCAAACTATCTCAAGAACGAATATCCGCAGACCATCGCGGTGGTGCTGTCGAAGCTGAAGCCGGAGCACGCCGCGCGCGTGCTCGGCATCTTCCCGGAGGAGCTCGCGCTCGACGTCGTCAACCGCATGCTGAAGATGGAAGCCGTGCAGAAGGAGGTGATCGAGAGCGTGGAGAAGACGCTGCGCACCGAGTTCATGTCCAACCTGTCGCAGACCCGCCGTCGCGACGCCCACGAGGTGATGGCGGAAATTTTCAACAATTTCGATCGCCAGACCGAGACCCGCTTCATCACCTCGCTGGAAGAGGAGAACCGGGAATCGGCCGAGCGCATCAAGGCGCTGATGTTCACCTTCGACGACCTCGTCAAGCTGGATTCCGGCTCGGCCCAGACGCTGATGCGCAACGTCGACAAGGACAAGCTCGGTGTCGCGCTCAAGAGTGCCAACGAGGACGTCCGCAGCTTCTTCTTCGGCAACATGTCCTCGCGTGCGGCCAAGATGCTGCAGGACGACATGGCGGCGATGGGCCCGGTGCGCCTGCGCGACGTCGACGAGGCCCAGGCGCTGCTCGTCAACCTCGCCAAGGACCTCGCCGCCAAGGGCGAGATCATGCTGACCAAGAACCGCGCCGACGACGAGCTGGTGTACTGATGGGCGCTCCGGCAAAATTCCTGTTCGATACCGACTTCGCCGCACCCGAGCGCTCGACGCGCGAGAAGGCCGCGACCGCGGCCGAGATCGCCCAGAAGGTCGCGGAAGCCGAGGCACGCGCCTATCAGGACGGCTTTGCCGCCGGCCAGCGCGAGGCCAAGGCCGAGAGCGACCGCCGCGTCGCGCTCGCCATGGAGGAGATCAACATCGCGATCCGGGGCATCGCCTCCAGCATCGGCAACATCGAGTCCAAGATGGAGACCGAGGCTGTCGACGTCGCGGTCGCGGTGGCGCGCAAGCTGTGCGCCGATCTGGTCGCCGCCGAGCCGCTCGGCGAGATCGTCGCGCTGGTCAAGGACTGCTTCTCGCATCTGGTCGCGACGCCGCATCTCGTCGTCCGCATCAACGACGCGCTCTACGACGCTGCCCGTGACAAGATCGAGCGGCTCGCCAAGCAGAGCGGCTTCGAGGGCCGGCTGGTGATCCTGGCCGAGCCGGAGATTGCCACCGGCGACTGCCGGATCGAATGGGCCGATGGCGGCGTCGTGCTGGAACGCGGCGCCATCGCGGCCAAGATCGACGACATGGTCGGACGCTATATCGCGTCCCGCAGGGGGAATTAAGCCATGAGCGACACCGACGGACAGGTCCCGCTGCCCGATCTCAACGGCCCGATGCCGCCTGCCGGCACCGACGTCGGCTACAACGAGGACGAATATGCGGCGCGCGTCGCCGCCGACCTCGAAGCCGTGTTCGACGTGCCGGTGCAGGTCTCGGCCGTGCTCGGCCGCTCCAAGATGGATGTCGGCGAGCTGTTGAAGCTCGGGCCCGGCACCGTGCTCGAGCTCGACCGCCGCGTCGGCGAGGCCATCGACATCTACGTCAACAACCGTCTCGTCGCCCGCGGCGAGGTGGTGCTGGTCGAGGACAAGCTCGGCGTGACCATGACCGAAATCATCAAGACCGAACGCGGCTAGCGAATACACGGGAATGACGCGCGGCAGCGCGACCAGACGGACAGGAGACTGACATGCGGCTTCTCATCGTTGGCACATTGAAGGGCCAGCTCACCACCGCCACCAAGATCGCGATGGAAAACGGCGCCACCGTGACCCATGCCGAGGATCACGAGCAGGCGATGCGCGTCTTGCGCGGCGGCAAGGGTGCCGACCTCCTGCTGGTCGACGTCGCGCTCGACATCCGCGACCTCGTGATGCGGCTGGAGGCCGAGCACATCCACGCTCCGATCGTCGCCTGCGGCATTACCAACGATGCCCGCGCCGCGGTCGCCGCGATCCATGCCGGCGCCAAGGAATACATCCCGCTGCCGCCGGATCCGGAGCTGATCGCCGCGGTGCTGGCTGCCGTTGCCAATGATTCCCGCGAGCTGGTCTATCGCGACGAGGCGATGGCCAGGGTGATCAAGCTCGCCCAGCAGATCGCGGGCTCCGACGCCTCGGTGATGATCACCGGCGAGTCCGGCACGGGCAAGGAAGTGCTGGCCCGCTACGTCCACACCCGCTCGGCACGCGCCAAGCGTCCGTTCATCTCGATCAACTGCGCCGCGATCCCCGAGCATCTGCTGGAGTCCGAGCTGTTCGGCCACGAGAAGGGCGCCTTCACCGGCGCGGTCGCCCGCCGCATCGGCAAGTTCGAAGAGGCGACCGGCGGCACGCTGCTGCTCGACGAAATCTCCGAGATGGACGTCCGCCTGCAATCCAAGCTCTTGCGCGCGATCCAGGAGCGCGTGATCGACCGCGTCGGCGGCACCAAGCCTGTCGCCGTCGACATCCGCATCATCGCGACCTCGAACCGCAACCTCGCTGAAGCCGTGCGCGAAGGCACGTTCCGCGAGGATCTGCTGTTCCGCCTCAACGTCGTGAACTTGAAGATCCCGCCGCTGCGCGAGCGCCCCGCCGACATCCTCGAGCTCGCCCAGCATTTCGTGAAGAAATATGCCGAGGCCAACGGCGTGCCGCTGCGCCCGATCTCGGCGGAGGCGCGCCGCGTGCTCTCCACCAACCGCTGGCAGGGCAACGTTCGCGAGCTCGAAAACACCATGCATCGCGCCGTGCTGATGGCGCAGGGCGACGAGATCGGCCCCGACGCGATCATCACGCCCGACGGCGACCGCCTCGACCTCGCCAGAACTGCACCGGCGGTGGCGCATGCGACCATGGCCGCCGAGCAGGTGACGCGGGCGCTCGTGGGGCGCACGGTCGCCGATGTCGAGCGCGACCTGATCCTGGAGACGCTGAAGCACTGCCTCGGCAACCGTACCCATGCCGCCAATATCTTGGGGATCTCGATCCGCACGCTGCGCAACAAGCTCAACGAATACGCCGACGGCGGCATCCCGATCCCGCCCGCGGGAACGCCGGGTGAATATCCGCGCGTGCCGATCGGGGCGTGAGGCGGCCACGCTGATTGAGAATGCAGATGCCCGGGCCAGTCCCGGGCATTTTGCTTTCAAGGCACTCTGCGCCGCACTCTCAGTGTCGTCCTGGCGAAAGCCAGGACCCATTACCCCAGGGAGAGTTTGGCGAAGATTAATCGTCCGGTACACCGCCCATACTCGAGAGATTCCGCGATATGGGTCCTGGCTTTCGCCAGGACGACACTGAGGAGGCACTACGCGTCCCAAGCCACAGCACGCAACATGGCCGCACCGCATCCGGCGACTAGGTCGCGCCTGCGCGAGGCTCTATAACCCCCGTGAGAACCACACGAGGATAAACATGTCTGAAGCTCAAATCACGGATTGGCTGGCGTCGCAGCGGCAAGCGATGATCGATTTGTTGCGCGATGTCGTGAACATCGATTCCGGATCCTACGACAAGGAAGGCGTCGATGCGGTCGGTGCGCGGTTCGAGCGGCATTTTGCCGAGCACGGCATTCCGTTCCGTCGCGAGGCCAACGCCACCTTCGGCGACGCCATCCATGCCGAGGTCGCAAAGCCCGGCAGCAACGAGAAGCCGGTGCTGTTGATGGGACATCGCGACACCGTGTTCGGCAAGGGCGAGGCCGGACGGCGTCCATTCACGATTCGAGATGGCCGCGCCTATGGACCCGGCGTTGCCGACATGAAGTCCGGGCTCGTCATGAACGTGTTCGTGGCGACCGCCTTCCACAAATTCGGCGGCAATCCGCATCCGATCAAGCTGCTGATCACCTCAGACGAGGAGATCGGCTCGCCCTCCTCGCGGCCGGTGATCGAGCGCGAAGGAGGCGCCGCGCGCGCCGTGTTCAATTCGGAGCCGGGCCGCCCCACCGGGAACGTCGTCACGGGGCGCAAGGGCGGCATCTTCATGCATCTTGCCATCACCGGTAAAGCCGCGCATTCCGGCGCCAATTTCGCCGCCGGCGTCAGCGCGATCGGCGAGCTCGCGCACAAGATCGTGCAGATCCACGCGCTGACCAATCTCGACAAGGGCATCACGCTCAATGTCGGCCTGGTCTCGGGCGGGCAATCCGTCAACACCACGGCGCCCTACGCGGAAGGCCAGATCGACCTGCGCTATGTCGATCCCGCAGACCGCGCGACGGTGATGGCCGCGATCGAGCACATCGTCGCGACGTCCTACGTGCCGGGCACCAGCGCGACGCTGACGATCAAGGGCGAGTTCGTGCCGGTGGTGCAGAGCGCGGAGTCGAAGGCGCTGTTTGAAGGCTATCAGGCCGCCGCAAGAAAGGTCGGCCTTACCACGCTCCAGGGCGAGTTCTCGGGCGGCTGCGCTGATTCCGGTTTCACCGCCGCAGTGGGCACGCCGACCATCTGCGGCCTCGGGCCGGTCGGCGGGCTCGCGCACACGCCGGAGGAATATCTCGAGCTCGACAGCATCGTGCCGCGCGCACAGGCGCTGGCGTTGGCGCTTTTAAGGGGGTGAACGCAGATGCCGTAGGGTGGGCAAAGGCGCATTTGCGCCGTGCCCACCATTTGTCTTCGCTGGATAGAAGTGGTGGGCACGCTTCGCTTTGCCCCCCTACGAGACCTAAGAGGTCCTACGAATAACTCGGCGCGTCGGGCTTGCGGAAGATATGGATGGGGTCGCCCGGCACGATCGGCTGGCCGCTGAACATCGCATAGGCGTAGAGCGCGAGATAGGCGATCGCGAGCGCGCCGATAGCGTAGAAGGCCCAGGTCGCAACGCGCTTCATCCATCCGCTCCATTGCCGTCCCGGCGGGAAGGCTGAGGCGCTTCTAGAGCGATGACGGGAAAAAGGCCAGCCTGTGGGCCGCCGGCCAGCGGCGATCAAATGCCGCGCCGGGCGCGCGCGGGAACGCTGACGTCGGCGAGCCTGGCCGCATCTTCGTCTTGATCGACTGCCACATATTGCCCATGCCAATAGGCCAGCGCGGCGGTGCGGGTCGAGCTCCTGATATCCCTGACACGGCCGATGACGATGCCGTGCGAGTGACGCTCGATGATCTCCTCGACCTCGCAGTCGAACGCCGAGAGCGCGCCCACCAGCAGCGGAACACCCGAGACGGATGTCACCCATTGGGCGCCTGCAAAGCGGTCGGCGCCCTTCAGTCCGCCCTTGCCGGCAAAACGTTCGGCGACATCGAGCTGGTCGGCATTGAGGATGTTCACGCCGAAGGCACTGTGGCGGCGGATCAATGGAAAGGACGAGGCGTCCCTGTTGACGCTGACCAGCAGCGTCGGCGGCTCGACTGACAGCGAGGTCACCGAGGTCACCGTCATGCCGGTGATGTCCCTGCCCCGCCCGGCGGTGATGACGCTGACGCCGCCGGTGAGGTGGCGCATGGCGCCGCGGAAATCGGCGGACGAGACGGGGATTTCGGTCATGAGATCGCGGGGCACTACATTCATGGCGTTGCTCCCCGAAATGGGGGTTCCCTGTATTTAGGTACGATCGTCCGCCGATAACAGGTGGCTCAAGATCGAGCCTTCGAGGCCGGCAAGCTCGGCCGAACCGCGCTGGCGAGGCCGGGCCGCGTTAACCGTGACGTCATGGGCGATGCGGCCGTCCTCGATCACCAGCACGCGGTCTGCCAGCGCGACCGCTTCGGCGACATCGTGGGTCACCAGGATCGCGGTAAAGCCCTGGTCGCGCCAAACGCGCTCCAAGAGACGCTGCATCGAGATTCGGGTCAAAGCGTCCAGCGCGCCGAGCGGCTCGTCGAAGGCGAGCACGCGCGGGCGGGAGACCAGCGCGCGGCCAAGCGCGACGCGCTGTTTCTGGCCACCCGACAGCACCGAGGGCCATTGGTCGCGCTTGTCGGCCAGCCCGACCTCGCCTAGGGCTTTCTCGGCGCGCGCATGCGCATCGCCGGAGACGCGATCGCGACCAAGGCCGACCTCGACATTGGCGAGCACGCGCGCCCAGGGCAGCAGCCGCGGCTCCTGGAACATGACGCGGATGTCCTCAGGTTGGATATCCTGGCCGAAGCTGATGCTGCCGGCGTCGATCTTCTCCAGGCCGGCGATGAGCCGCAGCAGCGTGCTCTTGCCGCAACCGCTCTTGCCGACGATGGCGACGAACTGGCCGGCGGGGATGTGCAGATCGATGCCGCGCAGCACCTCGTTGTCCCCGAAGGATTTGCGCAAGCCACGGATGCTGAGCGGCAGGCCGGCGGTCGTCGTCGGGCGCTCCTCGCGCACCACACGGGCGTGCGGCGCGAAATTGGCGCGCCTGGCGAGCTCGGTTTTCGGAAGGGAGGTACGAAGCGCTGTCTGCATGGGATTCTCAGTATTTCTGCTCAACGTTTCTGGAAGGCGGGGTGCCAAGAGAGCGTCGCCCGCTCCAGCACGCGGGAGGCGCTGTCGGCGAGCTTGCCGAGCAGGGCGTAGATCAGGATCGAGAGCACGACGACGTCGATCAGCATGAACTCGCGCGCCTGCATCGCCATGTAGCCGAGGCCCGAGGACGCCGCGATGGTCTCGGCGACGATCAGGGTCAGCCACATGATGCCGAGCGCGAAGCGGATGCCGACGAAGATCGAGGGCAACGCGCCCGGGAAGATCACCCGGCGAAACAATTCGCCATCGGTCATGCCGTAGATGCGGCCCATCTCGATCAACTGCGGATCGACCGTGCGGATGCCGTGCAGCGTGTTGAGGTAGATCGGGAAGAATACGCCCAGCGCCACCAGGAACAGCTTTGCGCTCTCGTCGATGCCGAACCAGAGGATGACCAGCGGGATCAGCGCCAGATGCGGCACGTTGCGCACCATCTGGAGCGTGGTGTCGGTGAGCTTTGCCGAGAGCTGCGACAGGCCGTTGGCGAGGCCGAACGCGAAACCGATGCTGCCGCCGATCAGGAAGCCGATCGAGGCGCGCCAGAACGACACCCAGATGTTGCGAACGAGCTCGCCGGAGAGCAGCAGCTTCCAGCCTGCGAGCACGACGTCGCTCGGCGCCGGCAGCACCCGCGTCGGCACGAAGCCGGTGACGCTCGCGACCTGCCAGATCGCGATGATGGCGAGCGGCACGATCCACTGGATCAGGCCGTCGACGCGCGGCAAACGAATGCTGCGCGGGAACGGAATGCTGTCGATCAGGCTCATGACTACGACACCCGGTGCTGCGGACGGAAATCGCTGCCGACCGTTTCGCCGAAGGGACCGCCGTTGAAGTGCAGCTTCGTCACGTTTGAGGGTTGCTCCAGCGCGAGCAGCGGGAACACCAGCTCGGCGAAGCGATAGGCTTCTTCTAGATGCGGATAGCCCGACATGATGAAGGTATCGATGCCGAGATCCTGATACTCCCTGATGCGCGCCGCGACGGTCTGGGCGTCGCCGACCAGCGCGGTGCCGGCGCCGCCGCGCACGAGGCCGACACCAGCCCACAGGTTCGGCGCGATTTCGAGCTGGTCGCGCTTGCCGCCATGGAGCTGCGCCATGCGCTGCTGGCCGACGGAGTCCATGCGGGCAAAGTTCTTCTGCGCCAGCGCGATGGTGTCGTCGCTGACATGCTTGATCAGCTCGCTCGCGGCGCGCCAGGCCGCTTCATTGGTCTCGCGGACGATCACGTGAAGGCGGATGCCGAAGGAAAGTTTTCGCCCGCGCGCGGCGGCGACATCCCTCACTTTCGCGATCTTCTCGGCCACCAGCGCCGGCGGCTCACCCCAGGTGAGGTATTTGTCGACGGTGTCGACGGCGACGTCGATGCCGGCATCCGAGGAGCCGCCGAAATAGAGCGGCGGACGCGGCAACTGCACCGGAGGAAACAGCAACTTGCCGCCCTCGATATGGATGTGCTTGCCCTCGACATTGACCATCTTTCCGGCGAGCAGGTCGCTGTAGACGTTGAGGAACTCGCGGGTGACCTCGTAGCGCTCGTCATGGCCGAGGAAGATGCCGTCGCCCTTGTTCTCGACGGGATCACCACCGGTGACGACATTGACGAGAAGCCGGCCGTTCGAGATGCGATCGAGCGTCGCCGTCATGCGCGCGGCGACACTCGGCGATTGCAGGCCGGGGCGGACGGCGACGAGATAGCGCAGCCGCTCGGTGAATGGCGCGACGCTGGAGGCGACGATCCAGGAATCTTCGCAAGACCGCCCGGTCGGCAGCAGCACGCCGAAATAGCCGAGCTGATCGGCAGCTTGCGCAATCTGGCGCAGATAGTTGAAGTTGACCTCGCGGCCGCCGATGCCGGTGCCGAGATAACGGCCGTCGCCGTGGGTCGGCAGGAACCAGAGGATGTTGGCGTTCGCTTGCTTACTCATCGTGCTGCTCATGTTCCTGGTTTGCGCGCCACGTCGGAAATCTTGATTGCCTTGGGGATCAGACCTAACGCGAAGAACGCGTCGGCGACCTGCTGCTGGTCGGCGATGACGGCGTCGGTGATCGGCTTGATGCCGTAGGCCTGCCGCTTCAACGCGACCTCGACCACGGGGACCGACAGACCGATCGATGGCGCCAGCTGCTCGGCCACCGCATGGATGTCGCCCTTGGCCCAATCGTCGACTGCGCTCAGTTCAGCGAGCACGGCGTCGACGATCTTCGGATTGGCTTCGAGAAATTTCTTGGAGGAGAAATAGAACTGGTAGTTGGCGACGATGCCGGTGCCGTCGGCGAGCGTGCGCGCGCCCGTGGCCGCCTCCGCCGCGGCCTGGAACGGATCCCAGATCACCCAGGCATCGACCGCGCTGCGCTCGAAGGCGGCCCGCGCGTCGGCCGGCGCCAGGAACACCGGCTCGATCTCGGAATACCTCACGCCCGCCTTCTCCAGCGCCTTGACCAGGAGGTAGTGGACGTTGGAGCCCTTGTTGAGCGCGACCTTCTTGCCCTTGAGGTCGGTGACCGATTTCAGCGCGCTGTCCTTCGGCACCAGGATCGCCTCGCCCTTCGGCGCCGGCGGCTCATAGGCGATATACTGGATCGGCGCGCCGGCGGCCTGCGCAAAGATCGGCGGGGCTTCGCCGGTGTTGCCGAAATCGATCGCGCCGACATTGAACGCTTCGAGCAGCGGCGGACCCGACGGGAATTCGATCCACACCACCTTGTAGCCGTCGGCGGCGAGCTTCGGCTCCAACGTGCCCTTGCTCTTGAGCAGCACCAGCTTGCCGTATTTCTGGTAGCCGATGCGGACCACTTTATCCTGTCCGTAGGAGGTGCCGACCGCGGCGGCGACGATGCCGATCGACAGCACGATGGCTGCGATCAGGCGCTGAATGATACGCCTCATGTTCAAACCCTTTTGGATGGGAAGGCTGGTCGGCACGATCAGGCTGCCGGGTTGCGCCAGACGATGTCGCGGATGACGATCGGCTTCGGGATCAGGCCGAGTTTGTAGAAGCGGTCGGCAACGCCCTGCTGGGTCGCAACGATGTCGTCGGTGACGGGCCCGACCACGAAGTTCGCGCGATTGGCCGCGACGGTCTGAATGTCCAGCGGGACGCCGGTGATCGCGGCGAGCGATTTGGCGACCTCGTCGCGGTGCTGTTCGGCCCATTTACCCGCCGCGGTCGTCACATCGACGATCTGTTGCAGGACGGCCCCGTGGTTCTTCGCGAATTCGCGATTGGCGATGTAGAAGGAGTTGGTCCTGGTGACGTCGCGCGAATTGATCAGGATGCGGCCGCCCTGCTTGGTCTCGCCGATCGCGAAATAAGGATCCCAGATCGCCCAGGCCTCGATGCTGCCATTGGCAAAGGCAGGCCCGGCATCCGGCGGCGTCAGATAGACCGGCGTGATGTCGGCATAGGTGAGACCCGCCTTCTCCAGGGTCTGCACCACGATGTTGTGGGCGCTGGAGCCCTTGGTGAAGCCGATACGCTTGCCCTTGAGATCAGCGATGGAGCGGATCGGCGAATCCTTCGGCACCAGGATGCCCTGGCCGTTGGTGATGGGCTGGCCCGCAGCATAGACGATCGCGGCGCCCGCGGCCTGGGCGAACACCGGCGGGGAATCGCCGACCGCGCCGAAATCGACGCTGCCGACATTCATGGCTTCCATCATCGGCGGGCCCGAAGAGAACTCGATCCATTTCACGTCGATACCTTGCGGCGTGAAATGTTTTTCCAGCGCGGCCTGCTGGCGCGCGATCACCAGCACGCCGGTCTTCTGGTAGCCGATACGAATTTCCTTCACCGCGCCTTGCGCGTTGGACGCGAACGCCGCTGCGGCCGCAGTTCCAACGGAAAGCTTCAAAAAGTCCCGACGCTGCATTCAACACTCCCGGCCGCACGCGGCCGTCCTTCATTCGCGTTTCTCGAATGATGGTGCGACTTATCGGAGGTGTCGAGACGTGCGGAGAAATAGCGATACGAGCACTGCGCGCGAGGCGGCGCGCATGATCAATCTTTCAATCGGGGAAGCGGATGCAGCGCGAATTTTTTCTGCACGCGAATGTGACAATCGCACGCACCCGGTAAGAAAGTGCGAAAACAACCCCATGCACAGTAGCCGGGGCGTGCAAAAACAACGACTTGCGAATTATCCGAAGTCCATTTGACACGTCGGGCAAAACAGGAGCATGATGGCATCATAGCGGACTGGGTGTGATCGGCCAAAGCTCCTTCCACCACCTCCACCGTCATTCCCCGCGAAGGCGGGGAATCCAGTATTCCAGAGGCGTCAATGCTTCACACAACCGCCGCGGCGTACTGGATCGCCCGGTCAAGCCGGGCGATGACAACTTAGTTGAGGCAACCGCTTGCGTCCCGTTGGCGCGAAGCGCAGATACAGGCTAATTCCACCTCATCGGCAGATTGAGCAGCCCGCGGAACGCCCAGCCGCCGAACCGCGCCGGCTCGTCATCGGCGATCTCGAGCTGCTTGACGCGCGCGAACACGGTCGGCAACGCGACGTCGGCGATCATGGCGCGGGAAGCCCAGGCGCCGGCGCAGAAATGCGGGCCGGCGCCGAAGGCAACGCTCTTGGACGTGTCTCGTCTCACGTCAAACTGGTCGGCACGCTCAAAATGCTTCTCATCGCGATTGGCCGAGCCGAACATTAGGAACACGCGCTCATCGAGCTCGAATGACACGTCGCGGATGCTCCAGGGTCTTGCGATGCGGCGCGGCGACATGCCGATCGGCGAGATCCAACGGGCATATTCCTCGAACGCCTGGAGCCAGGACACTTCGCCCCTGCGCACGAGATCGAACTGGTCGGGATGGGTCAGCAACGCCCATACCGTGCCGGCGATCGCCTTGCGCGGCTCGTTCTGGCCGCCCGAGATCGCCAGCTTGACGTTGGCGCGCACGCTCTCCATGGGCATGCCGGAGGCGAGGAGCACGCCGAGGATGCTCTGGTCGGGATTTTTGCGCATCACCGGCAGGATGTCGTCGATCGCGGTGTCGATGCCTGACGTCGCGGCATGGCAGCGCGCCTCGACCGCGGGATCGCCGGCATAGTTGGCGATGCCCTCGATCATGCCCTGCGACCACGCGTCCATGTCCTGAAAGCCGATGTTGGTGAGGCCGGTGATCGACTTCAGGCATTCGCCGGAGAACGGCAAGGCGAAGTCGCGCATGAAATCGATGCGCCCGGGTTCGATCGCGTCGATGATGCGGTCGGCATGGGCCTGGAACTGCGCGGTCCAATGCGCCTTCACCGTCTTTGGCGACACCGTTGGAAACATCGCACGGCGCTCGACCTGGTGCGCCTCGCCGTCCTTGCGCATCATGTTGTGGCCCATCAGCCGGTTCATCAGGCCCGCCGGCTGGTGCGAGGAGAACACGTCGATCTGCTTTTCGGAGATCGAGATATCGTCGCGGCTCGTCAGCAGCGTCGAGCCGAGCTGCGGCACGAAGGCGATCGGCGCCTCCTTGCGCATTTTCGCGAGCATCGGATAGGGGTCGGCCCAGAATGTATCAGGGTCGATGTCGATGCGCGGCGCGGTGCTCAAGACAGCCTCCCCTGATGCTCGTATGCTTCAGGCCAGACTAGCGAACTCCGCTGCCGGCGTCTGTCCCTAGCGATAGGGACGGACGGAGGACCGAGTTACTGGGCTTCGGCGATCCTCGGTCCAGATGACGGCATCTGCGCATTGGCCGCCAAGGGCCGCTTCGACGGCGATGCCGGGTCCGGCAACCGGAAAGCGGCGTCGGACGGCGCTCCCTGGGATGGTCGACGGGCAGCGGTTGCCGGAAGCACGATCACTTTCGCCCCGACCTTCACCCGCTCATAGAGGTCCACGACGTCCTCATTGGTCAGCCGGATACAGCCGGACGAAACCCGCTTCCCGATCGTATCGGGCTTGTTGGTGCCGTGAATTCGATATTCGGTCTCGCCGAGATACATCGCCCGAGCGCCGAGCGGATTGCCGGGACCGCCTGCCATGAACCGTGGCAGATAAGGCTGACGCGAGACCATCTCCGCAGGCGGATGCCAATCCGGCCATTCTGCTTTACGGGCCACGGTCTGCTCACCGGACCATGTGAAACCTTCGCGGCCGACACCGATGCCGTAGCGCATCGCTTGCCTGTCGTTCAGAACGAAATAAAGGAAAGTGTTTCCGGTATCGATGATCACGGTGCCCGGCGTCTGATGGCTGGCGTAGTCAACCACCTGCCGGACAAATGCTCCGGGACCGTCAGCGGCTTTTGGTGGTTCGACCAGAGGCGCCGGAGCCGGAATCGGAGCAGGAGCAGGAGCCGGCGCTGCCGCTGCTGCGCGAACTGGAGTTGCCACGTAAACCGGAGTTGACGACGCCTGGGCTTGTTGCGCGGTCGGTTTTCGTATCGGTTGCACGCTCGTCGGGCGAGACAGCAAACTGTACCCCACTACGGCGACGGCCACGGCGCCAATCGCGACTCTCGCGACCATTGGTATCGCGAGCGTCTCTGCCTTTCCACGTTTCGCCCGCTTACCCATATCTTTCCCCAGGTCACTGTGCCTGGAAGAGGTACCCAGCAAAATTTAAGAAACTTCGAAGCGATGTCGCTCAGATCGGAACCGTCAGCGATGGTTAACGCCGAATCGTTGTTCGGCGTATCCGCTTTGGAAATGGATATCGCGGACTTAGAGTCCCCTCAGTTCAGGCCATGAGGCCCCGCGAGCAGGCGCAGCACAATTCCGAACAGTTCATTCTGCGAGGAGATGCCAAGCCGCTCATAGGCGCGCTTGCGATAGGTCAGGGTCGAATGCAGGCTGATGCCGAGCCCTTTCGAGATCGCCTCGGAGCTGTAGCCTGCGAGGATGTGCCTGCAGACCTCCTGCTCGCGCGGGGTGAGAGCGGCGAGCGGAGCGCAGCTCGCGAATAACGCGGCCAGTGTCTGATCGGGCGTTGCGGTCTGCTGAAAATGGCGCGCGACGCTGGCGCCGATCGCCGGTGCAATCGCCCAAAGCCGCTCGCGCTGCGCGGCGCTGAATCGGCCTTGCGCGGCGATGCGGTAGAAATTGACGTAGAAGCAGGTGTCATCGACCCAGATCGCGGTCGCGCATTTGTCGACGATGCCGGAATCCTGGAAGAAGATTTTCCGGTAGCGCGCCCCATACATGCGCGGCGCGAACGCGGGCAGCATGATCGGCGCGCCGCTCTCGCGTTCGAACAGCGCATCGCGGTTGGGATCGGATTCGTGGAACTGTCCGGCATAGGCGGCACCGAGATCGCCGCCGATCGGGATGTTACCGGCATCGAGCAGGCAGCGCGCAGCGCCGGCGCGGCTCAGCGCGAACACCATGCAATGGCCGACATCGGCCTGCCGCCGCAGCGTGTCGATCAGGACGTTTGGGAAATCGGCTCGGCCGATGGCGAGCACCGCCGGCGTGACATCGCCAGCCGCTGGATGTGCAGGCACCGCCTGAGACCGCATCGTTCTCTCCCTAGCGCTTTGTGCCGATTCTACCAGCAACCGCGACAGGTCGAAAGGCTGCAACGGGGTCAAAACCTGCGAAGGACCAAGGCCGAAATAATGTCCGCGATGGGCGCAGAAGCGAAAGCGGTAACGGTCGGTAATCCAGGCGGTGGTTGCAGCGAGCTCACCAGTTCCGCCGCGAGGAACGATCGCATCAGCCCGGCTTTATTCGTCAGCATCATCAGAGTTTGAAGCGGTTTGCGGTATCCGGGCCGCCAACCGAAGGACCCGGTAATGCGCATCCTTCTCGTTGGGGGTACGGGGCTTATCGGATCGGCAATCCACGCCAGGCTGTCCGCCGAAGGGCATGAATGCGTATTGGTGTCGCGTCATGCGGCGGCACCCGAAGCGCGCCACATCGCCCTCGATATTGCTCGGACCACCGATGCTTCGACATGGAAGAGCCTTCTTGCAGGCGTCGATGCCGTCATCAACGCGGCGGGCGCGCTGCAGGGACAGAACATGCAAGGCGTTCATGTCGCCGGCAGCGCGGCGCTTTATGCGGCCTGCGAAAGCGCGGGCGTCCGCCGTGTCATCCTGTTCTCGGCGATCGGCAGCGATCGCGATGCGCGGACCGATTTTTCTCGCACCAAACGGGACGGCGAAGCCGCCTTGATGGCGCGGGACCTCGATTGGATCGTGCTGCGGCCTTCCGTCGTAGTGGGCCGGGCCGCCTATGGTGGCAGCGCGCTGTTGCGAGGGCTGGCGTCACTACCGGTTCTACCGGTCATGCCGGACACGGCGGCGATCCAACCGGTGCATCTCGACGACGTCGTCGACACGGTTGTGTTCTTCCTGCAACCTGGCGCGCCTTCCCGCCTCGCGCTTGATCTGGCCGGTCCACGGCGGATGGCCTTCAGCGACGCGGTCGCGCTGTTTCGCTCTTGGCTGCGCTGGAGGCCGGCTTACCGCCTGCACCTGCCTTCCTGGGCGGCTTCGGCAGCTTATCGCGCCGGTGACGTTGCGCAGATGCTGGGCTGGGCAACGCCCGTCAACGCGACGGCACAGGGCGAGATGCGGCGCGGCGCGACCGGTGATCCCGAGCCCTGGCGTCAGGTCACCGGCATGAGGCCGCGCGATCTCGAAGTCGCGCTCGCACGCGAACCCGCCTCGGTGCAGGAACGCTGGTTTGCACGGCTCTATGTGCTCAAGCCGCTGGTATTCGGCGTCTTCGGCCTGTTCTGGATCGCCACAGGCATCATCTCGCTCGGCCCGGGCTGGGAAATTGGAATGTCGTTGCTCCGGGGAGGCAGGCTGCAAGAACAATTCGCGGCTCTCACCGTCATCGCCGGCGCACTCGCCGACATCGTTATTGGCCTTGCGATTCTTTGGCGGCCTTTGAGCCGCTATGGGCTGTGGGCAGCACTGATCATCTCGCTCACCTATGTCGTGATCGGTACGACACTGGTGCCGCGGCTGTGGGCCGATCCACTCGGACCAATGCTGAAGATCTGGCCGGTGCTGATGCTCAATCTGGTCGCCATGGCGATCCGAGAGGATCGCTGATGCTCTATTTCCTTGTGAAGATAGTGCACATCATCGGTGCTGCGGTCCTGCTCGGCACCGGTGCCGCCATCGCTTTCTTCATGCTGATGGCGCATCTACGCGGTGACCCGCGCGAGATCGCGGGGGTCGCGCGGACGGTCGTGCTGGCCGACTTCCTGTTCACGGCGAGTGCGGTGATCGTGCAGCCGATCACCGGCACATGGCTCGCCTGGTCGGGCGGGTATTCCCTTGGCGATGGCTGGATTGCGGCATCCATCGCACTCTATGTGGTGACCGGCGCCTTCTGGCTGCCTGTCGTGTGGATGCAGACGCAAATGCGCGATCTTGCCGTCCGTGCGGTCGAGACCGACGCCAAGCTGCCCGCCGAGTATGACCGTCTCTTCCGGTGGTGGTTCGCCTTCGGATTTCCGGCGTTCGCAGCGGTGCTGGCTATCTTCTGGCTGATGATCGCCCGCCCAGCTATTCCATACTGGGACTAGATTGACGCACCTCTTCAGAGCCTCGCTGTCCGGGACGTGCACCGCCTCTTCCACGTCGGATTTTCAGCCCACCGGTCCCAGTGTCCAATCGTCCCCCGAAAGCGGGCTGACCCTCACGTCCTTAATGACTCCGCGCTCCAGGCTCGGATCGAAATGGCGCATCGTGCGCTCGTTGAAGTCAATGATGCGGCCGGGCCTGAGTGGTCCGACGTCATTGATCTTGACGATGACCTTCTTGCCTGCGGCCTCGACGAGAGCATATTTCGGCCTCACACCAAATTGGACCCCACCAAATTTCCGGCGCAAGCTTGTCTTGATGGCAGCCGTCCAGGCAGAGGGATCATAACGCTCGCCAGACGCTGTGCGCGGACCGCCCTCCTCCTTGCCGGGTTTGAATGGATTGTACATGGATGCGGCGCCTACGACCGCATTCCCAGAGACGGGATCGACATCGACGACGGCATTTGAGTGACCCCCACGCGTTTCACTTCGAGCAACGGTAACAGAAACGGCAAGCGCAAGCAGGGCGCCGCAAATTGCGGCGCTCGAGCGGAACAGCATCATAACTCCTGTGATTTTTTCGTCGTCCGGTTCCCGACACCGCAAACAGGCGCAAGCGAACGCGGAAGCGTTCACGAAACTTGCGCCGATGTTTTGCGGATTCGCGCCAACCCCTTGGCTATGGAACCGTTGTGTGAACCAGGGCGGTTCCCACGCAGTGTTTTAAGTTGTCACCGACTAAGACAGAGATTGCGTCAGCAACATGACTTAACGAACGGCCTATTCCGCGGCCGCCTTCACCGGGGCGACGTTGATCGCGAGCTTGCCGTAGCGATCCGTAAAAGCCTGGGTGTCGATCTCTTCCAGCTTGATCTCGCCGCTCATCACGCCCTGCTTCCAGGCCGCCTGGGCCGGATCGTTCTGGAACTCGGGCATCACCTCGCGGCCGAACAGCTCGAGCGATTCGCAGATGTGCTCGTGGCTGTTCTTGCCGGCCTGGTTGAGCAGGATGACCTGGTCGATATGCGAAGACTGGAAGCGCTTCAGCTTCCTGCGGATGGTCTCGGGCGAGCCGATCAGGCCGCCGCGCAAGGCCGCCTCCTGCGCTTGCGGATTGTCGCGCTTCCACTTGTTGTACTCGTCCCACATGTTGACGGTGCCGGGCGCGGGCCGCTGGCGGTTCTGCGAGGCGCCGTAGAAGCGCAGCGCGAACTGGAAGAAGGTGGCGCCGTCGGCGCGGGCACGCGCCTCCTCGTCGGTCTTCGCGCACATGAAGAACGAGACCAGCGCCAAGTTGGGATTGATCTCGTAATCGGCGAGCTTGGTGAGCCGCTTGGTCATCGCGTTGTAATAGGCGTGCACCCAGGCATGCGCGGCGTCGGCACTGACGAACTGAAAGCCGAGCGCGCCAAAGCCGTGGCGGCCGGCGCGCTCGATGGTCGGCAGTTGCGAGCACGCCATCCACAGCGGCGGATGCGGCTTCTGCACTGGCTTCGGCACGACGTTGCGCAAGGGGATGTCGAAATACTTGCCGTGATGCTCGCTGCCGCCATCTTTGAACATCGGGAAGATCGCGGCTACGGCCTCCTCGAACACCTCCTTCTTGGTCTCCATGTCGCGGCCGAACGGGGTGAGCTCGGTGATGGACGCGCTCTCGCCCATGCCAAATTCACAGCGGCCGTTACTGAGCAGATCGAGCACCGCGACGCGCTCGGCGACGCGTGCTGGGTGATTTGTCGTGAGCTGGAGGATGCCGTGGCCGAGCCTGATCTTCTGCGTGCGCTGGCTTGCAGCGGCGAGGAAGGATTCCGGGGAAGGCGAGTGCGAATATTCTTCGAGGAAGTGATGCTCGACGACCCAGGCGTGGTCGTAGCCCAGCTTATCGGCAAGCTCCATCTGCGAGAGCGCGTTCTGGTAGAGCCTGAGTTCGTCGCCGGCCACCCAAGGCCGTGGCAGTTGCAGCTCGTAGAAGATGCCGAACTTCATGGCGTCGCTCTCCCGCATTGTTCTTGTTAAGCGCATCTTAATGCGCGAGGTGGCGCTGTCCACCGACTCGCAATTCCGTCACACGGACATCGCTCGGCATGGCGCGGGATCAACGCAACGCTAACGCTTGCTGTGTGCGACACGCCCTCGCCCTGAGCCGTTGATCCAAATCAAGGTAACTGGACCTCATCCTCCTAAGGTGCCGGCAGGTAACGGCCCGGATGCCGTCTCGCTTCCCATATCCCTATCAGAGAGTCCGAATATGTCGGCCCCTGACGACACGACAGATCGCGTGCGCCGTAAGCGCATGGAGATTTTCGCCTTCCTGTTCCTGACCGCGGTCGTGATGCCCGTCCTCGCGGTTGGGACCGTCGGCTCTTACGGCCTCGGCGTCTGGATCTACCAGATGTTCGCCGGTCCTCCCGGCCCGCCACCCTCCCCGCATTGATCCCTAAGAAGCGAAAGGCAGGCATCATGGCCCAAGCCTCACTGAACAAAGCCTCAGTCAACAAAGCCTCACTCAACAAGGCCACACTCAACCGCCGTGCCCTGATCACCGGCCGGGTGCTCAGCGATGAACGCATCATCCCGCCGCCGGGATGCGAGATCGCCAGCATCCTGGTGCAGGCGCGGCCCGAGCGGCTCGCTGAGGTCGAAGCCGAAATCACTGGGTTGGCCGGCTGCGAGATCCATGGCCGCGACGCGCGCGGAAAACTCGTCGTCGTGACCGAAGCGCCCGATGCCGGCAGCCTCGGCACCCTGCTCAACACCATCCAGTCGCTGCGAGACGTCTATTCCGCGGCGCTGGTCTTTCACGCCATCGAAACCGCCTGAAGGCCGGGAGAGCCATCATGACATCGCCCAAGCTCGACCGCCGCCAGATGCTGAAGTTGGAGGCGGCCGCCATCGCCGCTGCTGCCGCCGGGATGCCGGCCCCGGCGCTCGCCGCCAATCTCGTCACCGAGCGCAACAACAGCGAAATGAAGTGGGACAAGGCCGCCTGCCGCTTCTGCGGCACCGGCTGCTCGGTGATGGTCGCGACCAAGGACAATCGCATCGTCGCCACTCATGGCGATATCAAGGCCGAGGTCAATCGCGGCCTCAACTGCGTCAAGGGCTACTTCCTCTCGAAGATCATGTACGGCCATGACCGTCTGACGCAGCCGATGCTGCGCAAGACGGCTGGCAAATACGACAAGAACGGCGAGTTCACGCCTGTTACCTGGACCGAAGCCTTCGACATCATGGAGCTGAAGTGGAAGGAGGCGATTAGGAAGCGCGGGCCGAACGGCGTCGCCATGTTCGGCTCCGGCCAGTGGACGATCTGGGAAGGCTATGCCGCCTCGAAGCTGTTCAAGGCCGGCTTCCGCACCAACAACATCGATCCCAATGCGCGGCACTGCATGGCCTCCGCGGTGGCCGGCATGATGCGCACCTTCGGCATCGACGAGCCGCCCGGCTGCTATGACGACATCGAGGCGACCGACGCCTTCGTGCTGTGGGGCTCCAACATGGCGGAGATGCACCCGATCCTGTGGACGCGTCTGGCCGACCGCCGTCTCTCCGCGCCGCATGTCCGCGTCGCCGTGCTCTCGACCTTCGAGCATCGCTCGTTCGACCTCGCCGACATCGGCATGGTGTTCAAGCCGCAGACCGACCTCTACATCCTCAACGCCATCGCCAACCACATCATCAAGACCGGCCGCGTCAACAAGGATTTTGTTGCCGCACATACGGTGTTCAAGCGCGGCCAGACCGACATTGGTTATGGATTGCGGCCCGAGCACCCGCTCCAGAAGAAGGCGACCGGCGCGGCGAAACCCAACGATTCCACGGACATGAGCTATGACGAGTTCGTCAAGTTCGTCTCGGAATATACGCTGGAGAAGGCGGCGCAGATGTCCGGCGTGCCGCTGAACCGCCTCGAGGCGCTCGCTGAGCTCTACGCCGATCCAAAAACAAAAGTGGTCTCGTTCTGGACCATGGGCTTCAACCAGCACACCCGCGGCGTCTGGTGCAACAACCTCGTCTACAACATCCATCTTCTGACCGGAAAGATCTCCGCGCCCGGCAACAGCCCGTTCTCGCTGACCGGTCAGCCGTCAGCCTGCGGCACCGCGCGCGAGGTCGGCACCTTCTCGCACCGCCTGCCGGCCGACATGGTCGTGACCAACAAGGCGCACCGCGATCACGCCGAGCACATCTGGCAGCTGCCCGAGGGCACGATTCCCGACAAGAACGGCGCGCACGCCGTGCTGCAAAGCCGGATGCTGAAGGACGGCCTGATCAACGCCTATTGGGTGCAGGTCAACAACAACCTGCAAGCCGGGCCCAACGCCAACGAGGAGACCTATCCCGGCTTCCGCAATCCCGACAATTTCATCGTGGTCTCGGACGCCTATCCGTCGGTGACCGCGCTTGCCGCCGATTTGATCCTGCCGACCGCGATGTGGGTGGAGAAAGAAGGCGCCTATGGCAATGCCGAGCGGCGCACGCAGTTCTGGCATCAGCTCGTCTCCGCGCCCGGCGAGGCGAAATCCGATCTGTGGCAGCTGATGGAATTTTCAAAACGCTTCAAGATCGAGGAGGTCTGGCCCGAGGACCTGATCGCCAAGAAGCCGGAGGTGCGCGGCAAGACGCTGTTCGACGTGCTCTACCGGAACGGCCAGGTCGACAAATTTCCGGTCTCCGACATCGAGCCCGGCTATCTCAACGACGAGTCCAAGGCGTTCGGCTTCTACGTCCACAAGGGCCTGTTCGAGGAGTACGCCACCTTCGGCCGCGGCCATGGCCACGATCTCGCGCCGTTCGAGGCCTATCACCGCGAGCGCGGGCTGCGCTGGCCGGTGGTCAACGGTCAGGAGACGAAGTGGCGCTTCCGCGAGGGCAGCGACCCCTACGTCAAGCAGGGCACGGACGTGCAGTTCTACGGCTATCCCGACGGCAAGGCCCGCATCTTCGCGCTGCCCTACGAGCCCCCGGCGGAATCGCCCGACAACGAGTATCCGTTCTGGCTCTCGACCGGCCGCGTGCTGGAGCACTGGCATTCCGGCACCATGACGCGCCGCGTGCCCGAGCTCTACAAGGCGTTCCCCGAAGCCGTCTGCTTCATGCATCCGGACGACGCGCAGGAGGCGAAGCTCCGCCGCGGGGATGAAGTGAAGGTGGTCTCCCGCCGCGGCTTCATCCGCGCCCGCGTCGAGACGCGCGGCCGCGACCGGCCGCCGCGCGGCCTCGTGTTCGTGCCGTGGTTCGACGAATCCAAGCTGATCAACAAGGTGACGCTGGACGCCACCGATCCGATCTCGCTGCAAACCGACTTCAAGAAATGCGCCGTGCGCATCGAGCGGGTGAGCATGTCATGATGAAACGATCCGCAATCGTCCTGCTCGCCCTCGCGATCGCAGCCGGCGCGAGCTCCCTGACCGCGCAGACGGTGACATCGGGCCTGCGCGGCCCGACCCCGCTCAACGACGAGGGCCCGGCACCGCCGATGCTGCCGAACCGCAATACGTCCGAAAGGGAGGTGCGCAACTATCCCGAGCAGCCGCCGGTGATCCCGCACACGATCGACGGCTACCAGATCGATCTCAACGGCAATAAGTGCCTGTCCTGCCACGCGCGGGCGCGCACGGCGGAATCGCAGGCGCCGATGGTCTCGATCACGCACTTCATGGACCGTGACGGCCAGTTGCTGGGCTCGGTCTCACCGCGGCGCTTCTTCTGCACGGAATGCCACGTGCCGCAGAATACCGCCAATCCGCCCGTCAGCAACGATTTCACCGACATCGACACGCTGCTGTCGCGCGCCAGCCCCGGTGGCCGGCGATGACGACGACCGCTGATGAATCCAAGCGCAAGACGACGCGCGGCCTTCTGGCGCGCAGCTGGGATTTTGCGCTCGAACTCTGGCAGGTGCTGATCCGGCCGAGTTCGGTGTTCGGGCTCGGCGTGCTGGTGCTGGCGGGCTTTGCGGCCGGCGTGATCTTCTGGGGCGGCTTCAACACCGCGCTGGAAATCACCAACACCGAGAAGTTCTGCACCGGCTGCCACGAGATGAAGGACAACGTTTTTGCCGAGCTGAAATCGACCATCCATTTCAGCAACCGCTCCGGCGTGCGTGCCACCTGCCCGGACTGCCACGTGCCGCACAACTGGACCGACAAGATCGCGCGCAAGATGCAGGCCTCCAAGGAGGTCTGGGGCAAGATCTTTGGCACGATCGACACAAGAGAGAAATTCCTCGACCACCGGCTCGAACTCGCGGCGCATGAATGGGCGCGTTTCAAGGCCAACGATTCCCTGGAATGCCGCAACTGCCACAGCGCCGATTCCATGGACATCACCAAGCAATCGCCGCGGGCCTCGGTGGCGCACCAGCGCTTCCTGTTCACCAAGGAAAAGACCTGCATCGACTGCCACAAGGGCATCGCCCATCAATTGCCCGACATGCGCGGCGTTCCCGGCTGGCAGTAGGGTGGTCGGCCCGGCTTGAACGGGCGCTGCGAATGGTTAGTTTTGGGGGATGGCGAATCGGTCGATTTCGCCCTTCTTCAAGACAGAGATGGCGACATTCACCCCGCATCAGGACGCCGCGCTCAAGGCCGTTGGCGATTGGCTCAAAGCAAAGCCCGGCCGGGGCGGCACGCCGCCGGTGTTCCGCCTGTTCGGCTTTGCCGGCACGGGCAAGACCACGCTGGCGCGGCACATCGCCGAGGGCGTTGACGGCGAGGTGAAGTTCGCCGCCTTCACCGGCAAGGCCGCGCTGGTCATGCGCAACAAGGGTTGCGACGATGCCTCCACCATCCACTCCCTGATCTATCGCGCCCGCGAATCCGGTGAGGAGCAGCCGAGCTTCGAGCTGTGGGACGACGCGCCGGCCTCAAAAGCCAAGCTGATCGTGATCGACGAATGCTCCATGGTCGACGCCGAATTGGGCCGAGACCTGATGTCGTTCGACTGCCCGCTGCTGGTGTTAGGGGACCCCGCGCAGCTGCCGCCGATCCAGGGCGGCGGCTTCTTCACCAATTCGGAGCCGGATGCGATGCTGACCGAGGTGCATCGCCAGGCCCAGGACGATCCGATCGTGCGGATGTCGATGGACGTTCGCGAGGGCCGCGAGCTCGACATCGGACGCTATGGTGAGAGCGAGGTGGTCTCGCGCAAGGAGCTCGACCCTGACCGCGTCATGGGCGCCGACCAGGTCCTGGTCGGGCGCAACAACACGCGACGTGCCTACAACATGCGGGTGCGCCAGCGCCAGAACATCGAGGATCAATTCCCAGTCGCCGGCGACAAGCTGGTATGCCTGCGCAACAACCGCAAGAAGGGCCTGTTCAACGGCGGCCTGTGGCGCGTGAAGTCGCGCAACACCTCACGTTCCAAGTCGCGCATCCTCAGCATGCGGCTGTCGCCGGACGAGGATTTCGGCCACAAGGTGACGAAGGTCTCGGTACGCGCCGATTGCTTCGAGGGCGGCATCGAGCAGATCGCCTGGGAGCAGCGCAAGCCCTATGACGAGTTCGACTATGGCTACGTGCTCACCGTGCACAAATCGCAAGGCTCGCAATGGGACGACGTCGTGCTGTTCGACGAAAGCTTTGCGTTTCAGGACTCGAGGGCGCGGTGGCTGTATACGGGGATCACGCGGGCGGCGAAACGGCTGAGCGTGGTTGTCTAAAACTCCGCTCCCGTAGGGTGGGCAAAGGCGCGAAGCGCCGTGCCCACCATTTATCCAAGCACACGTTAAAAATGGTGGGCACGCTTCCGCCTTCGCTCTTCGAGCTACGGCGGACAAGTCGCTTTGCCCACCCTACGGGACCGCGCATGAGGCGCCGCCGTCGCATCCCACGCCAACCTCACTTCCCCGCAACAAAATAAAAATCCTCGCGCCCTGGCGGCGAGCCGTAGGTGAACGGCTGCTGTTCGTGCCGGGTAGCGGCCCAGACGTCGTCGCGGATGATGTCGAACAATTTCCTGATCTCGACACGCGGCTGCCTGATCTCGCGGGCGAGCGCGGTGGCGAACGGGCTGTTGGCGCTGCCGTCGCCGTCCATCGCGGTCTCGCCGTGCTTGGCGGCGTAGACCACCATGAAGCCGGCGCCGGGCTCGATGTTGGAGAAGCCCCTGTCGACGAGTTTCAGCGACAGCGTGCGCTGCATGGTCGGCGCAAACGGATTGTCGCGGCAGGCATCCAGGACCACGAGACGCACTTTCCGCGCGGCGCCGACGGCGGCGATCACCTGCTCCAGCGCGACCGCTTCGGTCTCGGCGTCCTTGTCCGCGGTGAGCTTTGCGTCGACCGGAACGAGATAGTTCACGCCGCCGATCTCGAAACCGTGGCCGGCATAGTAGACCACGGCCCAGTCGGCCTTTTCCGCTTCCTCGGCGAAGGCCTGCAGCGTCTGGAAGAATTTGTCGCGGGTGAGGTCGCTGGTGGACATCACGATCTGAAAGCCGAGATCGCGCAGCACGCCCGCGATCAGCCTGGAGTCGCGCTGCGGATTGGGCAATGCATGCACGTTCTTGTAGGCGCCGTTGCCGATCACCAGCGCGACGCGGCGCCCGACGGCCGCGCCGCCCGGCGTCTGCGGCGTCAGCGCGGCGAGCCGCTCCTGGGCGATAGCGCGGGCGCGCGCAACCTCGGTCTCATCGAACCTGGTCAGCGAATAGGCCGCGGCGCGGTAATCGGCGCGGGCCTGGGCGAGATCCTTCCTGCGCTCGTAGATCCGGCCGCGGCCGGAATGGGCGCGGACATTGTTGGGATTGATCTGGATGGCCGTGTTGTAGTCCTTCAGCGCGGCGTCGAGATCGCCCTTCATCATGTTGACGTCGGCGCGGTTGTTGATCGCGAACACGTTCTTCGGCTGCCTCTCGATCAGGCCGTTGCAGTCGGCAAGGGCCTGCGCGTACTTGCCCATCATGCCGTAGGTGATGCAGCGATTGGCCGCGATCTGCGGCGCGGCCGGATCGATCTTCTCGGCTTCCGCAAAGTCGGCGATCGCGCCATCGAAATCCTTCATCAGCGTGCGAACCCGCGCGCGATTGGTCCAGCCGAGCAGGAATTTTGGCGTGTACTTGATCGACAGGCTGAAATCGTCGAGTGCACTCTGCAGCGCGCCCCGGCGCGCCTGGATGACGCCACGGTTGTTGTAGGGAACGCCGTAGGCCGGCCGCTTCTGGAGCGCGAGATTGTAGTCGGCCATCGCGAGGTCGTCCTCGCCCCTGCGCTCATGCGCGAGACCGCGCAGGTTGAGCGCCACGACATAATCGGGATCGAGGTCGAGGGCCGTGGACAGGACTTCGATGGCGTGGACGTAGTCGCGCTTGTTGATCAGCGTGTTGCCGCGCACGGACAGCGCGATCGCCTTGTCCTTGCCGGCAACACGGTCGGCGTTGAGCAGATTGTCGCAGGCCGTCGCGCGGGCCTGAAGCTCCGCCTGGCGGTCACGGCAAATGGCGAGATCGTCGCCGACTTGCGGATCGGCCAAGGCGAGCGAGGCGGAGGCGGCCAGGACGACGAGGATCAGGGAAATGACGCGCAGCATGTTGTCAGGCCACTCCCAGCCACCATTTTCCAGATCGATCATCGATCGTGCGGGTTCATCTAGCGCGGAGTTCCCGATCCCGCCAAGTCGCGCGGTCCGAAGCCACTTCTCACGGACTCGTGTCCGTCCCGGCGTAACGATCGCCCCCCGTGCCCGTATCTCGGATGATCGAAAACACCGCCGCGCAGGCTGTTCGCCCGACGTCGGCCGCCCTAAACTGTCAGACCTTCGGAAAGAGGATCGCCATGCGCCGACCTGCCGTCCTGTCCCTGTTCGCCGCAACCGCCGCCCTGACGCTGGCCTTTGCCATGCCGTCCCGGGCCGCGGAGGATGCGGTCGTGATCCCCGCCCCCGCCATGGATGCAGCGTCCGCGAGCGGAATCCAGACCACCGTCATCGCCGGCGGCTGCTTCTGGGGCGTTCAGGGCGTCTTCCAGCACACCGCGGGCGTCGTCAATGCCGTCTCCGGCTATGCCGGCGGCACCAAGGCGACCGCCGACTACCAGACTGTCTCGAGCGGCCGCACCGGCCACGCCGAGTCCGTCGAGATCAAGTACGACCCGAAGAAGATCTCCTATGGAAAGATCCTCCAGATCTACTTCTCGGTGGTGCACGACCCGACCCAGCTCAACCGCCAGGGCCCTGACGTGGGCTCGCAATACCGCTCGGCGATCTTCACCACCTCCGACGAGCAGAAGAAGGTGGCGGAGGCCTATATCGCCCAGCTCAACGCGGCCCGCGTCTTCAACAAGCCGATCGTGACCAAGGTCGGTGCGCTGGAGGCATTCTATCCGGCGGAGGCCTATCATCAGGACTATCTGACGCTGCACCCGAACCAGCCCTACATCGCCTATAACGACCTCCCCAAGGTCGAGAACCTGAAAAAGCTGTTCGCGGATAATTACATTGAGAAGCCGACGCTGGTGAATGCCAGCAAGGCAACCAACTGATCGCGAGATCACGAGAGAAACGGGAGACCCATGCCCGACGCCAAGACGAAAATAACGGACGACAAAGTCATCAAGAGCGAAGAGCAGTGGCGGCGCGAACTGACGCCGATGCAGTACGCGGTGCTGCGCGAGAAGGCGACCGAGCGTCCCTTCTCCGGCGAATATGAGCACGACGAGCGCGCCGGCACTTACGTCTGCGCCGGCTGCGGCAACGTGCTGTTCGAGTCCGACGCCAAGTTCGATTCCGGCTGCGGCTGGCCGAGCTTCACCGAGCCCGCGGTCGAGAGCCATATCGACGAGGAGCGCGACACCAGCCACGGCATGATCCGCACCGAGGTTCTGTGCTCCAAGTGCAGCGGCCATCTCGGCCATGTCTTCCCCGACGGCCCCGGGCCGACCGGCCTGCGTTACTGCATCAACTCCGCCGCGCTGAAGCTCGAGCCGAAATAAGCTCGCGCTCGCCGGGTTCCAGCATGGAACCCGGCGGCTTGATGTGCTTTTCTCCTCTGGCGGTGCGGTCGATCAGCGCATTTTGGCGGCCGCCAGGGAGGGATGCCATGTCACTCGGGACCATCCTGATCATCCTGGTGATCATCTATCTCGTGGGCGGCCTGTCCGGCCGCTTCGGCGGTTATGGCTATGGCCTTGGCCATTCCGGCATGGGGATCGGTGGCGTCGTGCTGGTGGTGCTGGTCGTGCTGTTGCTTCTTGGCAAGTTGTAAACTATGTAACGCATTGAAATTGCTTGATTTATTTCGTGTGCGGGGCTGCCATGCGCGGATTCACGTTCTCCCATCGCAGGGGTCGCATTTCTGTCAAAACGGCCTATATTAGGGGGCGAAAATGACATGTGCGGCGGGCCCGCTCGATTGCGGCCTCTGCCCTCCCCAACCCCACGCGCTTAAAGCCCCAGAGAAGATCACGAGGTCTTTGACCATGCGTCCACTGCGTCCGTTCAACTTCAACACCTCCGCCGAACTTTTCCCCGCCGCGATCCGCAAGAAGAAGCGCGCGGGCTTCACCTATCGCCGGTTCGGCACCGCGGCCGAAGCCGTGCAGTTCGCGATGGAGCAGTTGCCGACGGATTCGCTGAACGGCGCCTATCTCCAGGTCGAGGAAGCGCGCTTCGACCAGAACGGCATCCGCTCGCTCTATGAGAGCGAAGCCTTCCCGCTGCCCCGTCGCCGCAAGGCTGATGCCAGCACCGACGCCGACGCGGCGTAAGCTTTTTCGCAAGCCTCCGATGTGCGCAGAAGGCGCGATGGCCGAAGGGCCGTCGCGCTTTTTGCATTGTTAGTTCTCCTCTCCCGCTTGCGGGAGAGGGCTGGGGTGAGGGTATCTCCGCGATCGAGAACCCCCAAGAGGCGAAAACCCTCACCCGGCGCTACGCGCCGACCTCTCCCGCAAGCGGGAGAGGTGCAGCGAGCCTGACACTCGAATGGCTCATCAAAATTCCTAGGACTTCAGATCCGCGGCTGCTTCTCCAGCCAGCGGCGGAGCAGGCGCACGTTGCGCATGTTGGCGCGGAACATGACGTCGAAGGCGTCGCCCGCGAACGGCACCATGCCGACCACGCCGTCGACCGCGACATTGCCGAGCATGCGCGCCGTGATGTACCAGGGCGCGCCCAGCGCCCTCGCCTCGCGCACCAGCCACAACGAGATCGCGGTGGTGATGATGTCACCGACGACCGGGATCAGTCCGATCAGCCCGTCGATGCCGTAGCGGATGTTGGTGCCGGGCAGGATGAAGGCGACGTCGAGCAACTTCGCGATCGCCTCGAGCCGCGCGATCCGCTGCTCGCGCGTCAGATTGCCGAACGGATTGCCTTGCCCGAACTCGAAGCGAAACTCGCGAAACCCCTGCTCCAGCGTCTCGGGACGGATCTCGTGACCTTCCTGGTCGATGATCGGCCCGCGCGCCTCCTTGCCTGAAAAGGTCGCCCGCGAGCCGCTTCCCGAACGGAATCTGCGCGGAGCAAGGATATCGTCGTCGGACATGGTCATGGCCTCCAAAGAACGCGCTGCCGCGGCAGAGGTTGCGGCGCCGCGCCCGATGGTCGCGCGCTCAGGTCGGTGCCGCCACGGCTTGCGGCTCCTCGACATATCTATGCACGAGCCAGGACGAAATCACCGCGGGCACGAACCCGACGAGGCCGTACAGGATGAACTGCACCGCGCCGGAATCCGGCCCGCGCGAGCTGTAGATCAGCGAGGCCAGGACGAAGGCGAGCAGGCCGACCAGCAGCATCCGCAAGCCCGGGCCGATCCGCCTGATGTGGACCAGGATGTCGTCGACCGCGCCAAGCATCACCGAGGGCAGGATGCCGAACAGATAGCTGTATTGCAGGGACTTGAAGAACACAGCGAACAGCTTGCCAACCTCACCGAGGCTGGTCTGGGCCCAATAGCCGGACTGATAGGTCGTCGTCAGCAGCAGCAGGAACCCGCCGACGAACGGGCCGACCAGCGCAAACACCAGATAGCGTTTCATCGAGCATCCCCTCAACTTCGCCAGCCTTATAGCAGCGCCACGGGAACCTTGAATAGCGGGGCGCTGGCCTCCTTGAGGGGAACAAGTGGCAGGGCGATGAGTTCATGCAGGACCTGAATTTAACCCTGGCAGATTGGAGCCGCCGATGGCCCGTCAACTCGTTCTGGCGACAATCGCGCTGGCAGCCCTGACCGGTCTGTCGAACGCACCTGCTCTTGCCCAAGGCCAAGGCCACATGGGCACGCCGCAGGAGCAGAAGGCCTGCTCGCGGGATGCATCGCGCCTGTGCCGCAAGGACCTCGGCAATGACAGCGCGGTTCAGAGCTGCCTGCAGGCCAACCGGGCCAAGCTGTCGAAGTCTTGCAGCAAGGTGTTTCAGAGCCACGGCATGTGAGGACCGGAACCCGCGAACGGAGTGTGAAGCCATGCTGCGCGACGAACAACTCTCGATCCTGCGGGACATCAGCCAGTCGGTTGCCTTCGCCGACGATCGCCACGGCAAGATCGGCGAACTGATCGCCGATGGCTATGTGATGAAGGACGGCGATCTGTTCGAGCTCACGCCCAAGGGCGTCACCGCCGTCGAGGAACACGCCGCCGCTCTCGGCGCGAGCGATGCAGAACAAGCGAGCGCATCCTCCGATCGGCCGATCTGATCGCGCGCGACGTGACTCGCGTGCAACAATTGCGAATTCCTTTGCGCTGACCATTGCAGCCGCGTGACAATGGCGCATACTTCGCTTCGGGCGGCGCAGCACTTTTCGATTCGAACATCAGGAAATCGAGCGACCACATGCGGGATTGAGTTCCCGACGTGAAGGCTGTGACATGCGGCAGATCAAGCCGCGTGCGGCGCCCCAAAAACCAAGTGGCTCAAGCCCACGGAACTCGGGGACCCATTCAGCATGACACGCTCTCAGACGATCGCAGCTCTCTTCGCCGTCGCCACCACCGCCGTCGCATTCCAGTCATCACCTGGTCTCGCCTTCTCGTCCGAAGCGCAGCAGATGTGCTCGGGCGATGCGATGCGGCTGTGCTCCAGTGAAATTCCTGATATCCCCAGGATCACCGCCTGCATGGTGCGGAACAAGGCGCGTGTCAGCCCTGCCTGCCGCGCCGTCATGGACCGCGAGCACGCAGCCGCCGCAGCATCGCGCAAGCGGGAAGCGGCGGCGCAGTAGCGCCGGATTGATTTCGGCTGGATCATTGAGGCTCGGTTCACCTCTCCCCGCCGGGGAGCAACTGTGTTGAAGTAGCCCGGCGATCGGCCGGCCTCAAGGCTGGCGC